>NZ_VFUX01000017.1:0-140862 GCF_006441275.1 Mesorhizobium sp. B2-4-17 | reverse complement strand
ATCCAGCAGACATGATGAATCAGATATTCTCGCCGATGGGAATCCCTCGCGATTCCGTCAGGTCAGATTATGCTCTAGTCGGGATCGGGCTTGCGCGCCTTGCGTCCTGATTTGGCGGCTCGTTTCGCCTCGGCCGCGGCCTCTGTCTTCGCCTGTTCCTGCTCTATGAAATCGGCTTCGATCTTGTCGTCGTCAATCGGCCAAGCCTTCGCGTGCTTGGTCTCGACGACGGCTCGCGGCGTCGAAGGGATTTCGATATGCTGGTCGTCGAATTTCTCGAGCACGGCGAAGCGGACGTCGTTCTGCACAATGTTGCCATTCATCACATCGGCCAGGAAAACCCTGATTTCGAATTCGAGCGCGGCCGCGCCGAAATTGGAAAACAGCACGAAAGGTTCGGGGTTCTTCAGCACCAGCGGATGGCTGCGCGCGATCTCGAGCAGGACGGCATGGACCTGCTTGACGTCGCTGCCATAGGCGACTCCGATCTTGATGTCGATGCGGCCGAGCTTGTTGCGGTGCGTCCAGTTGCCGACAGCGTTGTTGATCAGGTTCGAATTGGGCAGGATCACCGACTGCCGCTGGAAGGTTTCGATCTCGGTGGCGCGGACGCTGATCTTCTTGACCGTGCCGCTGACGTCGCCGGCGACGATCCAGTCGCCGACCTTGAACGGCCGCTCGGCCAGCAGGATGAGGCCGGAAACGAAGTTGGACACCACATTCTGCAAGCCAAAGCCGATACCAAGGGAAAGAGCGCCGGCGACCAGCGCCAGGCTGGAGAGATCTATGCCGGCGGCCGAGATGCCGACGAGTGCCGCCAGCGCCACGCCGGCATAGCCGACCGCCAGCCGGATCGAGTTGCGCACCCCGGTATCGACCTTGCCGCGCGCCATCACCGAACCGTCGAGCCAGCCCTGGAACCAGCGCGTCAGGAAATAGCCGATGATGAAGACGACGACACCGGAGAGGATGCCGGTGAGCGAAATCGTCACCGAACCGATGGTGATCCCCGTCGCCAGCCTGTAGGCCCAGGCCTGGATATCGCCCAGCTGGAACCCCCACATCAGCAGGATCAGCGGCAGGAACACCAGCACGATCATCAGATTGATGGCGACGCTGACCACGAGGCCAAGCTGGTCGAGTGCGGTGTCTTCATAGCTGGAGTTGACCGACAGCCAGCGCCCGACAGTGGTGTTGGCGAAAGCGCCCTCCTCGCCGATCGCCTGCGCCGACAGGAAGCCGATATAAGCGGTAATGAGCGCGGTGCCGGTGACCACGACCTGCAGCGAGACGAACAGCGCAAGGCCGATATAGCCGAGCAAGGCGGCGATGATGGTGAAAAGGCCGAGTGACAGCGCCAGGTAGCGCAGCCATGCCGGCCACGGCCGCCAGCTTCCGTCGCGCGCCTTGAACGGCCGCAGCATCGCCATCAGGATCAGGATGACGCCGACGATAATGGTTGCGAGGAAACTGCGGGCAATAGTCAGCGACAGTGGCGAGCCCATCTTGTCGTTCACGATCGACAGGAAGGTGTTGAAGCTGATGACCACGGCCATTGCCGTGGCCAGGCGCACCAGCCAGCGTGCCGGCCCTGTTTCGACCGGAATGAGGCGCCAGTTCGGCAGGCGCGGCGACAGAGCCGCATTGGTCAGCCGGTTGACGCAGAACACCACGCCGATGACGCTCGCCAGCGCATTCAGAAAGAGTCCGATATCGCCGCGCAACACGTTGTAATAATTAAAGAAGAAGATCGTCGACCCAAGAAAGGCGCCGACCGCAAGCGTGGGCAGCAGGGTCGACCAGAAGGCAACCGAGAGGCGGCTGAGATAGGACGGATCCTCGTTAGTGGGGTCAGCTTCGAACACCCGCCCGAACAGACGCCTGCCGCCGACCAGCAGCACCAGGGCCAAGCCGAGCGCGACGAAGGTCGCCGCAAGAATGGCCTGGAACTTGAACTTGAAGGCGAAGCTCAGCCAGGAAGACACCGCCTTGTAGAAATTGCCGAACTCGTCGCGGGCGTCCGAAAAGACCTGCGGGCTCAGCGCGTCCGACAGCACATAGCGCTTCGTCAAAAGATTGCGGAACAGCGCGCTGCGCATATTGCCGATCTGGTCGATCAGCCCGCTGATGCGGATCGACAGGGCCTGGGCTTGCGAAATGACAGCGTTGATCTCGGCCTTTTCCGACGTCAGCGCCTGGCGTTCGGCGCTCACGATATCGGGCTCGGGCGGCTGGCCCGCGGCGGACACCGGGCCGAGTTGCTGAACTCTGGCGTTGATCTCGGCAAGGCGCGTGCGGAAGGCAAGCGCGGTATTGAGCGACTCGCGGGACAGTTCCTCAAGCTGCAGGCGGATATCGACGAGACTTGAATCCTCCTCACCGTCCTGCTGAATCTTCTTCTCGAGACCATCGGTTTTTGCCGTCAGGTCCTTGATCATCTTCTGCTGATCGGCGATCAGTCCCGGGGGGGCCGGGCTGCCACTCTGCGCTACGGGAGCCTGGCCGGCCCCTGGCGTCGCGGGAGCCTGGCTGGCCCCTGGCGTCGCGGGAGCCTGACCTGCCACCTGGGCGATGGCGCCGAGCGGCGCTGATGCGACAAGCGCGCAGACCAGAATCAGGCGGAACAATCGGAAAAGCATGATTTCTTGGCGACTCACGGGCGGCAAAGGCATTTGAAGAGCCCGTCCTTGATAAAGACGGCCATATCATGGAGCAAGCTGTCGCATCCGCCCCCTGTTTCCGCCCGATCGCCGATTCTTGAGTCGGCCAGTCGAAAGGCAATGGCGCAATATTGGCTTTGCGCTTGCGGCCTGCTCTATAGTCTGCCGCATCGCCCGAACCGGATGACAATAATGGCAGAGTACTCGGCCTTTTCGCTGCTCGCGAATGCGCTCAAGGGAAACAAGGACTGGAAGCCGGCCTGGCGCAAGCCGGACCCGAAAGCTTCCTATGATGTCATCATCATCGGTGGCGGCGGGCATGGCCTGTCGACCGCCTATTATCTTGCCAAGGAACACGGCATCACCAATGTCGCGGTGCTGGAAAAGGGCTGGCTCGGCTCCGGCAATGTCGGCCGCAACACGACGGCCGTGCGCTCGAACTATCTGCTGCCGGCCAACACACGCTTCTACGAACACTCGATGAAGCTGTGGGAGGACCTGTCGCACGAACTCAATTACAATGTCATGTTCTCGCAACGCGGCTGCTTGAACCTGGCCCACACGCCGGCCCAGTTCGACGACTATGCGAGGCGCGGCAATGCCATGCGCCATCTCGGCGTCGATGCCGAACTGATGACGCCGGCCGAGATCAAACGCCTGATCCCGGCGCTCGATATCTCCAATGAGGCGCGGTTTCCGGTGGTCGGCGGCCTGATGCAACGGCGCGCCGGCACCGCCCGTCACGACGCCGTGGCCTGGGGCTATGCGCGCGGCGCCGACCGGCGCGGCGTCGACATCATCGAGAATTGCGAAGTCACCGGCTTCCTGCGCGACGGCGACCGCATAACCGGCGTCACCACATCGCGTGGCGATATCAGGGCCAAGAAGGTGGCGGTCGCGGTGGCCGGCAGCACCGGACGCGTCATGCAGCTGGCCGGCGTCGAGACGATGCCGATCGAGAGCCACGTGCTGCAGGCCTTCGTCACCGAATCGCTGAAGCCCTTCATCGATACCGTCGTGACCTTCGGCATGGGTCATTTCTACATGTCGCAGTCCGACAAGGGCGGCCTTGTCTATGGCGGCGACATCGATGGCTACAACAGCTACGCCCAGCGCGGCAACCTGCCCATCGTCGATGAGGTGATGAGCGAGATGCTGGCGCTGTTTCCGGGTCTCGCCCGCGTGCGCATGCTGCGCTCCTGGGGCGGCGTCTGCGACATGTCGATGGACGGTTCGCCGATCATCACCACCGGCCCCCTGCCCGGCATGTATCTCAATTGCGGCTGGTGCTATGGCGGCTTCAAGGCGACGCCGGCCTCAGGCTGGTGCTTTGCCTGGACCATCGTCAAGGACGAACCGCACGACTTCAATGCCGCCTTCACGCTCGACCGCTTCCATCGCGGCCTGGTGATCGACGACAAGGGTCAGGGCGCCAACCCTCGACTTCATTAAGCAAGGCTTCATCAGGAATATACCGTGCTGATCACCTGTCCCTATTGCGGCCCGCGCGACGTCATCGAGTTCACCTATCAGGGTGACGGCAACCGCGAGCGTCCCGACCCCGCCTCGCAGAATTTCGAGGCGTGGAATGCCTATGTCTATGACCGGCTGAACCCGGCTGGCGACCACAACGAGATCTGGCAGCATTCCGGCGGTTGCCGGGCGCATCTGCGGGTCGTGCGCAACACGCTGACCCATGAGATTTCGAGCGTCGCCTTCGCGCGCGGCGACCATGGTTCGGCCTCGCGTCACAAGGCGGAAGACAAATCATGAGCCCGCGCCGCACGGACACTGGCGGCCGCATCGACCGGCTGAAGACCATCCGCTTCACCTTCGACGGCGTCGCCTATACCGGCCATGCCGGCGACACGCTGGCGTCCGCGCTGCTGGCCAAGGGCGTCACCCTGTTCGGGCGCTCGTTCAAATACCACCGCCCGCGCGGCCTGCTCACCGCCGGCGTCGAGGAACCCAATGCGCTGGTGACGGTGCTGAAAGGCGAGGTTCGCGAGCCCAACATTCCGGCGACCATGGT
Organism: Mesorhizobium sp. B2-4-17; assembly: GCF_006441275.1. Lineage (NCBI taxonomy): Bacteria > Pseudomonadati > Pseudomonadota > Alphaproteobacteria > Hyphomicrobiales > Phyllobacteriaceae > Mesorhizobium > Mesorhizobium sp. B2-4-17. The sequence continues at coordinate 136,170 of NZ_VFUX01000017.1, read as the reverse complement.
CGAGATCCATGATGGGCTGGTCGCCGTCAGCCAGAACCGCTTCCCGTCGCTCGCCTGGGACATCCATGCCGTCAACCAGCTCGGCGGCAAGATCCTGTCGGCCGGCTTCTACTACAAGACCTTCATGGGACCGGTGTTCGGCCCGCTGAAGGGCACGCGTTTCTGGATGTTCTGCGAGCACTTCATTCGCCGCGCCGCCGGCCTCGGCAGCGCCGGATCGGCGAAGGACCCGGCCCGCTACGAGCGTATGAACGCTTTTTGCGACGTGCTGGTGGTCGGCTCCGGCCCCGCCGGCCTGATGGCCGCCAAAGCCGCCGCCGATAATGGCGCCCGCGTCATCCTGGCCGATCTCGAGCCGCGTTTCGGCGGTTCGGCCAACTGGTCCGATGAAACCATCGACGGCGCGCCGGCAACCGATTGGGTGCGGCGCACCGTTGCCCAGCTTGAAGGCCGGGACAATGTCCGGCTTCTGCCGCGCACCACGGTCTGGGGCTACTACGACAACAACACGCTTGCCGCGCTCGAGCGGGTCAGCGACCACAAGGAACAGCCGGCCAAGGGCGAGCCGCGCCATCGCTATTGGGCGATCCGCCCCAAATCCGTGGTGCTGGCCACCGGCGCCTTCGAGCGCCCATTGGTTTTCCCGGGCAATGACAGGCCGGGCGTGATGCTGGCGCATGCGGCGCAACGCTATGCCAACGAATTCGGCGTACTGCCGGGCGAGCGGATCGCGCTGTTCACCAACAATGACAGCGCCTATCGCGCTGCCGTCGCCCTGAAGAAAGCGGGGGCCGCGATCGTTGCCGTCGTCGACGTCAGGCCCGAACTTTCGGCTGAGATGCGCAGCCTCGCCACGGAAGCCGAGGCCGAAATCTTTACCGGCCACGCCGTCGTCGCCACCGAGGGCGGCAAGGCGCTGTCAGGCATCAAGGTTCAGCGCTTCGACATGGTTACCGGCGCGCTCACCGGCGATGCGCGCAGCATCCATGCCGACTGCCTGCTGATGTCGGGCGGCTGGTCGCCGACCATCCATCTGGCCAGCCAGGCCGGTGCGAAAGCGGAATGGGATGCCGCGCGGCAAGCCTTCCTGCCGCCGAAGCCAACGCAGCAATCGCCGACACAGCAGTGGCCAACACAGCAGTGGACCGGAGCCGGCGCCTTCACCGGCAGTTTTTCCACCGTCGAGGCGATCGCCGAAGGCCGCGCCGCCGGCCTCGCGGCAGCCGGTGGAACCGGCACTCCGGCGGCCTTGCCCTCTGTCGAAGCCGTACCCGGCGACCCCGATCCGGCGCCGGTGTTCGAGATCAGGGCCAGGGGCAAGAGCTTTGTCGACTTCCAGCACGACGTGACGGCGGAGGATGTCCGGCTGGCGCATCGCGAAGGCTTTGTCTCGGTCGAGCATCTTAAGCGCTACACCACGCTTGGCATGGCGACCGACCAAGGCAAGAGCTCCAACGTTCCCGGCCTCGCTATCATGGCCGAGGCGCTGGGCAAGCCGATCCCGGAAGTCGGCACGACCCGTTTCCGGCCGCCCTTCGCGCCGGTCTCGATCGGTTCGCTGGCGGCGGAGCGCTTTGGCGACCTGAAGCCCGAACGGCTGACGCCGATGCACGACTGGCATGTCGAAAATGGCGCAACCCTCTATTCCGCCGGCCTCTGGTACCGGCCGATGATCTACGGGCTTTCAGGCGAAACGGTCGAGCAGGCCTATGTGCGCGAGGCCAGGGCGACGCGCGAAAGCGCCGGCATCGTCGACGTCTCGACGCTGGGCAAGATCGCGGTCCAGGGCCCCGACGCCGCCGCGTTCCTCGACCGCGTCTACACCAACATGTTCTCGACGCTCGCCGTCGGCAAGGCCCGCTACGGGCTGATGCTGCGCGAGGATGGTTTTGCCTTCGACGACGGTACCACCTGGCGGCTCGGCGAACAGGATTTCCTGATGATAACCACGACGGCCAATGCCGGTAAGGTGATGCAGCATCTGGAGTATTTCCTCGATGTGATCTGGCCGGAACTGAAGGTCCACGTCACCTCGGTGACCGACGAATGGGCCGGCGCTGCGATCGGCGGGCCGAAGGCCCGGCAGATTCTGGCCGCCTGCGTCACCGGCACATCGGTCGACAACGCCGCCTTGCCTTTCATGGGCATCGTCCACGGCGAGATAGCAGGCGTGCCGGTGATGATTTGCCGGCTATCTTTCTCCGGTGAAATGGCCTTCGAGGTCTATTGCGGCGCCGGCCACGGCACGCAGGTCTGGGAGGCGCTGATCGAGGCCGGCAAGCCGTTCGGGCTGGTCACCTACGGGCTCGAGGCGCTGGGCACGATGCGCATCGAGAAGGGCCATGTCACCGGCGCCGAGATCGACGGCCGCACCACGGCGCGCGACCTGCATCTCGACTGGACGTTGTCGAAGAAGAAACCGTTCATCGGATCGGCGATGATGGACCGTGAAGGCCTCGTCGCGTCCGACCGTCTGGAATTGGTCGGCCTGATCGCGCTCGACAACCGGGCGCTCAATGGCGGTTCGCACATTGTCGAGGAGATCGACGAAGCCAATCCGCACGGCTCGATCGGCCACATCACCGCCTGTTGCTACTCGCCGGCGCTCGGCAAGCATATCGCACTGGCGCTGGTCAAGGGCGGCAAGGCCAGGCACGGCACGCGTGCCCACGTCTCCGATCCCCTGCGCAACCGCTTCGGGCCGGTGGAGATCGTCTCCAACCATTTCTACGATCCGGAAGGGACCCGCATGCATGGTTGAGCGCCAATCCCCCCTCGAGCCGGAGTTTCACGTCGGCTCGCATGGCAATTTCGAACATGGCGTCGAGATCCTCCTGACCGAAACGAGCCCGGGCTCGATCGTGCAGCTCGCCGCATGGCCGGGCGAGGAGAAGAGACTGATGGCAGCCATCGACGCCGTCACCGGGCTTGCGCTGCCTGATGGCGCCGGCGGCGGTCTGAGTAACGGCGTGAAATCGGTATTCGGCTTCGCGCCAGGAAAGTTCACGGTTGTCGATGAGGCCGAAGGGCTGGCCGCGGCCTTTGCCAAGGTGGTGATGCCGGACATCGGCACGGTGACGGACCTGTCGCATGGCCGCACGGCGATTCGCCTTGCCGGTCCGAAGGCCGAATGGGTGCTGGCGAAGTTCTTCGCCATCGATTTCGCACTGCCGGCCTTCCCCATAGGCGCGGGCCGCTCGACTGCCCACCACGATGTCTTCGCCCAGATCCAGCGCACCGGCGCCGATCAGTTCGACATCTATGTCTTCCGCTCCTTCGCGCGTTCGTTCTGGAAGGCGCTTTGCCATGCCAGCGAGGAAGTCGGTTACGAAGTGCAATAGATGATGTGGCCGGACCGCCGCTTAGTCGCGGCTTCTGGCCTCAAGGCCAGCCGGTTCTGCCGCTAGAGAATCCCGCCGCGGGCGCCCATGATGTCAAAACGTGGCCGTCCAACCGGTCAAAGGGACATGAAAATCCCGTCTCAGAGTCGGCGCATTCGTTTGGTTCGAATCTCCCCATGACTGCTGAAATATCCGCCGGCGCCACGGATCGCGCCGATGTGTCGGCCAGAGCCTTACTCCTGCTGCCGCTGACGGTCGCCTGCGGCGTGTTCATGACCAGCCTCGATCAGAATGTCGTGGTGACGGCACTGCCCGGCATCGGCGAAAGCCTCGCTCGTCCACCCAGCCAGCTCGGTCTGCTGATCACCGTCTATGTCGCCAGCCTGATCATCTCAATGCCGCTCGGCGGCTGGGCCGCCGACCGCTTCGGCCTGCGCAATGTCTACTGCTTCGCCTTGCTGGTGTTCGCCGCCTCGTCGGCCCTGTGCGGGCTCTCGAACGACATCTGGATGCTGGTCGGCGCCCGCGCGTTGCAGGGCTTCGGTGGCGCGCTGATGGGTACGCTCGGCCAGGTCGTCATCCTGTCGACCTTTCCGCGCAGCCGGACGTTGAAGATCAACATGTATATCTCGCTGGCCGGCCAGTCCGGACCGTTGGTCGGTCCGCTCGTCGGCGGCGCGCTGACCACTTACATTTCCTGGCGCTGGATCTTCTTCATCAACGTGCCCTTCGCGCTAACGGCGGCCGTGCTTGCCGCCTCGCTGTTTCCCACCATGACCAAGCCGGTGCGCACGCCCTTCGATTTTCCGGGTTTTCTGCTGGTCGGCAGCGGCATGGTCCTGCTGGTCTTCGGCATGGACTCGCTGGCGGCGAAGGACGTAGCCGGAAGCATGATCGCGGTTGAGCTTGTGCTGGCCGTCGTCATTCTGACGGCCGCCTCGTTCTACTGCCTGCGCGTGCGCAATCCTCTGCTCGATCTCAAGCTCCTGCGCATCCGCACCTTCCGCATTTCATTCCTCACCGGCGGCGGTCTGGATACGATCGGCCTCAGCTCCGTCGTCTTCCTGCTGCCACTGATGTTCCAGCTCGGCTTCGGCATGAGCGCGGTGCAGGCGGGATCGCTGACCTTCGTCGCGGCGGTCGGATCGGTGGTCATGCGGTTCTTCATGCCGCGCCTTCTCAATCGCTTCGGCTTCCGCCGCGTGCTGGTCTTCAACACGCCCGTGGTCGCCGCGATGGTCGCGGGCTTTGCCTTGCTGCAGGCGACGACGCCGGTGTGGATCACGCTGACCTACATCTTTGTCTTCGGCGTGTTACGCTCCGTGCAATGGGCATCGACCGGCAACCTCGCCTATTCCGACATCGCGCCCGAACAGCTCGCCCGCTTCAGCGCGCTCTATTACATCCTGTGGCAGCTGGCGGTCGCCATTAGCGTCGGTCTCGCTGCTGCCATGCTGTCATTCCTCGCCGGCGGCGGCGCGGCCGTCGCCAGCGATTTCCGGATTCTCTTTATGATCGAGGGCGTCATCACGCTCTGCGCGCTGCTCGCCTATCTCAAGCTGACGCCGCAGGACGGTGCCCATGTCAGCGGGCATGGCATGCAGATGAACGAGTAGACCACAAGCCTTACTCGCTGAACGTCACCCACTCTTCCAACGGCACGCGATCGGTGCGGAAGGCGTTTTCCGGCTTGGACGTGTCTTCATAGCCGAGCGCCATGCCGCAAACGACGATCTCTTCGTCGGGAATGTTGAGCACCGGCCTGATCTGCCGGTGATAGGGCGCGAAGGCCGCCTGCGGGCAAGTGTGCAGGCCCCTGCCCCGCGCCGCGACCATGATGTTCTGCAGGAACATGCCGTAATCGATCCACGAGCCCTGGTTGAGGCGGCGGTCGATGGTGAAGATCATGCCGACCGGCGCGTCGAAGAACACGAAATTGCGGTCGTGTTGGGCGCGCATCCTGTCGACCTCGCGTCGGCCGATGCCGAGCGCGCCATAGAGACCGAAGCCATTGGCACGGCGGCGGGTCAGGTATGGCTCGAAAAACTGCGTGGGATAGTAGCGATACTCGTCCCAGTCGGCCTTTTCGGCCCGGATGCCGGAATTCAGGATGGCATCCGATATCTGCTGCTTGGTCTCGCCCTTGGTGACGTAGACCCGCCATGGCTGCATGTTGGTGCCGGAAGGAGCACGTGCCGCGACCGCCAGAATGGCACGGATCGTCTCGTCGTCGATCATGTCCGGCAGGAATGCCCGCACCGAACGGCGCGTTAGGATCGCCTCGTCGACAATCTCGGCGTCACCCGCGATTCGAGCGTTCTTTTCCAGCATGGGCCGTCCCTTAGCCTTTGTGTCGATCGGACGTCCCCGCTCGCCGCTCGAAGAAGCGGAGCCTTTGCATGAACCGTCAAAATCCTGCAAGCAAATCTTGAACATCGGTGAAAATCTACTTGATTTTTTCATGCTCCTGCTTTCTCATGAAATTCGGATGGAAATTTTCATGGCGAGAGCGTTTTGCCCTCCACTACCGCACGAACATTGCAGGGACCTGACGAACGCGTGCTGGCAAGCGACATCAGGGCGCTGCGCAGGGCGCGTGGGCTGACGCTCTCGGAGATCGCGCTGAAACTCGAACGTTCCGTCGGCTGGGTCAGCCAGGTCGAGCGCGGCCTCTCGACGCCGTCGCTTGGCGACCTCAGGGCCTTCGCCGAACTGTTCGGCGTGCCGATCAGCCTGTTCTTCAGCCACGACGTGCCCCAGGAAAACGAGCGCGGCGTCATCGTCCGCGCCGGCAAGCGCCGCACGCTCGGCACCAGCGAATCCGGCCTGGTCGAAGAGCTTCTGTCACCTGATCTCGGGGGCAGCTTCGAGATGGTGCGCTCTGTCTTCGCGCCGGGCGCGGAGCTGAAGACCGAGGCCCGCCGGCCGACCGAGGAAGCCGGATACATCGCCTCCGGGCAGTTCGATATCGAGATCGCGGGCGTCTGGCACCGGCTCGGCGAGGGCGATTCCTTCCGCTTCGAAGGCAAGCCCTATCGCTGGCGCAATCCTGGGACCGAGCCGGCGGTTGTCATCTGGGTGGTTTCGCCACCCGTCTACTGAATGCATGCCGCCCAAAGCCGTGCGCGGTTTTGGAACGGCGACATGCATCAAAACGAAGACAGAAGCGCAGCGCGCTTGAAGTTTGGGAGAAGAACATGGCGGGTTTGCCGAGCACGGCGCGCGTGGTGATCATCGGAGGTGGCGTTGTCGGCACCTCGGCACTCTATCATCTGGCCAAGGCAGGCTGGACCGACTGCGTGCTTCTGGAAAAGAACGAGCTGACGTCAGGCTCGACCTGGCATGCCGCCGGCAATGTTCCGACCTTCTCCTCGTCCTGGTCGCTGATGAACATGCAGCGCTATTCGACCGAGCTTTACCGGGGCCTTGCCGAGGCGGTCGACTATCCCATGAACTATCACGTCACCGGCTCGCTGCGCCTCGCCCACTCGAAGGAGCGCATGCAGGAATTCCAGCGTGCCAAGGGCATGGGCCGCTATCAGGGCATGGACATCGACGTGGTCGGCGTCGACGAGATCAAGCGCCGCTACCCCTTTATCGAAACCCATGACCTTGAGGGCGCACTCTACGACCCGAGCGACGGCGATATCGACCCGGCGCAGCTGACCCAGGCGCTGGCCAAGGGCGCGCGCGACATGGGCGCCAGGATCATCCGCTTCTGCCCGGTGACCGGCGTGCGCCGTGAAAAGGACGAATGGGTGGTCGCCACACCTCAAGGCGAGATCCGCTGCGAGATCGTCGTCAATGCCGCCGGCTACCGCGCCGCCGAAGTCGGCAGGATGTTCGGCCGCGAGGTGCCGATGATGGTGATGAGCCATCAATATATCCTGTTCGAGGAAATCCCCGAACTGGCGGCATGGTCGAAGGAACAAGGCAAAAAACTGCCGCTGCTGCGCGACGTCGACACCTCATACTACCTGCGCCAGGAAAAGAGTGGCATGAATCTCGGCCCCTATGAGCGCAATTGCCGCGCGCACTGGGCCACCCACAACGATCCGATGCCGGAGGATTTTTCGTTCCAGCTCTTCCCCGACGATCTCGACCGGCTGGAGCATTACCTGGCCGACGCGGTCGCCCGTGTGCCGATCCTGGGCACCGCCGGCCTGTCCAAGGTCATCAATGGTCCGATCCCCTACGCGCCGGACGGCAATCCGCTGATCGGCCCGATGCCCGGCGTTCCCAACGCCTTCGAGGCCTGCGTCTTCACCTTCGGCATCGCCCAGGGCGGCGGCGCCGGCAAGGTGCTGGCCGAATGGGTCACGCAAGGCCAGACGGAATGGGACATGTGGTCGTGCGATCCGCGCCGCTTCACCTCATTTGCTGCTGCACCGGATTACTGCGTCGCCAAGGGCATGGAAATCTACGGCAACGAATACGCCATCCAGTTCCCGCGCCATGCCTGGCCGGAAGGGCGCGACCGCAAGCTCTCGCCGATCCATGATCGCATCAAGGCGCTCGGCGGCCGCTTCGATGCCTATAATGGTTGGGAACGCGCCACCTGGTACGCGCAGGACGGGGACGATATCTCCGAGGAAGCGACCCTGACCTTCCGCCGCGACGGGCCCTGGCAGCATCGCGTGCGCGAAGAATGCCTGGCTGTCCGCGACGCCGCCGGCATCCTGGACCTGCCCGGCTTCTCGCGCTTCAACCTTGAGGGCCCCGGCGCCGCCGAATGGCTGAGCCTGCAGGTCACCGGCCTGGTGCCGAAGCCTGGCCGCATCGGGCTGGTCTATTTCGCCGACGACAAGGGACGCATCGTCACCGAAATGTCCGTCGTGCGCCATGGCGAGGATCGGATGACGCTGATCACCGCGGCAGTCGCACAATGGCACGATTTCGAATGGCTGAAGTCGCGCATGCCAGCGGATGCGGCCTTCACGCTGACCGACCGCACCGAGGACTATTCGACCAAGATTCTCGCCGGCCCCAATTCGCGAAAAATCCTCGCCGATGTCTGCGACGCCGACCTCACTTTGCCCTGGCTGACGCATCAAGAAACAATGATCGCCGGTCGCTGGACGAGGCTCGTGCGCGTCTCCTTCGCCGGCGAGCTCGGTTGGGAAATCCACACCAGGATCGACGACACGGCTGCCATCTTCGACGCCATCTGGGCCGCAGGCCAGAAACACGGTCTGAAGCCGTTCGGCATGTATGCGCTGGATTCGCTCAGGCTCGAAAAGGGCTACCGCACCTGGAAGGGGGATCTGTCGACTGACTATTCGATCCTGCAGGGTGGGCTGGAGCGTTTCGTCAAATGGGAAAAGCCCGACTTCCGTGGCAAGACAGCGCTGCAGAACGAGAAACAGCAAGGCGTGAAGAAACGCTTCGTCACGCTGGTCATTGAAAACCCCGGCGATTGCGACGCGCCTTACATGTCGACGCTCTGGCATGGCGGCCAGATCGTTGGTGAAACGACGTCAGGCGGCTGGGGCCATCGCATCGACAGGTCCATCGCGCTCGGCATGCTGCGCGCCGACCTGACCGAGCCGGGCACCTCTGTCGAGATCGAAATCTTCGGCGACCGGTTCAAGGCGGTCGTGCAGAAGGACGAGCCCTTGTGGGATCCGAAGAACGAGAGGCTGCGCGCATGAAGCGGGTTATCCTCACCGATGGCGGAATGGGCCAGGAACTGGTGCGGCGCAGCAAGTCGGAGCCGACGCCGCTGTGGTCGGCCAGGGTGCTGATCGACGAACCCGATCTGGTGCGCGGCCTGCATGCCGAGTTCATCCGCGCCGGTGCCCGCGTCATCACCATAAACACCTATTCGGCGACGCCCGAACGCCTGGCGCGCGAAGGCGCGGAGGACCTGTTCAAACCATTGCAGAAGCGCGGCATCGACCTGGCCAGGCAAGCGCGCGACGAGGCCGGCGACGTGGCGATCGCTGGCTGCCTGTCGCCGCTTTTCGGCAGCTACGCGCCGGCACTGACCATTTCCTACCAGGACACGCTCGATATCTACCGCCGTATCGTTGCCGAGCAGGCGGATGGCGTCGACCTGTTCCTGTGCGAAACCATGGCGTCCGCCGAGGAAGCGCGCGCGGCCGTCACTGCGGCGTCGGAAAGCGGCAAGCAGGTATGGGTATCGTGGACGCTTGCCGACCACGGTGAGCCCCGGTTGCGCAGCGGCGAGACGATTGCCGCCGCGGCAAACGCCCTCGGTGGTTTGCCGGTGGCCGCTCGGCTGCTGAACTGTTGCCGCCCGGAGGCAATCGCGGCGGCCCTGCCTGAGCTGATCGAACTTGGCGGCCCGGTTGGCGCCTATGCCAATGGCTTCACCTCGATCGAGGCATTGCAACATGGCGGCACCGTCGACGTGCTGCACGCGCGTCACGACCTCGATCCGGAGGCCTATGCCGATCAGGCGATGGGCTGGGTCGAAGCCGGCGCCCAGATCGTCGGCGGCTGCTGCGAGGTCGGGCCGGGCCACATTGCCGCGCTGCGCGACCGGCTGGAAGAGACAGGGTGTAAGATTTCGGGAGTAACAAATGCCTAGACCATCATCGCGCATTTCCGGCATCGTGCCTTCGGGCAAGGATGGCTGGGAGGTTCATTTCGCCGCCTGGGCCCGCAAGGAAGCCGGCGAAGACATCATCATGCTGTCGGTCGGCGACCATGATTTCGACACGCCTTCGCAGACGATCGAGGCCTGCGTGGCGGCGGTTCGTGGCAGCAACCATCACTACACGCCGCTGCCCGGTCTGCCCCGCCTGCGCAAGGCGATGGCCGCGGCCTCCACCGCATGCACCGGCATTGAAACAACGCCGGATCAGGTCATCGCCACGCCCGGTGGCCAGGCGGCACTTTACGCGGCCGTGCAGGCAGTGCTCGACCAGGGCGACCACGCTATCGTGGTGGCGCCCTACTACGCCACCTATCCCAACACGTTCAGCGCCGCCGGTGCCAGTTTCACCGTCGTCGAAACACCGGCCGAGGACGGTTTCCAGCCGCGTGCCGACATGATCCGCGCGGCATTGCGGCCGAACACCCGCGCCATCCTGATCAACACCCCGAACAACCCGACAGGTGCGGTCTATTCGCGCGAACGGCTGGAACAACTGGCCGAAATCTGCAGGGAGCATGACCTCTGGCTGCTGTCGGATGAGGTCTACTGGACGCTGGGCGGCGGCGAGCATGTCTCGCCGCGTTCGCTGCCCGGCATGGCCGAACTCACGCTGGTCATCAATTCCATGTCCAAGAGCCACGGCATGACCGGCTGGCGCATGGGCTGGCTGACGGGTCCGGAAGCGATGATCGCGCTGCTCATCAACCTCAATCTGGTGACCACCTACGGCCTGCCAGCCTTCATCTCGATCGCCTGCGCCGAGGCACTGGAAAACCATTATGGCGTCAGTGACATCGCCGAACGCTATGCGGCCCGCCGCACCGTCTTGCTCGACGCCTTGCGCGGCACGAACGATGTGACCGTGCGCGGTTCCGAGGGCGGCATGTATGTCATGCTCGATATCTCCGATGTCGAACCCGACGATGAGAAATTCGCCTTCGCCCTGCTCGACAAGGAGAAAGTCGGCGTGATGCCGGGCTCCAGCTTCGGCGAGGCCGCCGCCGGCCACATCCGCATCAGCCTGTGCCAGCCGGAGCCGGTGCTCAAAGAGGCGGCACTGCGGCTGCGCCGTTTTGCTTTCACCTATCGCCGCGAGGCCGCATGAATACCCCTTCCCCCAAATCCATCCCCGCCAAAGCCCGCGCCGTCATCATCGGCGGCGGCGTGTCCGGCTGCTCGGTCGCCTATCACCTGGCCAAGCTCGGCTGGACCGATATCGTGTTGCTCGAGCGCAAGCAGCTGACATCGGGCACGACGTGGCACGCCGCCGGCCTGATCGGCCAGTTGCGCGGCTCGCAGAATATGACGCGGCTGGCGAAATATTCCGCCGACCTCTACGTCAAGCTGGAAGCCGAGACCGAGGTCGGCACCGGCATGCGCCAGGTCGGGTCGATCACCGTGGCGTTGACCGAGGAGCGCAAGCACGAGATCTACCGGCAGGCCTCGCTCGCCCGCGCCTTCGATGTCGATGTACGCGAGATCTCGCCCAGCGAAGTGAAGGAGATGTATCCGCATCTCAATGTCTCCGACGTGGTCGGCGCCGTGCATCTGCCGCTCGATGGCCAGTGCGATCCCGCCAACATCGCCATGGCTTTGGCCAAGGGCGCGCGTCAGCGCGGCGCCACCATCGTCGAGAACGTGAAGGTCACCAAGGTCCACACGAAGGCGGGCCGCATTGCCGGCGTGTCCTGGGCACGTGGCGAAGACCAGGGCACGATCGAGGCCGACATCGTCATCAACTGCGCCGGCATGTGGGCGCGCGAGCTTGGCGCGCAAAACGGCGTGAACATCCCGCTGCATGCCTGCGAGCACTTTTATCTCGTCACCGAGCCGATCCCCGGGTTGAGCCGCTTGCCGGTCCTGCGCGTGCCGGACGAGTGCGCCTACTATAAGGAAGATGCCGGCAAGATGATGCTCGGCGCCTTCGAACCGGTGGCCAAGCCGTGGGGCATGAACGGCATCCGCGAGGATTTCTGCTTCGACCAGTTGCCCGAGGACATGGATCATTTCGAACCCATCCTCGAAATGGGCGTCAACCGCATGCCGATGCTGGCCACCGCCGGCATCCACACCTTCTTCAACGGCCCCGAAAGTTTCACGCCCGACGACCGCTACTATCTCGGCGAAGCGCCGGAACTGCGGGGCTACTGGATGGCGACCGGCTACAATTCGATCGGCATCGTCTCCTCCGGTGGCGCCGGCATGGCTCTGGCGCAGTGGATCAACGATGGCGAAGCGCCCTTCGACCTGTGGGAAGTCGATATCCGCCGCACCCAGCCATTCCAGAAGAACCGCCGCTATCTCAAGGAGCGCGTCTCGGAAACACTCGGCCTGCTCTACGCCGATCATTTCCCCTACCGTCAGATGGCGACGTCGCGTGGTGTGCGCCGCTCGCCCTTGCATGGGCATCTGAAGGCACGTGGCGCCGTGTTCGGCGAGGTCGCCGGCTGGGAGCGCGCCAACTGGTTCGCCCGGGAGGGACAGGAGCGCGAATACCGCTATTCCTGGAAGCGGCAGAACTGGTTCGACAACCAGCGCGAGGAACATCTGGCCGTCCGCAACAAGGTCGGCCTGTTCGACATGACCTCGTTCGGCAAGATCCGCGTCGAGGGCCGCGACGCCTGTTCCTTCCTGCAAAAACTATGCGCTAACGACATGGACTTCGCGCCGGGCAAGATCGTCTACACGCAGATGCTCAACCAGCGTGGCGGCATCGAAAGCGACCTCACCGTGTCGCGCCTGTCGGATACGGCCTATTTCCTCGTCGTCCCCGGCGCCACGCTGCAGCGCGATCTGGCCTGGCTGCGCCGGCATGTCAGCGAGGCCTTCGTCGTCATCACCGATGTAACCGCTGCCGAAAGCGTGCTCTGCGTCATGGGCCCCGATGCGCGAAATCTGATCCAGAAAGTCAGCCCCAACGACTTCTCCAACGAAGCCCACCCGTTCGGCACCTTCCAGGAGATCGAGATCGGCATGGGCCTGGCCCGCGCCCACCGCGTCACCTATGTCGGCGAACTTGGCTGGGAGCTCTATGTCTCGACCGACCAGGCGGCTCATGTCTTCGAGGCGATCGATGAGGCCGGCGCCGATATCGGGCTGAAACTCTGCGGCCTTCACACGCTAGATTCCTGCCGCATCGAAAAGGCCTTCCGCCATTTCGGCCACGACATCACCGACGAGGACAATGTGCTGGAGGCAGGCCTTGGCTTCGCGGTGAAGACGGCCAAGGGCGACTTCATCGGTCGCGATGCGGTGCTGAAGAAGAAGGAAGCCGGATTGGCCCGCCGGCTGGTGCAGTTCCGCCTGAAAGACCCGCAACCGCTGCTCTTCCACAACGAGGCGATCCTGCGCGACGGCAAGATCGTCGGCCCGGTTACATCGGGCAATTACGGCCACCATCTCGGCGGTGCGATCGGGCTGGGTTATGTGCCGTGCCAGGGCGAGAGCGAGGCGGATGTACTGGCCTCGAGCTACGAGATCGAGATCGCCGGCGAGCGTTTTGCGGCGGAAGCGTCGCTGAAGCCGATGTATGATCCGAAGGCCGAGCGGGTGAAGATGTAGCTCCATTTTTCCCTTCTCCCCTTGTGGGAGAAGGTGGATCGGCGCATGGCGCCGAGACGGTTGAGGGGTGTTGGAAGGAATGAGAGGTGTTCACTGGAGCACCCCTCATCCGACCGAGCTTCGCTCGGCCACCTTCTCCCACAAGGGGAGAAGGGAAGTCCTGCGCTCAAAACCTTTCCAGCTTCGCCCGCACCTTCGCCAGGAACGCGGCTCGTGTTCGCGGCGTCGAGGCATCCATCAGATAGTGTGCCAGGAAGAATGTCCGGCAGCGCGTCGCACATAGCGCCCGCATGCCGCGCAGCAGGGTCTTGCGGCCCGGTTGGCCGACGACGACGCTCCACCAGGTCGGCGCGCCGCAGGTGGTGATGACGCCGACCTTGGTGACATGCGTCATCAGCGACTTGATCCCGCCCTTGCCGGCCGGAAGCTTGAAGGCGATGTCGGTGGCCCACACCCGGTCGAGCCAGCCCTTCAGCATCGCCGGCAGCCCGTACCACCAGGTCGGATAGACGAACAGGATCGCCTCGGCCCAGTTGAGCAGTTCGAAATGCGGCTTCAGCGCCGGGTCCTGCGGCGCCCGCTCATTGTAGGTGCGCCGCTCCTCGCAGCCCATCACCGGGTCGAACTTCTCCGCGTAGAGGTCGAGCAGCCGCACCTCCCAGCCTCTGCGCCCCAGCACGTCGATGGCGGTGTCACGGATGGCGGCGCAAAAGCTTTCCGGCACCGGATGGCAGTAGACCACGAGGACCCGCATCAGAACGCATCCATCCTGGCCGCGACCTTGGTCATGAAGGCCTTCCGCGTTTGGTCGGTCGACAGGTTCATCGCGTAGTGCGCGAGATAAGTCACCGAGGCGCCGGGCTTTACCGTGGCGCGCAGCATGCGCTTGATCAGTCTGCGCGGCGGATCGCCCATCAAGATGGCGCGGAACCGGCTGCCGCCATAGGTGGTGACAGCGGCGACCTTCTTGACGTTGTGCAGCGAAGGCTGCACCTTGCCGTCGACCAGCTTGAACGACACGCCGGGCAGGAAGACGCGATCGAAGAAGCCCTTCAGGATCGCCGGGAAGCCGTAGTTCCAAACCGGGTAGGAAAGCACCAGCGCATCGGCCCGCAACAGGCGCTCGACATAGGGCGCAACAGCGTCCCCGGGACCGCGCTGGTTGTGATAGTCCAGCCTCTCCTTGCGGGTCAGCCTCGGGTCGAAATCCTCGGCGTAGAGGTCACAGTCGTCGATCGAATGGCCCGCCGCCCTCAGCCGCTCGACGATCACACGGTGCAGGCCGGCATTGAAGCTGGTCTCGACCGGATGGGCAAAGAGGACGAGGATGTTCATCAATCGGCCTTTTGCAGCCCCTTGAACAAAAAAGTCCGGCCCGAACGATAGTCGTAGTCCGGGTTTTCCCAGGCGATCATCTTGCCGGGGTTGAGCAGGCCTTGCGGATCGGTCTCGCGTTTGAAGGCGAGCTGCACCGCATCCGTCTGCTTCATGCCGCCCTCTTCCAGTGTGTAGCGGTGCGGGTTGAAGATCGGGCAGCCATTCTCCTCATGCAGCCGTATGATCTCATCGAGCCGCGCCTCGGTGGTGAACTTGACCAGCGGCAGGCCGAAACAGGTGATGTTGCCGTCCAGCCGCACGAATTCGAGATGCGAAAAGACTTCGCCGGGAAACATCGCGTCCATCTTCTCGACCAGCGCCAGCTGGTTGGGAAAGGGATAGAGCGACTGCAGATAGGTGATGTCGGGGTCGACGCGCAGCGCCCTCAGCGTCGTATGGTTCCAGGCCAGCTCGTAGGCCGGCGGCAAGCCCTTCTTCTCGTCCGGCGTTGCGACGGCGGCGTTGAAGATCACGTCGCCGCCGGCCCGCCGGGTGAAGGCAAGGAAGGCATCCAGCCCATGCCGCGCCACCATGACGACGCAGATGCTTTGCCCTTCCCTGAAAAACTTCTGGTGCCGCTTGAAATAGAGCTGCGGCACCGGCGCTGATATCGGCGTGATCAGCTTAGTCAGGATGCCATCCTGGCGGGCAAGCGCGTTGCCGTAGCGCGCCGCGCCCATGAAGCTGTCGAAGCCGACGATGACATCGACCCACTCATAGCCCGCGGTCAGCGGCATCTCGACTTCCGAGATGATGCCGTTGGTGCCGTAGGCATGGGTCACCTTGTGCAGATCCTCGCCGGTGAGTTCGAGCACTTTCGGCTCGGCCTCCATCGTCACCACGCGCAGCCGCAGCACATTGCCGAAATCGCGCAAGCCGCCGAAATTGATCGAGCCGACGCCGCCCGAACCGCCGGCGATGAAGCCGCCGATCGAGGCGGTGTTGTAGGTGGACGGCGACAGCCGCAACTCCTGCCCGGAATGTGCCCGCGTTGCCTTGTCGATATCGGCCAGGATGGCGCCCGGCCCGGTCACCACGCGCCCCGGCGCGATCGACCTGATCTCGTTCATTTCGGCGAGGTTGAGCACCACGCCGCCCGAAAGCGGCATCGCCTGCCCATAATTGCCGGTGCCACTGCCGCGCGGCGTCACCGGCACGCCATGCCGGTGACAGGCGGCAAGCACGCGGATCAGTTCGGTCTCGTTCTTCGGCGTCACGATCAGATCGCCGGTGACGTGGTCGAGCTGCTGTTTCAGCACCGGGCTGTACCAGTAGAAGTCGCGGCTCTTCTGCTGGACGATGGCCGGATTGTCGTCGAGTTTGATCCCGTCGAGATCGCGCTTGAGCGCCGAAATATCCATCATTCCACCATCAGTTCGTCGAGTTCGGCATAGTCGGGCAATTGCCGGTCGATCGCACGCCCGGCGCGCACGACGATGCGATCCGATTCCGGCCGGGACAGCAATTCCGTCCAGCTCCGGCCCTTAAACAGGATGAAATCGGCATCGCCGCCGGCGGCAAGCGTGCCGAAGCCGTCGAGCCGCATCACACTCGCCGGCGTCGCGGTGACCGCTTGCGGCCAATCGGCGACCGGATGGTCGAAATGCAGGATGCGCGTCGCCATGCGGTAGACCTCCAGCATGTCGAGATCGCCATAGGCATAGAAGGGATCGCGCGTGTTGTCGGATGCGACCGCGACCGGAATGCCCCTCGCCCTCATCTCGTGCAGCAGCGTCACGCCACGCCAGCGTGGGGTCGTGTGGTCAGTCCGCCGGTCCTGCAGATAGAGATTGCACATCGGCAGCGACACCACCGCCAACCCGGCCTTCGCCACCTTGTCCAGCGTGTCCATCACTTCGAGGTCGGGCTGACGCGCCAGCGAGCAGCAATGGCCGACGAGGATCTTGCCCTCGAAACCGTTCCAGAGTGCGGCCTCGGCGATCTTCTTCAGCGAGATGGCCGCGATGTCGTCGGTCTCGTCGGCATGGAAATCGAGATCGAGCCCATGCTTGATCGCCTGCGCGAAGACATGGTCGAGCAGCTCTTCCAGGTCCGGCACCATATAGGTGACGACGCCGAGCACGCCCTTGGCGGCGGCAACCCGTTTCGCCAGCCTGTCGAACCATTTCCTGTCCCGCACGCCCTCGATGCCGAGCAGGCAGGCGCCCTGCAATTCGATACGGCCGCGCCATGTCTCACGCATCATCTCAAACACCGGCCAGGAGATTTCCTCCTGCGGCGCGACGCTGTCGAGATGGGTGCGCAACGCCCTGGTTCCATGCGCGTAGGCCGAGCGCAGCGAGAAATCCATGCGCCGCGCAACATCCTGCGCATTCCAGCGGGCAGCGCGGTCGGCGCCGGCGGCATTCAACGCGCCCATGAAAGTGCCGTCGGGATTGGGTTTTCGCGGCCAGATATGGCCTTTGTCGATATGGGTATGGCAATCGACGAAACAGGGCAGCACGATACGGCCGCCAAGATCGACCGCGTCGGCCGGCGCCGGTGCGCGGGCACGCGCGGTGATGCTGGAAATCCTGCCGTCGGCGACGCTGATGTCGGCAAGCGCAAAGCCATCGCTGTCGAAGGCAGCGGCAAGGCCTGGTGTCAGGGACGCATGAAGTCGGGCGTTGGCGAGTACGAACTGGCTGGATTCTGGGATAGTCGCCGAGGTCATCGCTGCCCCTCATCCGCCTGCCGGCACCTTCTCCCCGTATAGGGACGGGGAGAAGGGAGAAGCTCCCGCGCTGACGCCCCCCTCTCCCTGTCTCTATACGGGGAGAGGGTAAGGGTGAGGGGCAGCGCCGACATTGGAACAAGCGAGCAGCCGCCACAGCACGCAAAATACAACAACGTTACCGCTCCTGCTTCAGTGCGCTCTCATGCCAGCGCCGCAGAATGAGATGCGAAATCAGGGACAGCACCAGGAAGATCAGGATTCCCGTCAGCGAAATCAGGAACAGCGCCGCGAACAGCCTTGGCGCATTGAGCCGGTAGCCGGCCTCGATGATGCGCGAGGCAAGCCCAGACGACTGGCCGGTGGCGCCGGCGACGAACTCGGCCACTACGGCGCCGATCAGTGACAGGCCGCCGGCGATCTTCAATCCGCCGAGGAAATACGGCATCGCCGCCGGCAGCCTGAGATAGCGCAACTGTTGCCAGCGGGTCGCGCCGTTGAGCTTGAACAAATCGCGCAGATTGCGGTCGACGGAGTTGAGGCCGAGCGTGGTGTTGGACAGGATCGGGAAGAAGGCGACGATCCAGGCGCACAGCAGAAGCTTGGTCGTCTGGTTGTCGACATAGATGTTGATCAGCGGAAAGATCGCCACGATTGGCGTCACCTGCAGCACGATGGCGAACGGGAAGAACGACATCTCCACCCATTTCGATTGCGCGAACAGGACCGCCAGCCCGACACCGCCGACAACGGCGAGAGCCAAGCTGAGGAAGGTGATGCGCAAGGTGACCAGCAGTGCCGAGAACAGCAGGCCGGCATCGTTGTAGAGCGTCCACAGCACCACGCCGGGACGCGGCAGGATATATTGCGGGATCGCGTTCCACACGCAGATACGATCCCACAGCCAGATGGCCAGGATCATGATCGCCAGCGGCAGCACCCAGCGGCCGATCCGCTCGAGCCGCTCCTGGCGCACCCGGCGCGCTTCCTCCGGGTCGAGCTTGAGCACCCGCTCCTCAATGGCCGTCATGGTGCGAGCCTGCTGTTGAATTGATGGCATTGACCAGCACGTCCGAGGCTTGCCGGCAAAGGGATGCATAGTCTGGCGAGGTGCGAAACACCTCATCGCGCGGATATGATGCCTCGATCGCCAGTTCGTCGAACACCCTGCCCGGTCGCGCTGCCATGACGACCACCCGATTGGAGAGAAACACGCTCTCGAAGACGCTGTGGGTGACGAAGACGACGGTGAAGCGCTCGTCCTGCCACAGTTCCAGCAGGTCGTTGTTGAGCTTGAAGCGGGTGATCTCGTCGAGCGCGGCGAAGGGCTCGTCCATCAACAGCACGCGCGGCCTGGTCACCATGGCGCGCGCGATCGAGACCCGCATCTTCATGCCGCCAGACAGCTCGCGCGGCACCGCGTCCTCGAAACCGGTCAGGTGGACCCGTGCCAGCATCTCCGTTATCGCCGGAGCAGCCTTGGCGCGGGAGATGCCTTTCAGCCTGAGCGGCAGCCAGGCATTGTCGAAGACGCTGGCCCAGGGCAGCAGCGTCGGTTCCTGGAAGACGAAGCCGATATTGGCGCGATCGAGCGAACCGCCGCCGCGCCAGTCGAGCACGCCCGAGGTCGGTGTCGACAGGCCGGCGATCAACCGCAGCGCCGTCGATTTGCCGCAGCCTGACGGGCCGAGCAGGCTGAGGAAATCGCCTTCCCGGATCGTCAGATCGACATCGCTCAGCGCCGTCACGCCATTGGAAAAGACCTTGCCGACGCCACGCAGCGCCAACAATGCCGGAGCGATGTCCGACGCATTCGCTGGCGCTTGCGCCACCTTTTCCCTTATCATGCCGGGACCCGGCCTATTTCTTCAGCTCGAGCCCGACGCCCTTGTTGACGAAGGCCAACGTATAGGCCTTCTTGATGTCGATGCCGCCGGGTGCGACCTTGGCCTTGACCATCTTGTCGTAGAAACTCTTGATCCGCGCATCCGTCATGGCGCCGATGCCGAGTTTTTCGGTGTCGCCGGAATCGGCAAGGCCGAACTTCTTCATCTGCTCGATCGAGAAAGCGATCTGCTCGTCCGTCATGTCAGGATTGTCTTTCTTGATCATGTCGTTGGCGGCCTTGTTGTCGCCGTAGAGATATTTGTACCAGCCCTTGGCCGAGCCATCGACGAAGCACTGGACCACCTCCGGCTTCTTGTCGATCGTATCCTGCATCACCTCGATCGTCGTCGAATAGGTGTCCCAGCCATAGTCGGCCAGCAGGAACTGGTTCGGCACGAAGCCGCCTGCCTTCTGGACCGCGAACGGCTCTGAAGTGACGTAACCCTGCTGGATCGACTTCTTGTTGGCGATGAAGGGAGCAGTGTTATAGGTGTAAGGCACGCGCTTGGAGGCGTCGAAGCCGAGCTCGATGACCATCCACTGGAAGAACGTCTGCACACCCTCGTCGCCCAGAATGTACTGGTCGGCGTTCTTCAGATCCTCCCATTTGTCGAGCCCCTCGCCGGGGTGAGACATGATGACCTGTGGATCCTTCTGGAAGTCGGCCGCCACGACGCGCATCGGAATGCCCTGCTGGACGGCATCGAAGGCCGACAGCAGATTGCCGCCCATGTAGAAATCGATCTTGCCGGCCAGCAGCATCGGCCGGCCGCTGACCTGCGGGCCGCCCTGCATGATGGTGACATCGAGGCCACAGGCGGCATAGGTGCCATCGGCCACGGCCTGGTAATATCCGCCATGTTCCGGCTCGGCCAGCCAGTTGGTGCCGAAGGTGACTTTCTCATTCGCCGCGGCCCCCAGCGTGCTGGCGGCCAGCAAGGCTACCACGCCCATCGAGACCTTCTGTTTTCCGTACATCGACACCACCCTTTGTTTGCTCTGGCGCTCCGCGCGCCAGGCTCGACACCAAAGATTCAAGAAGCAAGACACATGCCACTGGCGTCTCACGCCGGGACCCGCCCGCCTGCACCACAGCCATCTGCGAAAGCCGGAAAGGTCGTGCTGCACCGGAGGCATCGTGCCCATTTTTTGAACGCCTGTCCACAATCGCACCGGCGACATGCACCGCCATCTTGAAGCTGTGCACCGCCATCTGGAAGCTGTAATGAAACCCGTCCCAGGCTGACGGCAAACCGGAGATTGCCATGTTCAAGTTTCTCACCCCCAAGTCGATCAAGCCGCCCTTTGCCCGCTATAGCCACGGTGTCGAGGTGCCGGCCGGCAAGCGGCTGGTGCTGTGCTCGGGTCAGGTCGCGATCACCGCGGACGATCAAATTCCCGAGGACGCCGGCGCCCAGGCCGAGCTCTGCTTCCGCAACATCGCGGCGGTGCTCGGCGAGGCGGGGCTGGGACTGCAGGACATCGTGAGAATCAATGCCTATGTCACCGACCGCGCACATTTGCGGCCCTATATGGATGTCCGCGACCGGCTGTTTTCGAGCCCGGCGCCGGCCTCGACGCTGATGATCGTTTCCGGCTTTGCCAGGCCCGAATTCAAGGTCGAGGTCGAGGCAATCGCCGCCGGATGAGAAGCGCAGGCTTAGTGCTACGAATCGATGGGCCGATGGTCTAAGGTCAAACTATCAAAGCTCGGCGCCGCCCCTCATCCGCCTGCCGGCACCTTCCCCCGTATAGTGACGGGGAGAAGGGAGAAGCTGCGACATTAGCGTGTCCCTCTCCCCGTTCTTCACGGGGAGAGGCAAGGATGAGGGGCGGCGCCGACGCGCTTCAGTTTCTTCGAGGTCAGAATGGACAAAACAAGAAGACGCGTCTGGTGGGGTGACTACCGGACTACCGAATATGCCTCGATCGATCCGGAGGCGACGATCGCCGTGCTGCCGGTGGCGGCGATCGAGCAGCATGGGCCGCACCTGCCTGTCTCGACCGATACTTCGGTCATGAACGGCATGCTCGACACGGTCATTTCGCGTCTGCCCGACGATCTCGACATCCGCATCCTGCCGGTTCAGGCGGTGGGCAAGTCGAACGAGCATCTGCACGCGCCGGGCACCCTCACCCTGCCGGCAACGACATTGGTCGAGGCCTGGACCGAGCTTGGCCTGTCGGTCGCGCGCGCCGGTGTGCGCAAGCTCGTCGTTGTCAATTCGCATGGCGGCAATGAGGAGATCATGGGCGTCATCACGCGTGAATTGCGCGTGCGCGAAAGGATGCTTGCGGTGAAGACGAGCTGGCAGCGCTTCGGTCGCCCGGCCGGCATGTACGCCGAGCTCGAGGATCGTCACGGCATCCATGGCGGCGATGTCGAGACCTCGCTGATGCTGCATTTCCGGCCGGATCTGGTCGACATGGGTAAGGCCGACAATTTCGTTTCCAACGTCGCCAAGGCCGAGAAGGAATTCTCGCTGCTGCGCCACACCGGCACCCACGCCTTTGCCTGGCTCGCCAGCGATCTCAACCCGAATGGCGTGGTCGGCGACGCCAGCATCGCGACAGCCGAGAAAGGCCGGTTGACCGCAGAGTACCAGGCCGACGGCTTTATCGGCCTGCTGCGGGATGTGCGCAAGGCGAAGCTCGCGGAATGGCTGAAGTAGCTAGCTGTCGATCTTCAGCGCGAACGGTGTGCCCTCGAAAGCATCGGCGCCGCGCCCGATGGCCTGGATCGCCTCGATCATGCGGCCGTTGCGATCGAGCAGCGCGTCGGCTACGGCAATCAGCCTCGGATTGGGTGTCGCCGAGGGCGACAGCATCCGAAGCGTCCGAGCCAGTTCGGCCTCGTCGCGTTTCGGTGCCAGCGCGGCGGCGATGATGTAGGCCGAAGCCGTCGAGCGGCTGATGCCTGCGTAGCAGTGCACCACCATCGGCCTTGCAAGGTCCCACCGGCGCGCGAAATCGAGCAGGTTGCGCACGTGATCCTCCCCCGGCATGGTCATGCCGTCCTGCGCCACCGCAATGTCGTGCATGACCAGATGCAAATGGTTGTCCCTGGCGATCGAGGCCGGGCGGACAACCTCGGTTCCGGCGGCGAGCAGCGACAGCATGCGGTCGGCACCGGTCCTCGCCACCGTTTCCTCGACCTTCGCCAGCGAACAGACATGGATCATCATCGCGCGATCTCCCTGGCGCCATCGTCGCGCCGAGCAGCCCAGCCGGCAAGAGCCGATTCGAGCCGCCGCCATTCTTCGTCACTCCCCGGCAGGCCTGCGCGCAGGACATGCGGCCGGTCGGAGAAATGCCGCAGCAGGATACCGTGCTCGCCAAGCGCGGAAAACAGGCCGGCGGCATCCGCCAGGCCGAGATAGCGGAACAGCGTGGTGCCGCCGGCAACGGGCACGCCGAAGCGGCCGAACAGCGCGTCGAGCCGTGCCGATGCCTCCGCGAGCGATGTCCTCATCGCGTCCTGCCAGCCGACATCGGCAAGCGCGCGGATACCGTATTCCAGCGCCGGGCCGGCGACGGCCCATGGGCCGAATTGCGTTTCCAGCAGGTCCACCGTCGGCGTATCGGAAAGCGCGAATCCAAGCCGCAGGCCAGCCAGGCCAAAGAACTTGCCGAACGAGCGCAGCACGACGATGCCGCCCTGCCCGACATCGCCGGCCAGACTGTGTTCGCGCGGGCCGACATCCATGAACGCCTCGTCGACGACCAGCAGGCCGCCCTTGGCGCGCAATCCTGCGGCGAGCACCAGCAACCGGTCGCGCTCGATGACGCGCCCATCCGGGTTGTTGGGATTGACGATGATGGCAAGGTCGGCGTCGGCGAGCGCCGCAAAATCGCTGACCTCGACCACCTCGTGCCCGGCGATCGCCGCCGCCCGGGCGTGTTCGGCATAGGTCGGCCCCAGCACCAATGCCTTGCCGGGCCTCACCAGCGATGCCACGCGCGGCAACAGGATCTGCGTGCCGGGCGCCGCGACGACGTGGGCTGGCGACGGCGCGCCGTAGGTGCGGGCCGCGGTTTCCGTCAGTTCGCGCCCGCGGCCTGCTTCTGGCAAACGCGACAGCGAGGTGGCGGGCAAGTCGAAAAGCGGGTAGGAGTGCGGATTGATACCGGTCGAGAGGTCGACGAAAGGCAGCAAGGCGTTGGGGAAAAGCGCCCTCGCCCGGCCAAGACTTCCACCATGGTCCACCGCTCCTTCAAGAAGCTTCATGTCAGTCCTGATCGCTTTCCTGTCACTGGCCGTCGAATTCGTCCTGGGTTATCCGGACTGGCTGTTTCGCGCCATCGGTCATCCGGTGACGTGGTTCGGCAGCCTGATATCCTTTCTCGATCGCAGGCTCAACCGCGCCACTGATCCCGACGCGCTGCGTCGCCAACGCGGCGTCCGGGCGCTTCTGGTCATCGTGCTGATACCGGCGGTGATCGGCCTTTGCGTGCAGATCCTTCTGCTCTGGTTCGTTCCCCTGGGACTGATCATTGCCGCCCTTCTGGCGACGTCTTTCCTGTCGCAGAAGAGCCTGTATGAGCATGTCGAGGCCGTGGCGGACTCGCTCGACTCGGGTGGCCTCGCCATGGGCCGTGTCGCCGTCTCGCGAATCGTCGGTCGTGACCCGGAGACGCTCGACCGCGCCGCCGTCTGCCGCGCGGCGATCGAAAGCCTGGCCGAGAATTTTTCCGACGGCATCGTCGCCCCCGCCTTCTGGACAGGCGTCGGCGGGCTAGCCGGGGGTGCTGCCTACAAGGCGGCCAACACCGCCGATTCGATGATCGGCCACCGCACCCCGCGCCACGAGGCGTTCGGCTGGGCGGCGGCGCGCTTCGACGATTGGATCAACCTGCCGGCGTCGCGGCTGACGGCTCTGCTGATCGTGCTGACTGCTTTCCTGGTCAAGGAAGCCGATCCCCGCAACGCCTGGACTGCGGTGTGGCGCGATGCCAAAAAGCACCGCTCGCCCAACGCCGGCTGGCCGGAAGCGGCCATGGCCGGAGCGCTTGGCCTTGCGCTTGCCGGACCGCGCAGCTATGGCGGCGTGGTGGTCGACGACGTCTTCATGGGCGAAGGCGGCCGCCGCGACGTCGACAGCGGCGACATCAGGCGGGCGCTGAAGCTCTACCGCGTTGCCGACTATCTGCTGATTGCGCTGTTCGGGGTGGTCTCCGTGATTGTCATCGTGGCGTGACGGAATCAGCGAGGCTATTTCCCGAACGCCTCGCACACAGCCCGCAAAACTCTCAGAACTCGATGCCTTGCTGCGCCTTCACGCCTGCCGAAAAGTGGTGCTTGGTCAGTCCCATCTCGGTGACCAGATCCGCCGCCTCCACGAGCGCCGGCTTGGCATTACGGCCGGTGACGACGATGTGCAGACCTTCGCGCCGCGCCTTCAGTGCCGCAACGACCTTGTCGAGATCGAGATAATCATAGCGCAGCGCGATGTTGAGCTCGTCGAGCACGACCAGGCTGATCGAAGGATCGGCGATCAACTCCAGAGCCTTGGCCCAGGCGGCCTCGGCGGCGGCGATGTCGCGCTTCAGGTCCTGCGTCTCCCAGGTGAAGCCCTCGCCCATCGCGTGCCAGACGACACGGTCGCCGAAAGCAGCGAACGCGTCCTTCTCGCCGGTGTGCCACTTGCCCTTGATGAATTGGACGACGCCGACCCGCTTGCCATAGCCAAGCATGCGCAGCGCCAAGCCGAAGGCGGCCGTGGTCTTGCCCTTGCCCGGGCCTGTATTGACGATCAGCAGCCCCTTCTCGACGGTTTTGCTCGCCACCTCGGCATCCTGCACCGCCTTGCGCTTGGCCATCTTGGCGCGATGGCGTTCCGTATCCTTGTCTTCGGTCATGTCATTTCACCTTGAGCGGCAGCCCCGCCACCATCAGCAGCACCGTATCGGCGACCGCCGCGACCTGCTGGTTGAGCCGTCCAGCGTCATCGCGAAAACGGCGCGCCAGCGCATTGTCCGGCACAATGCCTTGTCCGACTTCATTGGACACCACGAACCACGGACCGCGCGGCCGTGACAACACGTCCGCCAACCGACGGCACTCGGTTGCGATATCGTGTTCGGCCAGCATGTGATTGGTCAGCCACAGCGTCAGGCAGTCGAGAAGCATCGGCTGGTTGTCGGGCAAAGCCTTGATCGCGCCTATGAGATCGAGTGGCGCGTCGATGGTCGCCCAGCCGTCGACACGCCGCGAGCGGTGCAGCGCGATGCGCTCACGCATCTCGTCGTCATAGGCTTCGGCTGTGGCGATATAGATCCATGGCGAGGGCAAAGCCGTCACCAGGATTTCGGCGTGTGCGCTCTTGCCAGAGCGCGCACCACCGATGATGAAGGTCAGCTTGCTGCGATCAGGCAAAGCTGTCGCGCAGGCTGGTGGCGGTGCCGGTGAAGCGTCCGCGAACCACGCCGACAACCACCCCGAGCACCAGCCAGAACACCAGATTGGTCAGCGTCACCGCCACCACGAACTGATGATGCAGGCCTTCCGGAATCGGAGTCTCAAAACTGTCGGGCTGCGGCGCGCCGATGACATGCGGGGCGACGATCAGCAGGACGGCAAGGATGGTCAGCGGCAGCGATCTGCGGAACGCGATCAGGCCCAGTCCGATTGAGGTCGTGACCACGGTCGCCGCCCACCAGATCTGGCGCTGCATGAGGTCGGCCGACGGCATGGCCGGCAATTCCGGCGGCAGGCCGAGGCCGGGCGCCAGTGTGAATATGGCAAAGCCGGCTAGGCCCCAGAACACGCCCTGACGCCAATTGCCGATGCCGCCAGCGAATTCCGAGACCGCCACCAGGACCAGCGCGAAGCCGATGCCAGTGACGATATTGGCAAGCACGCTGAAGCCAAAACGCTCGAAACCGTCGGCCGGAGCCCAGCCTTCGTCTTCCGCCGCCGGGACGGCTGCTTCAGCCGGTGCCGGCGCGACAGGGCTCATGGCGTTGGTATCTGCTGCTGCCGGTGCGGCGTGGTCGTGATGGTGGCCGCCGCCGGCCTGCTCATAGACTTCAGCCTTGAGGATCAGCGGCACGGTGGCATAGGCCTGCATGCAGGCGAGAACGACGCCAGCCACGAGCCCTGCGATCGCCGCGATGAACACGACGTTGCGAAACAGGTTCATGATGTCAAATCCTCGTCAGTGGCAGGGAAATGCCATCGAATGGCGATAATCGTGGGCGGCGTTGTGGACCGCATCGATGTGCGAAAAGCCGACAAAGCCAACGACGAAAATGCCGAGCAGCGCGGCAAGCGCAAGCTGCATGAGGCGCGACTGCGAGGAGACGGAGGCGCCGAGGGAGACGGAAGCGGTATTCATCTCTTGTCCTTTCGCCCTCCACCCGAGGGCATCGAAGTCATTTTCCTGTCGCCGGCAGGTCTCCTGGCTCGCGGATCAGCGCCCTTCTCCACCTTCCCGAAGAAAAATCTTCAGTGGCCTATGGAGAGGACTACCGCACACAGTTGCGGGGGCAGCCACGGCATTGGGCAAGAACTCAGCCCGCACCGTATTCCCTCTTGGCTCCAAAACGGAACCGACGACAGGCTGGACTATAGGCAGAATCGACGCCCCCGGCAAACCAAATTCCGCCAGCGACCATTGCGAATGCGCCATGTCGAGATCAGTTTGCTTGTGCCGCATTTGGCCTATTGGTACCCGGAAGCCCAAAATCGCGACAGATGTCCGCCGGAGTAGAATTATCAAGGCCGGCTAAAGCGACTTCGGCAGATAGCGCCAGGTCACGAAGCCGCAAAAAGCCGCCAGCAGGCCGAGCGTGACGAACACCGAGCCCAGCCCGAAGAACGCCAGCACGACGGAATAGACCAACGGCGGGGTCAACTCGGAAAAATCAAGATAGGTGCGATAGACCGCGGCCATCTGCGCGCGCTCATAGGAGCGCACCGAGCGCATGAAAGCGGTCGAGCCCAGCGCATCGAGCGCAATGGTGAAGAAGGCGCCGCAAAGCAGGAAGGCGCCGGTGAGCAGCGGCGCGCTCTCGCCGACCGCACCTGCCGCCAGAAGTGTGGCCGACATGGCGAAATAGGCAAAGGTCATGGTTTTGCGGCCGCCAAAGCGTTTTCCGGCCTTGCCCCAGAAGATGGCCATGAACAAAAGCGCGTTGCCGGCCGAGACCAGCAGGCCGCCGGCCAGTTCGCCCTCGCCGGTGATGACCATGAACAGCGGTCCATAGACGAAGAACGTCGTCCAGAAGCAGGAGCGGCCGAAGGCGATCAGCCAGGCCAGCCTCAGTCTCGGCTGCGCGACGAAGCGGCCGATATTGGCGAGCGGATTGACCGGACGCGTCTTGCCCGGTTGGATCGATTGGTTGTCGCTGAGCCGATAGAACCAGAACAGGGCCAGCAAGATCGTGGCGAACACCGCCACCGCGCCATGCGCGGCATAGATGCCGAAATGCGCGTAAAGAAAGATGCCGAGTGTCGGCCCACCGGTCCAGGCGAACATCGACCACGCCATGCGCAGCGATTCGGCCTGCATGAAGTCGGTCTTGCGAATGTGGTCCATGATGTAGAGATTGAGTGTGATCGACAACGCGCTGGCGCCCATGACGCGGCACAGCATGCCGGCCAGTTGTCCGGCAAGCGTGTGGGTGACGAAGAACAGCGATCCGATGGCGAGCAGGCAGGCGCCGGCGGTGTAGACCCAGCGCCGCGCAAAGCGGCGGATCAGCATCGGCATGAACAAGGTCACCGACAGGCCGAGCAGCGCAACGATCGTGTAGAGGATCGAGACGATCTGCTCATTGTGCAGGATCTCGTAGGCCTGGATCGGGATGACGCTCGACACCGTGGCGCGGGCGAAGGACTCGACCGCATAGAGCGAAGCGAAGGTGCGCGCATCCGCGGCCTTGAGGGCCGGGAGCCAGATCGGATGGCGCACATGGATGGACATTGCTTCCCCAAAGCAGAATCACCGGCCAAATCTGCCTTGGCGATTTCGGTGCCAATAAGAGGAAACCGACGCGCGTGCGGTGAAAAACGAAGCTGGTCAAAGGCTTTCCGGCGCTGGCCTAAAGCGTGATCCGAAACGGCCGGCGCGGCGCTATGCCGACGGTCCCGGCCTTCTTCTGTCTGGTTGAACCGTGATAGTCCTCGGGCGGGGCTGAATCAGATCGCGAGACCATGACCATCCATACGCCGACCGCACCCGTTCCGGAGTCATCGAAGCGCATCGCCGTCATCGACGTCGTTCGCGGCATCGCGCTGCTGGCCATGGCGAGCTACCACTTCACCTGGGACCTGGAGTTCTTCGGCTACACCGATCCGGGCCTTACCGCCTTCGGCTGGTGGAAGATCTACGCGCGCTGCATCGCCTCGACCTTTCTGTTCCTGGTCGGCGTCAGCCTCTACCTCGCACATGGCAAGCAGATCCGCTGGAACGGCTTCTGGAAGCGGTTCGCCATGATCGCGGGCGCGGCGATAGCCATTTCGGTCGTCACACGCATCGCCACGCCCGATGGCTTTATCTTCTTCGGCATCCTGCACGAGATCGCGCTTGCCAGCCTGCTTGGGCTTGCCTTCCTGCGGCTGCCCGCGCTGCTGACGCTCGTCGTTGCCGCGCTCGTCGTTGCGGCGCCCGTCTACCTGCGCTTCGAGGCCCTGGACCATCCCTGGCTGTGGTGGATCGGCCTGTCGGCAATTAATCCGCGTTCCAACGACTACGTTCCGCTGTTTCCATGGTTCGGCGCGGTGCTGATCGGCATCGGGGTGACGAAACTCGCCTCCGCCTCCGGCATGCGAGCGCGCCTGGCGAGCCTGGTGCCCGGCCGCTGGGCCAGTCCGCTGGTCTTCATCGGCCGCCACAGCCTCGCCTTCTACCTGATCCACCAGCCGCTGCTGATCGGCTGTGTCTGGCTGTTTTCGCAAGTCATGCCGGCCCAGGTCGAAACCCCGCAGGTCAATTTCCTGAAAACCTGCCAGCGCTCGTGCGAGCAGACGCGTGATGCAACCTTCTGTTCGAGCTATTGCGGCTGCATGCTCGATACGCTCGAAGGCGAGGCCTCTCTTGATCGGCTCTACAACAACGACCAGACTGCCGATTGGAGAGCCCATCTGTCCGATCTTGCCGGCATGTGCACCGCCAAGACCGAGGACAAGATGACGGAGGGAGGAACGCAATGACCGACAGCCAGCCGAAGCCCGGAGTGATACCTTGGCCACCGGTGATCTACGCCGCGGCCATCGCTATCAGCGTCATCCTCGGCATGCTCTACCCCTTGCCCTGGATCGACGATCTTCTGGGCGACATCCTGTTCGCGGCCGGCTGGGTGGCGCTGTTCGGCGCCGCGGCGCTCTGGGTCACCGCTATCCGCGCCATGATGCGGGCCAAGACCACACTCAGCCCCACCGCCCTGCCGGACCATCTCGTCACCTCGGGTCCGTTCGGCATCACCCGCAACCCGATCTACCTGGCACTCACCCTGATGCTGATCGGCGTCGCCTTCGTGTCGGGGATAGCCTGGTTCTTCCTGTTTGCCTTCATCGCCGCGTTTGTTACGCAGAAGGTTGCGATCGAGGGCGAGGAAAAGATCCTGGCGGCGAAGTTCGGCAAGAAATACCGCGACTACGCCAAACGGGTGCGACGCTGGATTTGAGGCAGCGTCGCCTGGCTCTGTAATGACAGGCTGCTGGAGCAGCGCAAGCGGATCGCATTCCGATTGGCCGAAGACCGCCCTCACTTCGTCATCCTAGGGCGGAGCAAGGAGCGAAGCGACGCGCGCAGACCCTAGGATCCATGCCGTGACGTTAAGGCTTTGCAACGGTTCAGAATTCTGCCCCGTGGCACTCTACGATCAAGGTAACGGCATAAATCCTTGGGTCTTCGCTCCGCTTCGCGTCGCTACGCCCAAGGATGACGAAGTTCGGGAGGCTCCGGCCAATCTCGAACGTCTGCGAAAAGTTTGGCCTAGACGAATGCTGAAGTCTTCGGTTGCGAGCGGGTTCACGTATTCACGCCCAGCTCCACCAGCCGCTCGACGCAGGATTCCTCGGCCTGGTCGAGTTCGGCCAGCGTCTCCTCGAGGTCGCGGCGCTTTTGCCGGAGGTCCTCGCGCTTTTCCTCGATGCGCTTGATCATCAGCTTGAGCTGCCCGACCTCGCCCGGCGGCTCCTTGTACATCTGGATGATCTCGCGGATCTCGTTGATTGAGAAGCCAAGCCTTTTGCCGCGCATGATCTGCCGGATGAGGTGGCGGTCGGATGGGCGAAACAGCCGCGTGCGGCCGCGCCGCACTGGCTGGACCAGCCCCTCGTCCTCGTAGAAACGCAGTGTCCGCGTCGATACGTCGAATTCCCGGGTCAGTTCGGTGATCGAATAATATTCCCGCATTGTCACTCCGTGCCGGAATCCCGGAGGAACGCCATGCGTCGCCCTCCGTTCCGCAACAAACCCTTGCCTCGCCGGAATCGACGCGGCACCCCACGCAAGCCTCGCACGGCATTTACGTAAAAGTCAATTGAGCCCGTTCACCTGACGCCGAACCACCAGCTTGCGAGGCCGAGGAAGGCGAAAAAGCCGACGCAGTCGGTGACGGTGGTGACGAAGACCGCCGACGCCACGGCCGGGTCGATCTTGAACCTGTCGAGCAGCAGCGGGATCAGGATGCCGGCAAGTGCGGCCGCGAACATGTTGATGATCATGGCGGCTCCTATGATCCCGCCGAGATTGGGATCGCGAAACCACGCGGCGGCGACGATGCCGATCAGAACGGCAAAGACGATGCCATTGATGAAGCCCACACCCACTTCGCGGCGGATGATGCGGGCGGCATTGTAGATGTCGAGATCCTTGGTCGCCAGCGCCCGCACGGTGACGGTCATGGTTTGCGAACCGGCATTGCCGCCCATGCCGGCCACGATCGGCATCAGCACGGCGAGTGCCACGATCCGCTCGATCGTGTGGTCGAACAGGCCGATCACCGATGCCGCCAGGAATGCCGTGACAAGGTTGACCAGCAGCCAAGGAACGCGCGAACGCGAGGTCGCAAGCACGGTGTCGGAAAGCTCCTCGTCACCGACGCCGCCCATGCGCAGGAGATCTTCCTCGGCTTCCTGCTGGATGACGTCGACGACGTCGTCGATGGTCAGCACGCCGACCAGCCGCTCGTTCTCGTCGACGACGGCGGCCGAAAGCAGGTCGTACTGCTCGAACTCCCGCGCGGCCTCTTCCTGGTCCATCGTGGCCGGGATGGCGTGGCGCGTCTCGTGCATGACTTCCTCGACCTTGACCGAGCGCTTGGCGCGCAGGATCTGGTCGAGGTCGATAGCCCCTAGCAGCTTGAAGGTCGGATCGATGACGAAGATCTGGCTGAAGCGGTCGGGAAGGTTCTTGTCCTCGCGCATGTAGTCGATCGTCTGGCCGATGGTCCAGAACGGCGGCACCGCGACGAACTCCGTCTGCATGCGCCGCCCGGCGGTCTCTTCCGGATAGTCCAGCGAGCGGCGCAGCCTGATGCGTTCGGTGAACGGCAACTGCGACAGAATCTCGTCCTGATCTTCCTTTTCAAGGTCTTCGAGAATGTAGACCGCGTCGTCGGAATCGAGTTCCTGCACCGCCTGCGCGATCTGCGCGTTGGGAAGGTTGTCGACGATCTCCATGCGGATCGCCTCGTCGACTTCGGTCAGCGCGGAAAAGTCGAAATCGGCGCCCAGGAGTTCGACCAGCGCCCGCCTTTGTTCGGGATGCAGCGCCTCGATCAGGTCGCCGAGTTCCGACTGGTGCAGATGGTCGACTTCACGCTTGAGGGTCAGCGTGTCGCGGTCGGCGATCGCAGCCCCGATCTGGGCAAGGAAGGACGAAAGCACCGCGCCGTCATCGCCATAGATGTCGGCGTGGGCCTCGTCAGCCGCCTTGGCGGAGGTCGTCTGCTTGTCCTGGTCTTCCACCAGCGCCTCCCGCCATCAGAATCCCGAAAAGGTGCCTGTCAGGTCTAGACCATGATCTTGAAAAGTGGAAACCGGTTTTGGGTCCGACGCTGAAACAAAAAGAGAGATAGGGCACAGCATGATTCGAGTTCGCAACCTGTTGCTCTAAGCCACGGAAATCCTGAATGAAACGGACACTTTCCATTGGCGATGACTTGCGCCGATGTGGTGCTGGCAGTCGAGCCCGGAACCTGTCGAATTCACGAGAACAAGATGGGCTTGGTGTTCAGGCGGCGCGACAGCGCATGTCGCTGGGGAAAGAGCACCCCTATGCAATTGGGTCAGAATTGTCATGATGCAGGTCCACGCATCGGCTGGACCGCCCAGGCCGAAACCCGAACAGCCGGAAACCCTTGAAGATCAGCTCGCAGAAACCGGACAAGGCAATCGAAGAGCGGCGCGTTCGCGTGGTCGTCGCCGAACGCAATCCGCTCGTCATATCGGCCCTGCGCGAAATGCTCGAATGCGACGGGCGTTTCGAACTTCTGGGCTCGGTGCAAAGCGGCAAGCATTTCCTGGAACTGGCAATGGCGGGCGAATTCGACGTCGCCGTCATCGGCTGGAAGCTCTCCGACATGGATGGCGCGGATGTTCTGGCCGAGGTCCAGGGCCGCAAGCTTGATGTGCGCATAACGGTGTTTTCAAACGACCATGACATCGGCATCCTGAAGCAGTGCGTGCGGCTGGGAGCCCAGGGCTACTGCTTTCAGTTCGACGATCCGGCCATCATCTTCGAGACGATGCTGGCCGTCGCGCACGGGCGCATCTGCATCCCCTTTATCGACATCAACAAGGTCAACGACACGCCGCTGGCGCTGCTCACGGTCCGCGAGCGCGAGCTGCTGGCGGTGCTCTCCGACGGCTGGACCAATCTGCAGATCGCGACGCGGACGGGCATTTCCGAGAACACGGTGAAATACCACCTCAAGAATCTCTACGACAAGCTCGACGTCCGCAACCGGGCGATGGCCGTAGCGCTCTATGCGCGCGAGAAGCGTACCCAGAAACAGCCTTTCGGGTAGGCCAAACGGGTAGGCCAGTCCCACCCGCACGCGGCAAGATCTTACCCGCCAAGGTGTGGCTTCCATTCGCCATCGAAACGAAACTCTCCGTCACCGCTTTGCTTGATCAGGAGGAGTTCGCACCATGGCCGGTTTCACCCATCTTTTCATTCCGGGGCCGACCAACATCCCCGAACAGGTCCGGCAGGCGATGAACCTGCCAATGGAGGACATGCGCGCCGCGTCCTTCCCCGATCTCACGCTGCCACTGTTCGAGGACATCAAGCGCGTCTTCAAGAACGAGAACGGCCGCGTCTTCATCTATCCATCCTCGGGCACGGGCGCCTGGGAAGCGGCGATGACCAATGTGCTCAGCCCCGGCGACCGCGTGCTGATGTCGCGCTTCGGCCAGTTCTCGCATCTGTGGGTCGACATGGCCGAGCGCCTCGGCTTCGAAGTCGATGCCATCGACTGCGAATGGGGGACCGGCGTGCCGCTAGAGCTTTACGCGGAGCGGCTGAAGGCTGACAAGGCGCACCGCATCAAGGCCGTCTTCTGCACGCAGAACGAGACGGCGACCGGCGTGACCAGCGACGTCGCTGGCTGCCGCGCCGCACTCGATGAGGCAAACCATCCTGCCCTCCTCTTCGTCGACGGCGTGTCGTCGATCGGCTCGATCGATTTCCGTCAGGAGGAATGGGGCGTCGACTGCGCGGTCAGCGGCTCGCAGAAAGGTTTCATGCTGCCCGCCGGTCTCGGCTTCCTGTCGGTGAGCAAAAAGGCGCTTGTCGCTTCGAGAACCGCCACCCACCGGCGCTGCTTCTTCTCCTTCGAGGACATGATCCGCGCCAACGATGCCGGCTATTTCCCCTACACGCCGGCGACGCAGCTGCTGCGCGGCCTGCGTGCCTCGCTCGACCTGATCGAGGACGAAGGGCTCGACGCCATCTTCGCCCGCCACCATCGTCTCGCTGAAGGCGTGCGCAAGGCGGTCGACGCGTGGGGCCTGAAACTCTGCGCCAAGGCGCCGAAATGGCATTCCGATACGGTGAGCGCCATCCTGGTTCCGGAAGGCATCGACAGCGGCGACGTCGTCAAGCGCGCCTACGGCACCTACCAGACGTCGCTCGGCGGCGGCCTCAACAAGGTGTTCGGCAAGGTGTTCCGCATCGGCCATCTCGGCTGGTTGAACGAGGTCATGGTGCTCGCCTCGCTTTCGGCGGCCGAGATGGCGCTGCTCGATTGCGGCGTGCGGCTGGCGCCGGGCTCCGGCGTCGGCGCGGCCATACAGCACTTCCGCGCCTCGGCGCAGATGCCGGTCGCCGAAGCGGCGTGAGAGGGAGCCAACGATGAGCCACACCATCAACCACCTTAAGAAATTGCGGCTGCAGCGCAGCGAGCTGGCGGTTCCCGGCTCCAGCCCGGAGATGATCGACAAGGCGGCGAACAGCGCCGCCGACTTCGTCTTCCTCGATATCGAGGACGCGGTCGCCCCGCCCGACAAGGAACGCGCCCGCAAGAACATCATCCAGGCGCTCAACGACATCGACTGGCGCGCCAAGGGCAAGACCGTCTCGGTGCGCATCAACGGTCTGGACACTCATTACATGTACCGCGACGTGGTCGATGTGATGGAACAGGCCGGCGACCGCCTGGACACGATCCTGGTGCCGAAGGTCGGCGTGCCGGCCGACCTCTATATGGTCGAGGCCATGGTCAACCAGATCGAGATGGCCAAGGGGTACAAAACCCGCGTCGGCCTCGAAGCGCTGATCGAGACCGCGCTCGGCATGGCCAATGTCGAGGCCATTGCCGCCACACCCGGCCGGCTGGAGGCGATGCATTTCGGCGTCGCCGATTATGCGGCAAGCTGCAAGGCGCGCACCGTCAACATCGGCGGCCTCAATCCCGACTATCCCGGCGACCAGTGGCATTTCGCGCTGTCGCGAATGACGGTCGCCTGCCGCGCCTACGGCCTGCGCGCCATCGACGGGCCGTTCGGCGATTTCTCCGATCCTGACGGCTACACCGCCGGAGCCAAGCGCGCCGCCGCACTCGGCATCGAAGGCAAATGGGCGATCCACCCCTCGCAGATCGCGCTCGCCAACGACGTCTTCTCGCCTCCCGAGAAGGAGGTGACGCGGGCCAGGCGCATCCTCGAGGTGCTGAAGGAGGCCGAGGCGCTCGGCAAGGGGGCGGCCGCCCTCGACGGCAAGATGATCGACGCCGCATCGGAGCGCATGGCGAGGAACGTCCTGGTGGTCAACGAAGCCATCGAACGCGCCGGCCAACCTGCTCGCTGACGAGAGTCGCGCGTCGCCACGCATGAGTTTACGGGAGGATAACAATGGACATCCACGAATACCAGGCCAAGGAACTGCTCGCCCGTCACGGAGTGCATGTGCCGCGCGGCGGGCTGGCCTACAGCCCCGAACAGGCGACCTACCGGGTGCGCGAGATCGGCGGCGGCAAATGGGTGCTGAAGGCGCAGGTTCATTCCGGCGCGCGCGGCAAGGCCGGCGGCATCAAGCTATGCACCAATGACGAGGAGATCTCGAGCGCCGCCGAAGCGATGCTCGGCCGCAAGCTGGTGACTCATCAGACCGGCCCGCGCGGCAAGCTGATCTCGCGGCTCTATCTGGAGGAAGCGGTCGACATCGCCCAGGAGCTCTATCTCGGCTTCGTGCTCGACCGCAAGGAAGAACGCGTCATGATCGTGGCCTCGGCCGCCGGTGGCATGGAGATCGAGGACATCTCAGAGAAAAAACCTGATTCCATCATCCGCGCGACTGTCGATCCCGGCGTCGGCATGCAGCGCTTCCAGGCGCGCGAGATCGCCTTCGGGCTCGGGCTGGAGGACAGCCTGATCGGCAAGGCGACCGAGACCATCTTCAGCTGCTACCAGGTGTTCCGCGACTACGACGCCTCGATGCTGGAGATCAATCCACTGGTGGTGACACGCGACGGCAACCTGGTCGCGCTCGACGCCAAGATGTCGTTCGACGAGAACGCGCTGTTCCGCCGGCCGGAAATCTCCGAACTGCGCGACAAGAGCCAGGAAGACCCGCGCGAGACCTTCGCCAGCGACCGCGGCCTCTCCTATGTCGGCCTCGACGGCAACATCGGCTGCATCATCAATGGCGCCGGCCTCGCGATGGCGACCATGGACATGATCAAGATCGCCGGCGGCGAGCCGGCCAACTTCCTCGACATCGGCGGCGGCGCCTCGCCCGAGCGGGTGGCGAAATCCTTCCGCGCCGTGCTTGGCGACAAGAATGTCGAGACCATCCTCGTCAACATCTTCGCCGGCATCAACCGCTGCGACTGGGTCGCCGAAGGCGTCGTCAAGGCGATCCGTGAAGTTGGCGTGACCGTGCCGCTGGTTGTGCGGCTCTCCGGCACCAAGGCCGAGGAAGGGCGCCGCATCCTGGCCGATTCCGGCGAGGCGGTGATCGTCGCCGACACGCTGGCCGAAGCCGCCGAAAAGGCCGTCGCCGCATGGCGTGCGGCCAACGAGAAAAAAGCAGCCTGAGGGAGGTCGAAACCATGGCAATCCTGCTCAACCGCAGCACGCGCGTTATCGTGCAAGGCTTCACCGGCAAGATCGGCAGTTTCCACGCCGAGGACATGAAGCGCTATGGCACCAAGCTCGTCGGCGGTGTCACCCCCGGCAAGGGCGGCCAGACACATCTCGGCCTGCCCGTCTTCAACACGGTCAAGGGCGCGGTGCGCGAAACTCGCGCCGAGGCCAGCATTGTCTTCGTGCCGCCGCCCTTCGCCGCCGATTCGATCATGGAGGCCGCCGATGCAGGCATAAAGCTCTGCGTCTGCATCACCGACGGCATCCCCTCGCAGGACATGATGCAGGTCAAGCGCTACATGCGCCGCTACCGCTTCGAAGACCGCATGCGGCTGGTCGGCCCGAACTGCGC
This sequence comes from Mesorhizobium sp. B2-4-17, assembly GCF_006441275.1. Lineage (NCBI taxonomy): Bacteria > Pseudomonadati > Pseudomonadota > Alphaproteobacteria > Hyphomicrobiales > Phyllobacteriaceae > Mesorhizobium > Mesorhizobium sp. B2-4-17. Next base: position 98,817 of record NZ_VFUX01000017.1, on the reverse strand, counting down.
CGGCATCATCACGCCGGGACAGGCGCTGATGGGCATCATGCCCGGCTCGATCTACCTGCCCGGCCGCATCGGCATCGTCGGGCGCTCCGGCACGCTCGGCTACGAGGCCGCCTCGCAGATGAAGGCGCTCGGCATTGGTGTGTCGACCAGCGTCGGCATCGGCGGCGATCCGATCAACGGCTCGTCCTTCAAGGACATTCTGAGGCTGTTCGAACAGGATGACGAGACCGATGCCGTGGTGATGATCGGCGAGATCGGCGGGCCGCAGGAAGCCGAAGCCGCGATCTGGGCGCGCGACAACATGCGCAAGCCATTGATCGCCTATATCGCCGGCCTTTCGGCGCCGAAAGGCCGCCGCATGGGCCACGCCGGCGCCATCATCTCGGCCTTCGGCGAGTCGGCGCAGGAGAAGGTCGAAATCCTGAAGGAGGCCGGCGTCGTCATCGTGCCGACACCATCCTCCTTCGGCGAGGTCGTGGCGGATACGCTGGCACGCATGAAGAAGGCTGCTTGATGGCCGACCGGCCGAAGGCCGCATAACGCGAAATGGGAAGTCTGTTTGGGGGTGGCGGAAACGCGGGTCCACGGATCGGCAGGAAACTCCTCAGAACGCTTCGACACCGCGTCCAACGCAAGCGATGCGAAAAAACAGATACTTGGAGCGGTTCGGCGTCTCACGCAGTCACTGAATCGCTCTAAGGGCGCGGCTGCAGCGCAATTGATGGACGGGTCAGGAAACCGGTTTGGAACAGAGCAGACGCATCAGATTTCGTGAGGACGAGCGCAGCCTTTTGTTGCGCCTGCTGCTTCAGGTCGCAAGCGCGCGCGAGCCGGAGATCGCCGCTGTTCTAAGCGGACGCAGGTCGCTTGTCTCGCTTGCCGCGGAGCAGCGCATCCCGGCGCTTCAGGCGAGCGGCGTGTGGTTCCAGTTGCTGACGATTGCCGACGAGTTGCTTGCCATGCGAAGGCGTCGCGAACTCGAACAAGGCGCGGGTGTCGACGAAGTGCCCGGGTCGTTCGCCAGCGTGATCGCGCAGATGGCGGCGAACGGCCACTCGGCGGGCGAAGTCCAGGCGGCCCTTGATGAGCTTTGTGTCGGCCCGACCATGACCGCGCACCCGACGGAGGCCAAACGCGTCACGGTTCTGGAAATCCACCGCCGTATCTATCGCAAGCTGACCGAACTCGACCAGCCGCGCTGGGCGCCGGACGAACGTGACCTGTTGGTCGCCGATCTGGAAAGCGAGATCGAACTTCTGTGGATGACGGGCGAACTGCGGCTGGAGCGTCCGACGGTCGAACGCGAAATCGCCTGGGGCCTGCATTTCTTTCGCGAAGTCATCTTCGAGGCGACGCCGCAGCTCTACGGCAAGCTTCAAGGCGCTTTCGAGCGTCACTATCCGGGAGAGCCGATCAGAATCCCTTCTTTCATGCGCTATGCCTCGTGGATCGGCGGCGACCGCGATGGCAATCCAAACGTGACGGCTTTGGTCACCGCCCATGCCGTGGCCGAATACCGCAATACCGCCATAGGCTGGTATCTGACACAGGTGCAGCGGCTGGTGAGGGTGCTCAGCGCCAGCTCGAACGTCATTGACCTGCCGGCCAGCTTCAAGCCGGTGCTGCAAATGGCACTTGATAAAAGCGGACAGTCGCAAGAGATCGCCATCCGCAACCCTGACGAACCGCTTCGCCAGTTCGCTTCGGCCTTGCTTGCCCGGCTGGAGGCCACGCGAGACGGCGGCCCGGCGGCGTACCTCTCGGCGGAGGCGTTTCGTGCCGATCTGAACGGCCTGTCATGCGTTCTCGAAGCAATCGGAGGGCGCGCGGTAGCCAGGCGTTTCGTGCAGCCCCTGCTTTGGCAGGTCGGAAGCTTCGGCTTCCGTACCGTCTCGCTCGACATCCGGCAGAACTCCACGGTCGTCAACCGTGTGCTGGCCGAGCTGTTTGCGCTGACAAATCCCGCAGGTCCGGTCGCGGCCGGCACACCGCAATGGTCGGCGCGCATTCGCGCCGCCTTAAGTGAGGGCAAACGGCTGGAGATCGACGCAAGCCGGCTTTCGCCGGAAGCAGGTGAAATGCTTTCGACATTCTCCGTCATCCGCGAACAGATCTCCAGCTCGGATGCCGACGCCGTCGGCTCTTTCGTTCTCAGCATGACCCGCTCGGCCGACGATCTGCTCGCGGTCTATCTACTGGCGCAATATTGCGGACTCTCCACCGCGCCTGACGGCGGCGGCACAATCAGGCTGCGGATCGTGCCATTGTTCGAGACCATCGCCGATCTGCAGGCAGCACCCGTCATCCTGAACGAATTGCTCGGCATTTCGCTGGTGAGGCGGACGGTGCGGGATTTCGGCGCGCGCCAGGAGATCATGCTTGGCTATTCGGATTCCAACAAGGACGGCGGTTTCCTGGCTTCCAATTGGGAATTGGCAAAGGCGCAAAAGCGCCTCGCTGCCATCGGCCGTAAGCATAGGGTCAGGATCAGCTTCTTTCATGGTCGCGGCGGCTCTGTCAGCCGTGGCGGCGCGCCGACCGGCCGGGCAATCGCGGCACAGCCGGCAGGCACCGTCGCCGGAGCCATGCGGGTGACCGAACAGGGCGAGGTCGTATCGTCGAAATTCGCCAATCGCGGCACCGGCCTCAACCAGCTCGAGGTTCTCGCCGCTGGCGTGCTGGCCCATAGCGTCGGATCGCCCGGCAGTGTCGAACCGAAGGAAACGCCGGAGTTCGACGAAGCGCTGGAAGCGCTGGCAGGCATGTCGCAGGCATCCTATGCCGGGTTGATGGCCGAGCCCGGCTTTCTCGATTATTTCAACCAGGCGAGCCCGGTCGCGGAACTGGCGCTGCTGAAAATGGGCTCACGGCCGGATCGCCGTTTCGGCGCCAGCGGCATTGCCGACCTGCGCGCCATTCCCTGGGTGTTCGCCTGGAGCCAGAACCGTCATCTGTTGACCGGCTGGTATGGCATCGGCAGCGCGCTGAGCGCCTTCGTCACAGTGCGCGGCGAGGCCGGGCGCGATCTTCTGGCCCGCATGTTCGAGCATTCGCGCTTCTTCCGCCTGATCGTCGACGAGGCCGAGAAGACGCTTTACCAGTCCGACATGGAGATCGCGCGGCTCTACGCCGGCCTGGTGTCCGACAGCCAAGCGGCTGGGCGAATCTACGCCCGCATCGCCGCCGAATACGAGTTGACGCGACGCCTGATCGGTGACCTCACGGGAGGCGATCTTTCCGCACGCTTTCCGATGTTCAAGCGGCGTTTCGACAATCTGCGGCGGCAGATGGATGACATTCACCGGCTGCAGGTCGAACTGCTGCGCGAAGTCAGGTCAAAGATCGGGACGGCGGATCAAAAGCGGGCGACCGACGCTCTGCTCGTATCGATCAATTGCATCTCGGCTGGCCTCGGGTGGACGGGATAGGCCCACCTTCTGCCGAACTGCCTTCGTCGCATTGCATCATCGTCCAGGGCCAATCGCCCCTATAGCGCCAGCCTTTCCGCTCCAAAGGCCGGCGCACGGGCCATGCCGGCGCTGTCTTCTCGGCGCTCGGCGAGTTGCAGCAGTCGGGCATATGGAGGCCCCGCTCAGACCTTCTGTCAGGTCAGCGACCGTCACCGACGGTCAATCTCGAGGTCGTTCGTCGGGCATCTGGAGTTGGACGGGAGCACCATCAGTACATGGCGGACGGGTCGGATCCTCACTGCTGCGATGCGCGGTAAGAGGGCAGAACCTGCACGAGGCACAAAGCTGTTCTGAGCCAGCAGGGCTCGTCGCCACGATACCGCCAGCCTATACAAGGATATGGCCGCAGGGGTGGAAGAAAAAATGGGTAAGTTGGGCAATGGATACGGGAGCGAATTTCACTTGCTCCGGTACTTGGAATTTGATCGCATCAGTCTGAACAGCGCAATTCAAACGACCACCGGCTCAGAGGACCTTGAGTGGCTCCCCGGACCGCCCGATCCGAACAATCCAGGGAAACTCCGGGAATGGAAAGGACTCAATTTCCTCAGTCATGATGTTCCGTTGCAAAGTGCGTGGCGAAAGATCTGGCCAAGCACCGGCAATCCCCCAAATTGGGATGGCGTTGGCAGGGTACAGATAGCTGGCCAATGGCAATGGCTACTGGTCGAGGCCAAAGCGCATGAAGGGGAAGTGGCTTCCTCGTGCTCGGCCTCAAGCGAGCACAGTCGGGCTCGGATTGCGGCGACCCTAGCAGCCACCAAGCAGGCTCTTGGCGTAAGCCCGGAACGGGATTGGCTTAACGGCTACTATCAGTATTGCAATCGACTCGCGGTCTTGAACTTCCTCCATAAACAGAACGTCCCGGCCCACCTCCTGTTCATCTACTTCATTGGCGACAAAAGCGGCTCTGGCCGCAATTGCCCGCAGACGAAAACTGACTGGCGTGACACCCTAGAGCGCCAGAGGAAGCATGTAGGGGTCCCAAACACCCACCCGTTGCAAGAGAGGGTGCATACCCTTTTCCTGCCCGTCCAAGCCCGATGATGTGAGGGGTCCACGGAATTAACATAATACCCTACTGCCACCGTATAGCCCGGGAAAGAAGGCGACAACTCTCAACAGGGGTAATATAATTGGTGCCCCGGCATCACCCGTAGGGCACGGCTCAACAAGCCGTGCTTTTGAAATAACCCATGTCTTTGAGCGTCAGAGCTTTACAACGACGCCAAGGCGATCGCCCAGCATTGCCGTCAGGCCAACGCGATGAGAATGGTTGGCGTCAAAATCGAAGCATGTTTTCAGGCCTTCTAGCCTTGATGAACCTGGCTACGGGATAAAAATCAGAAAAACGTAGGCCAGAAAAATAACGATATGCACGAGGCCCGTAAGGAACGTGGTTCTTTCTGTCCCAAAACTGACGGTGCTTACCGAAAGCGCCAAGATCAGAAGTACCGTGTCGCTCGCCGGAATGCCAAGAGTTAATCCCCTTCCGGTAATTAAACTGGCGAAAGCAACCGCCGGGATCGTCAAGCCTATCGTAGCGCATGCTGATCCCATCGCGACATTCAGGCCGCGCTGCAATTCATTGTTCAGTCCGGCGCGTATCGCAGACACTGCTTCAGGCATCAAGACCAGAGCCGCGATCAACGCGCCAACGATGGCATCAGCTTGTGTGACCTGAAGAGACATGAGCGCATTTTCGATGGTACCCGCAACCTGTTCCGCCAGCATTACGATCCCAATCAGCCCAGCCATCATGAGGAGTACGTTAGCGGTTATCCCATCTCGCGCTTCGGGTTCGCCGCCGTGCGAGTGACTTGATTGCCCATCCACGAAGTCGTCTCGATGGCGAACTGTCTGTGCGAAAACAAAACCTGCATAGAGCAGCACCGACAGTATGCTCACAAAAGCCAGCTGCGCGGTTGAAAAAGTGCCCGGGCCGGTGGCGCGCGTATAGGTCGGCAGGATGAGTGTTAGGACGGTCAGCGCGATAAGAACCGCCAGGTAGGCGCTTGTGCCCTGGCGAAGAATCGCCTGCTTGCGATGTTTCCATCCACCCAGAGTGAGGCACACGCCTACCACACCGGTCGACGTGATCATGACTGTCGAGAACACGGACTCGCGCGCCAGTGTGGGATTGTTGGCTCCATGCAACATCATCGAGACGATGATCGAGACTTCGATCGCCGTCACGGCGACGGTAAGCACCAGCGTCCCATAAGGTTCTCCCAACCGCCTGGCGACCGCCTCGGCATGATGGAGCACGACAAAGACTGTGACAAACAGCAGCGCACTGGAGATCGCTCCGATCAGCACTCTCACGCTCATCGCACCTTCATCAACGGACAGCCCGCTGATGTGAACTGCCAAAGCGGCTGCAAGAGCAGTTGGCGGCAGCACATATGGGACAATGGCCCGCCCGCTAGCGCGTGTGATTGATATTTCGTTGGCGTTCATTAGTGTTGCCTACGGGTGTGTCTTTGAACTCGTGCTCCGAAAAATGCCACCGTTCGTTAAGTGAAGTTGCCGTCTGACGCTTCCGTCGAGTGGGCAAAGCCTTATGGTTTGGAAGCTAGAAAAACTGCCAGCGCTACGGCCTTCCGGCGGCCGGCGGATAGAAAGATGATGTTTATCTTATAACTTGGATAGGCACTGAAATTGATTACTGGCAAATGCGAAACCTAGCAATCGGCCGACGGTCGATTGGCCGCGTTGAAAGCGGCATTCGCTACAGCCGCGCGCGCTAATCGGTACGGAACAGACGGCCGCTCGCCAATCACCTTGGCTTGCGAATCCACATTTTACTGTGAAGTCAAAGAAACTGGCTTGCCAGGGCATTGACACAGGGCCACGGCAAGCCTGTCACCAAGGAAAGCTTCGGCAACATGTTCCGCGCCGCCTGTAATGCGGCTGGCGTGAAAAAGTCAGCTCATGGCGTGCGTAAAATTGGCGCCACCCGAGCCGCCGAGGCCGGCGCAACGATGCGAGAGCTCGAAGCTTTGTTCGGTTGGACCGGTGGAACTATGGCCTCGCTCTACACGAAAACGGCCGATCGCAAGCGCCTGGCTATGGCCGCTTCGGAAAAGATCGAGAACGCCCAACGCCCGCACCCCCGGTTCAGGTGCGGGATAATGGTGAAATTTCGTAATGATTTCATTGGTCAAAAAATCGTATGGTGCGGTCGAGAAGACTCGAACTTCCACGGGTTGCCCCACAGCGACCTCAACGCTGCGCGTCTACCAATTCCGCCACGACCGCACGTGGTAGGAGCCGGAACCGACCGGCTCGCGGCGTGTAGCAAATCGTTTCCGGCGAAACAAGTGCGTGGCGAGCAATAATCTCAGGCGATTGGCATAACGGTCCACAGGATTGGGAAACTGGACGTTTGTACCCGATGTCGCCATATGGAGAGCGGACGCATGCCGCCCGGTCGCATGCTTCGGGCTTGACCCGCGGGATGCACAAGCGAAAAACGAAAAAGCCATGCCAGAACGCAGCCAGATCGCCACGTCGTTCCTGCCGCTCCCCGGTTCGGCGCCGGTCGAATGGCTGGTCGAGCCTGGCCTCACCGCCTACCCCGATGCGCTGGCCTTCATGGAGGCGCGTGCCGAGGCGATCCGCGGCGGAGCAACCGGAGAAATGGTCTGGCTGGTCGAACATCCACCGCTCTATACCGCCGGCACCAGCGCGCGCATCGAGGACCTGATCGATCCTGACCGCTTTCCGGTCTTTTCGGCCGGGCGTGGCGGCGAATACACCTATCATGGCCCCGGCCAGCGGGTCGCCTATGTCATGCTCGACCTGAAGCGGCGCCGCGAGGATGTGCGCGCCTTCGTCGCCGCGCTCGAACAGTGGATAATCGGCACGCTCGCCGTCTTCAACGTGCGCGGCGAACGGCGCGAGGACCGGGTCGGTGTCTGGGTTGTCCGGCCCGATCGCCCTGCTCTGCCGGACGGCTCGCCGGCAGAGGACAAGATCGCGGCAATAGGCATTCGGCTGCGGCGCTGGGTGAGCTTTCACGGCATAGCCATCAACGTCGAGCCGAACCTCGGCCATTTCGGCGGCATCGTGCCCTGCGGCGTGCAGGATCACGGCGTCACCAGCCTCGTCGACCTCGGCCTTCCCATTGGCATGGCCGACCTTGATCTGGCGCTCAAATCCGCCTTCGAGGACGTCTTCGGCCCCGCCGCGGCCTTGCCTGCCGAGGCTGCTCGCAAGATCGGTTGAACCTGGCGGGTTCAGCTCAAAGCAATTGCGCCGACGCCCACAGGACGCCGCAGCCATGGATGACGAACACCGCCAGCAGCGCGCCGGCCATGGCGAACCGGTCGACCGCGCGGATCGGTTCCAGTTCGTGGCGCGGCTTCACCCCGCTGCCCATGGTCAGCAGGCTGAGGATCGAAAAGACCGCTCCCGCCGCGAGCAGAAAGCCGGAGGAGAACCCGGCCTGCCCGCCAATCATCAGCAAGGCCGAGAGCAGCAGGAACGAGGCCACCGCCAGCCAGATCGGCCCTGGGCAGATCTGGCGCAGCACCTGACCGCCATCGAACTTCCACACCGGCACCAGATTGGCGATGTTGAACAGGGCCACGCAGCCTGCCAGCGCCGCGAGCAGCGCGGCGGCGCCCTTGTGCCCCTCGCCGCCGGCAAACGCGCTGGCGGCTATGACGATCGGCACCAAGAAAGCGGAGAACCCCGCCCCCATCAATGCCACGAAGGCCACTTCGAACCGGCTGTTGTAGGGCCGGCCGCCAATGGCGATGCCGCCGAGCAGCGGGATGAAGATCATCCGTGCCTTGCGGTGCCCCATCAGCCGGAACGCCGCCATGTGGCCAAGCTCGTGCAAGGCCACCACCGACGTCAGGATCGTGGCCAGCGCCAGCCCGCCGAGATGGAGACCGAAGAACGGCCATAGGATCAATGCCGACAGCACCGCAAAGCCGATCTGGCTCAGCGGATGCTCGAACCAGCCGCCTTTGCGATAACGCCCGGTCGTCGCCCAGCGCTGCAGCTTGGAGAGCTCGCGGCGCATGGCGAAGTAACGGAACACCAGGAAGGCAATGCCGCGGTAGCGGTCGGTCCGGCCAAGGGTCACCCTTGTGCCATGACCCTCGGAAACCAGTTCGGTGGTCTCCTGATAATCCTTCCAGAAAGAACTATCGAGCACGGTATCCTCGATGACGCGCATCGAAAACCGGCTGCCCTCGACAACGTCCTCAAACTTTGACCTGCGCTCGATCGGCTTGCCGTCGCGGCCTTCCCACGACAGCATGATGCGGGTCACGCCCTCCCCGTCCAGCGCTTCGGCTGACAGGATCTCACCGGACCAGCCGGCATCGCTGCCAAGCGGCCACAGCGCCTGCCAGAGGCGCTGGCGGTCCATGGCAACCACGCGGCTCACCCTGACCGTGCGCAAACCAAGCGGCATGGTCATCAAGAGAAAGATCAGCCCGAGATTGCTGGCCACGAGAATGGCCGTAACGATCGGCGACACCTGGACGTTGCTCCCTGCCTTCAGGGTACCCTAACGTCGGGGCGGCAAGAAAGGCTTAACGGGCGGAGTGGCCCTGGCCATCGAGGAAACAGCGACGGCACGCCGCCAATTCACATGGCTCCGATCCAGATCGCCATGGAAATGAGGAACGTGCTCATGCAGACAAGCGAGACGACATCCTGAACCAGATCGGTCATAACTCTCTCCTGTTGTTTGTATGTTCGTATTTTGTTCTAATTTTGTTCGAATGTCAACGACCGAGCATAGGGGGATAGGAGGAGAATTTGACACGGTTAGTGAACGGTTAACCGGTCCGGAGGGTCGTTTGACAAGGCGGTGCCAGCAGACCGTTCAAGGCTGCCGCGCCGACACGGCGCATGACGACGACGGATGGTTCTGACAATTGCGCCGCGCCAGCAGGCTTCCTGTCTCATTTCAAGACGAAGGGGCTGGCATCCGTCTTGCTCCGTAGGTGTTGCCGGTTGATCCCGGTCCTGATCGCGTACTCTGATCAGGTTGTAGGCTCGCCGGGCTTCGAGGTTGTTGGGGTCTTCGCCCGGCGAGTTTATCGGAATGATGATCACCCTATCCTGAGAGCCGCCAATGAGCCTTCAATGCGATTAAGCCGGAGCAGATCGCAATCGCCAACACGACCAGTGCCCATGTGACACCAACGCGGGAAAGTCGCCATCGGCGGCCTTGTCTCATGCGCTTTCGCCAACGGTCAGCCTGATTGGCACCACCGTATTTTCCCTTGCCTGTCACCCGCTGGCCGCCGCCTGCTTGAGGCGCGCTCAATCGGGATCGGCCTGTCCGATGTCCCAGACGACTTTGGGGAACTCGATGCATTCTTCTCATCAAAGTACCCTCGTCACTGGCAAATCTCTCATGATATTCGCGTGTGTGGCTATGGGGAGTTTTGTTATGGCTTGGCGGGTTTTTGGAATTTTGGCGATGGGCCTGATCCCGGTCGTTGTCCTTAATAGCACTTCGGACGCAAAAGCCTCCAACGGTGATATAGAGCGCTGTATTCATTCGAAGACACCGAACGACAAGGTTTACTATTGCTCGATTGCATTGAGAGGTCGACCTGGCGGAGAGATGACCGATCGCCTCCTTCTTCGAAGAGGCAATGCGCTCATGCAACTCGGAATATTTTCCGAAGCTGTCAAAGATTTCTCACGCCTCATCGTGGCTAATCCGACCGTGGCTGGCTATGTCGACAATCGTATGGCCGCCCTGCGATCCCTCGGCCTTTATCAGGAAGCACTCGCGGACGCCAATCACGCAATAGACTTGGCGCCGCACAAAGCCTTTGTCTATCACAGCCGTGGTCTTGTTTTTGAAGACCTAAAACAGTTTGCTTCTGCTTTGAGCGATTTCGACCGAGCAATTTCCCTCGATCCTAACAATGCAGGGTTCATGGTCGAACGTGCGAGGGTCAAAATGGAAGCCGGCCGTGCGAGTGAGGCTGTCGAGGACCTCTCTCTCGCCATTGCCCAGGACCCCGGCAATTTGGCCGCGCTGAAGCAGCGCGGCATGGCGCGTCTCAACTCCGCGGCAAGCGATCTTCACACCTACAGCCGGGCAGTTCCCGACGATCGGGAAGTCGCGGCTGCGATTGCTGGCATTAAGCCCGCCGCAAGTAGGCGGCCTTCAACGCCTTGATGAGAGGCGCGGTGACTTGAGCAATTCCAGGAAAAGTGTGAAACGGTTTTCCGTTCGGAATTGCGTCAAAACAAAGAGCCTGAGCAATTTCAGGAAAAGTGTGAAACGGTTTTCCGTCCGGAATTGCGTCAAAGAGTTAGAGCAGTTCACCGTTTTCGTGAAACTGTAAAGCGCTCTAACCGGATGGCATGAACACCCATGCCATTGAAGTGGCTGTCGCAGCCGATCGCCGCTGCACCATTTGGGCGGCCGGTAGCTGCCAGCCGAGGTGCAAAATTTTCTTCTATCTCCAGCCCACGGCGCCGGCTCCCATTGGTCGCGCACGGCAGCACGGCCACCGGTCAGGCCATCTTTGCCATTACCTTGGCCATATCTGCCGTGTCGAACGCCCTCAGAGTCTGAGTTCTGATGTTGCCCAGCGATGCGATCGACAGGGATAGTGCGGTCGCGGCAATGTCGTCGTCGGCTTCGGCAATCGCCACGACATCATGTTGGCCAAGCGTCCACAACAGGGTGTGTACCTTGACGCCGCTTTTGCTGGCCATCGCCTTGAAGGCCTCGGCACGCTTCTGGGTATCCTTTATGCTCTTCATACCTTGGTCTGTGAAATTCGAGAGCAGCACATAGTAAGCCATTCGTTCCTCCCACAATGGGGAGCGGGCGGGCGCTCACGGCGCGTCCGCCGTCTCCCAGAGCCTACGATAACACGTGCCGGGTGTGCGAACCACAGGCGGCCAGACACGCCATCGCACCATTTACGCAGCCTACAATGGGACAACCTTGCCGTCGGCCAGCGTGACGCGCCTGTCCATGCGCGATGCCAGCTCGTGATTGTGAGTGGCGATCAGCGCCGCGAGGCCTGATTGCCGGACCAGCGCCTCCAATGCCTCGAAGACATAGGAAGCGGTGACCGGGTCGAGATTGCCGGTCGGCTCGTCGGCCAGCAGCACCAGCGGCGCATTGGCAACCGCGCGCGCAATGGCGACTCGCTGCTGCTCGCCGCCGGAGAGCTCGGCGGGCCGGTGCGATGCGCGCTTGCCGATCTGCATGTAGTCGAGCAACTGCGCCGCGCGTTCAGCCGCTTCCTTGCGCGGCAAACCCTTGATCAGCTGCGGCATCATGATGTTTTCCAGCGCGGAAAACTCCGGCAGCAAGTGATGGAACTGGTAGACGAAGCCGACATCGTTACGGCGGATCGCCGTGCGCTCGTCGTCTGACAGCCGGCCGCAGGCCCGGCCCGACAGAATGACATCGCCGGCATCGGGACGCTCCAGCAGGCCCGCCGTATGCAGCAGCGTCGACTTGCCGGTGCCCGATGGCGCCACCAGCGCCACCATCTCGCCGCGCCGCAGCGAAAAATCGGCGCCGTTCAAAATCGTGAGCTTGCGCGGCCCCTGGACATAATGCCGCTCGACGCTCTTCAGCTCGATAATGGCCTCGGCCATCACTCATACCTCAGGGCTTCGACCGGATCGAGGCGGGCCGCCCGCCATGCCGGAAACACCGTTGCCAGGAAGGACAGGCCGAGCGCCATGATGATGACATAGGTCGTCTCGCGCGGATCCATTTTCGCCGGCAACTGGCTGAGGAAATAGAGCTCCGGATTGAACAGCACCTTGCCGGTCATCCAGGAGAAGAACTGACGGATTGATTCGATATTGAGGCAGATGACGACACCGAGCAGCACGCCGGCAATGGTGCCTGTCACGCCGATCGCGGCCCCCGTCATCAGAAAGATGCGCAGGATGGCGCCGCGCGACGCGCCCATGGTGCGCAGGATGGCGATGTCGTGCCCCTTGTCCTTCACCAGCATGACAAGGCCGGAGATGATGTTGAGCGCCGCCACCAGCACGATCAGCGTCAGGATCATGAACATCACGTTGCGTTCGACCTGAAGCGCGGAAAAGAAGGTCTCGTTGCGCTGGCGCCAGTCGACGAGGTCGATCGGCCGCTGCGCCGCTTCTTCTATCTTCGGCTTCAGCGCGTCGACATCGTCGGGATTGTCGACATAGATCTCGATCGTCTGCGCACGCCCGTCCATGTTGAAATAGAGCTGCGCCTCGGAGAACGGCATGTAGACGATGGAGCTGTCATATTCCGACATGCCGACTTCGAAGATCGCCGCGATCTTGTAGCCCTTCATGCGCGGTGTCGTGCCGAGCGGCGTCACGTCGCCGTCCGGCGAGATGAGCGTGATGGTGTCGCCCAGCGTCAGGCCGAGATTCTCGGCCATGCGCTTGCCGATGGCCACGCCCTCGCCGGCATCGAAATTGGCGAGCGTGCCCTGCTTGATGTTGCTGGCGACGATGGCGATCTTGCCGAGATCCTCGCCGCGAATGCCGCGCACCAGCGCGCCCGTGCCGCCGCCGACATTGCCTTGCGCCAGCACCTGGCCATCGATCAACGGCAGAGCATATTTGACGCCGGCCACGCCGTTGATGCGGCTGGCGACCTGCGCATAGTCCTCGAGCGGAGAATCGAGCGGTTGCACGATCAGGTGACCGTTGACGCCAAGAATGCGCGTCAAAAGCTCGGCGCGGAACCCGTTCATCACGGCCATGACCACGATCAGCGTCGCCACCCCCAGCATGATGCCGAGGAAGGAGATCGAGGCGATGACCGAGATCACCGTCTCCTTGCGCCGCGAACGCAGGTAGCGCCACGCCACCGTGCGTTCGAAGATGGAAAAGGGGCCGGCGCCCGCCGACCTTGCCATGGCCGCGTCGCTCATGCGGCGACACCGAAGCGTTTTTTCGCGTCGGCGACCGGCAGCGTTACGCGCTCGCCGGTTTTGCGATTCTTGATTTCGACCTCGCCGGCGGCCACGCCGCGAGGGCCCACGATCACCTGCCAGGGCAGGCCGATCAGGTCGGCGGTGGCGAACTTGCCGCCCGGCCGCTGGTCGGTGTCGTCGTAGAGCACATCCTTGCCTGCAGCGGTGAAGGCGGCATTGAGCTCGTCGCAGACGCGGTCGCAGTCGGCGTCGCCGACCTTCATGTTGATCAAGCCGATGTCGAAGGGGGCCACCGCCTCCGGCCAGATGATGCCGTTCTCGTCATGGCTGGCCTCGATGATTGCCGCGACCAGCCGCGACGGGCCGATGCCGTAGGAGCCGCCGGAGGCGAAATGATCCTTGCCATCGGGGCCGGTCACCTTGGCGCCCATCGGTTTCGAATATTTCTCGCCGAAATGGAAGATGTGGCCAACCTCGATGCCGCGTGCCGAAACCTTGTCGCTGTCGGGGACCTTTTCCCAGGCCGCCTCGTCATGCATTTCGTCGGTGGCGGCGTAAGGCGTCGTCCATGTCCTGACGATGTCAGCGATCTCGCCGTCATTGGCGAAGTCGGTGTTCGCGCCGGGCACGGCAAGCGAAAGATAGTCGCGATGGCAGAAAACCTGGCTCTCGCCGGTGTCGGCCAGGATGATGAATTCATGGCTAAGATCGCCACCGATCGGCCCGGTGTCGGCGCGCATCGGGATCGCCTGCAGGCCCATGCGCGTAAAGGTCCTGAGATAGGAGACGAACATCCTGTTATAGGCGGCTCTCGCGCCCTCGAAGTCGAGATCGAAGGAGTAGGCGTCCTTCATCAGGAACTCGCGCGAGCGCATGACGCCGAAGCGCGGCCGCACCTCGTCGCGGAACTTCCACTGGATGTGGTAGAGGTTGAGCGGCAAATCCTTGTAGGACTTCACATAGGCGCGGAAAATCTCGGTGACCATTTCCTCATTGGTCGGACCGTAGAGCATGTCGCGGTCCTGGCGGTCCTTGATGCGCAGCATCTCCTTGCCATAGTCGTTGTAGCGGCCGCTTTCGCGCCACAGATCGGCCGACTGGATGGTCGGCATCAGGATTTCCAGCGCGCCGGCGCGGTTCTGCTCCTCGCGGATAATCTGGCAGACCTTGTCCAGCACCCGCTTGCCAAGTGGCAGCCAAGAGAAACTGCCCTGCCCCTGCTGGCGGATCATGCCGGCACGCAGCATCAACCGGTGCGAGACGATCTCGGCCTCGCGCGGATTTTCTTTGAGGATAGGCAGGAAATAGCGCGACAAACGCATGGACTGGTCCGTGAATGAGAACGGCCACGCCAGAATCGGCGCGACGCAGGCTTGCTTGCCCCGGCTTCATAGCCATTTCATGACGGATTGGAAACCCGGCCACACCGGCACAATGCCGCGTTTCAGCCCGGAATCCTTCGGTTTCCGATCAGGCCGCGTCGGCAATGAAGCGCACCGATCGTCTTTGGGCTTGGCCTTCAATTCTTTGCGCGCGTCAATTCAGGACATGCCGTAAAGGCTGCGCCACGCCTTGCTGGTCGTTTCGAAAGCAAACCATGCCATACTATTGTGCAGTGCAGCACGAGAATGCCTGTTTCGAGGCAAAATTCTTCGTGACTTTTTCATTCGGCTTAGGCTAGTGTGCCGCGATAACCGAGAGGGCGGAGAAAAATCTGCTCTCCTACGCGGTCAAAGTCTTGGGAGGATGCGATCTAGGCGCGGTTACTCGCTGCCGCCGGAAACCGGAAACAGATCGGACGCGTTTAATTGCAAGGCCTTGTGCCTTGCATTTTTTTTGTGCAATCATCTGGTTAGCGCGGTGAGTTGCCAGGTCACATGACCTTGCGTCAGCAGGTGTATGGTCGCGAAAATGCGGCAGCATCGCGGACCGCATCCTCACGATCTCGATGCAGCGCAGCGCCCTTGCCGGGCGATCTACTTCGCTGGAGTCTGACCGAAATCCGGCACGATGTGCGGGATGTCGTTGAGGCTGTATCCCAGCCCGTGCGTCAGGCCATAGAAGATGCCCATGAGAATGGCCGTGGCGATGGTGGTGCGGATCACGGCGCGCAGCATGTGCGGCCCGCGCGGCGCGCTTGGAACAGTGCCCAGCGTCACGTCGTGATCATCATCCTGCGTGCGGACACTGAACGGCAGCACGGCAAACAGCACCACCCACCAGGTCGCGAAAAACAGGGCGGTGAACGAAACCCAGCTCATGATTGCTCCAGTTCGATCAGCGTGCCGAAGAAATCCTTCGGATGCAGGAACAGCACCGGCTTGCCATGGGCGCCGGTCTTCGGATTGCCATCGCCCAGCACGCGGGCGCCGGCGGCCTTGAGTTGGTCACGCGCGGCCAGGATATCGTCGACCTCGTAGCAGAGATGATGCATGCCGCCGGTCGGGTTCTTCGCGAGAAACGCCGCGATCGGCGAGCTCTCGCCCAAAGGCTCCAGCAGTTCGATCTTGGTGTTGCCGACATTGACGAACACCACGGTGACGCCGTGCTCCGGCAATGCCTGCGGCTCCGTCACGTCGGCGCCGAGCGTGTTGCGGTAGGCAGCGGCGGCGGCGGCCAGATCCGGCACTGCAAGCGCGACATGGTTGAGACGTCCGAGCATTGGCTTTCTCTCGAGGCAATAGGGCAGTACGGAAGACAGTCTACGAGGAGGCATCCGATCTACTCTCGGCTCCTACCCTACTGCCTTATCGCCCTACTCCCCTACTCCCTTGTTCGTCACCTGGTGACGAAAACCGTCACCAGCGGCTTCTTGCCCCAGGCTTCGTTGGCCGCGCCACGCACCGCGCGCCGCACCGCCTCTTGCACGAGGTCGAGGTCCTTTCGGCGCTGGCGAGGAATCGAATCGACCGCGCCGACGGCGGCGTCGATCATCAGGTCCTCCAGCGTTTCGCCGCTGGCATCGGCTTCGGCGACGCCGATGGCGACAAGGTCGGGATCGCCGGCCAGCTCATATTTCTCGTCGAGCACGACATTGACCGCGACATGGCCGGCAAAGGACAATTTGCGCCGGTCGCGGATACCCATCGCCTGATCCGAGCCGATCAGATTGCCGTCCTTGTAGATACGGCCGAACGGCACCTGGTCGATGATGGTCGCGGGTCCCGGCGCGAGCCTCAGCATGTCGCCGTCGCGCACCTGCGCCACCTGGCCGATACCGGAGGTCGACATCAGCGAACCCTGGGCCACCAGGTGCGCAGCCTCGCCATGGACGGGGACGCCGATCTGCGGGCGCACCCACTCGTACATCTTGCGCAATTCGCTGCGGCGGGGATGGCCGGAGACATGCACCAGCGCGTCGCCGTCCTCGATGATCTTGATGCCAAGATCGATGAGGCGGTTCTTGATCTCGAGGATCGCCTTCTCGTTGCCGGGAATGGTACGCGACGAAAACACCACCGTGTCGCCCGCCGTCAGCGACACCGATTTCATCTCGTCACGCGACAGTTTTGCAAGCGCTGCCAGCGGTTCGCCCTGGCTGCCGGTGCAGATGATCACCAGGTTTTCGCGCGGGATGAAGCCGAAATCCTCCTCGGCGATGAACTCCGGCAGGCCGTCCATGTAGCCGAGCTCGTCGGCCACGTCGATGACGCGCTTCAGAGAGCGCCCGAGCACGAGACACTGGCGGCCGGCATCGCGTGCCGCCCTGGCGATGGAAACGATACGGCCGACATTGGAGGAAAACGTCGTGACGGCGACGCGGCCCTTGGCGGCCTGGATGACGCCCTTGAGGCCCTCGCCGACGGCGACTTCCGAAGGCGAATCGCCTTCCCGCAGCGCATTGGTCGAATCGCAGATCAGCGCCAGCACGCCCTTGTCGCCATAGGCGCGAAAGCGCGCCTCGTCGGTCTTGGGACCGATGGTCGGCTCCGGGTCGATCTTCCAGTCGCCGGTGTGGATGACGGTGCCCGCCGGCGACGTGATCGCCAGCGACATCGGCTCGGGAATGGAGTGCGCGACCGGAATGGCTTCGATCTCGAAGGGGCCGACGGTGAATTTCTCGCCGGCGCGGTAGATCGTCAGCGGGATCTTCGGCGCGCCCTGCTCGCCTTGCCGCTTGGCTTCCAGCAACCCGGCGCTGAACGGCGTCATCCATACCGGCGCCTTCAGCCTCGGCCAGATGTCGAGCAGCGCACCATAGTGATCCTCATGCGCGTGGGTGATGACGATGCCGCGCAGATTGGCGAGGTTCTCCTCGATGAAGCGCGTGTCGGGCAGGATCAGGTCGACGCCCGGATGCGCGGCGTCCGGAAAGGTAACGCCGACATCGATGACAATCCATTCGCGCGCGCTCGGCGGGCCGTAGCCGTAGAGGGCGAAGTTCATGCCGATCTCGCCAACGCCGCCGAGCGGCACGAAGACGAGTTCGGCGTTTTCCGCTTTCGCCATGATTTTTCCCTTCCAAGCCCATTATACCCGGGCGGATGCAACCGCGCCGAAATGCACATCGCCGGCGGCGATCGTCACAACAGTCCCCTCATCGTCGCGGATCACGAAACGACAGTCCTCGTCAATGGTCTCGAACACGCCACGCACCACATTACCGTCAATTCTGACAGCAACCTCACCGCCAAGTCCCGCTGCGCGTGTCAGCCAACGCCGCCTGACGGCGGCAAGGCCGCGCCCTTCATCCCACAGCCGTGCATTCTCGCTCCACGCATCCGACAGCGCCAGGAACAGTGTTTCCGCGTCGCAAGCCGCACCGAGCGCGTGCAGCGATGTCGCCGGATAAGGTACGTCCTCGGGGTGCGCCACGACATTGACGCCGATGCCGACCGCGACCGCGAAGCGGCCGCCGTCCAGAACGGCCGATTCCAGCAGGATGCCGGCGAGCTTGGCGCCGGAGGCAAGCACGTCGTTTGGCCATTTCAACTCGAAACGGTTTTGTCCCTGGCTCGCGCCATCGAGCCCGATGGCGATGCGGCGCTTGGGCACCACCGCGTCGAGCGCATCGGCAAGCGAGAGGCCGGCAACGAAACCCAGCGTCGCGGCAAGGCGGAGCTCACCACCGGTGATGACGAGCAAGGTCGCCGCCAGATTGCCTTCGGGCGACACCCAGGCGCGGCCGCGCCTGCCGCGCCCGCTTTCCTGCTTTTTGGAAACCACCCATAATCTGCCCGGGTCGCCTGCCCGGGCATGATCGAGCGCCACCGTATTGGTGGAGCCGATGCTGTCATGCGCTTCGAGCCGGAACCCTTCCGAGACTGAGGTTGGAGCCAGCCGAAATGCCATACTAGTGGTCCGATTCTAACATTCGCATCCCGTTCCAGCAGCGCAGTGAGCGAATGTCAGAATCAAAGGACCACCAGCCAAATATGAGTTTCCAGTGGAGTTTTCAAATTTGACATTCGCGCACCACTTGGTGCGTCCCGAGAGGCGAATGTCAAACTTACTCACCAGCTAGAAGAAGGTCTTGGCGGCGGCTTCGGCATAGGTGCCGATCGGTCCGCCGATCAGCACATAAAACAGCACGAAGGCGCCGGAGACGCCGAGCACGAGGCGCAACTCGCTGGCCATCGGCACGAAACCGCCAACCGGCTCATCGAACCACATGATCTTGATGATGCGCAGATAATAGTAGGCGCCCACCACCGAGGCCAGAACGCCGATGATGGCCAGCGCGTAGAGGCCGGCATTGATGGCGGCGAGGAAGACATACCACTTCCCCCAGAAGCCCGCGAGCGGCGGAATGCCGGCCAGCGAGAACATCAGGATGGTGAGGATCGTCGCCATGATCGGATTGGTCGAGGCGAGGCCCGCCAGGTCGCTGATCTGCTCCACATTGCCTTCCTTGCGCCGCATGGCGAGGATGAAGGCGAAGGTGCCGAGCGTCATCACCAGGTAGATCAGCATGTAAATGGCGACGCCGCGCACGCCAGCCTGGCTGTTGGCGGCAAGGCCGACCAGCGCGTAGCCCATGTGGCCGATCGAGGAATAGGCCATCAGCCGCTTGATGTTGGTTTGGCCGATAGCCGCAAAGGCACCGAGCGCCATGGAAGCGATCGAGATGAAGACGATGATCTGCTGCCAGTCGGATGCGATCGGCTTGAATGCGCCCATGGTGACGCGCACAATCAGCGCCATCGCCGCCATCTTCGGGGCGGCCGCCAGGAAGGCGGTCACCGGCGTCGGCGCGCCCTCATAGACGTCGGGCGTCCACATGTGGAACGGCACCGCCGAGATCTTGAAGGCAAGGCCGGCCAGCACGAAGACCAGGCCCAAAACGAGGCCAAGCTGACGCCCGCCGCCGCCGAGTGTGGTGGCGATCTCGTGGAAGCCGGTATTGCCGGTGTAGCCGTAGACCAGGCTGATGCCATAGAGCAGCATGCCGGACGACAGCGCGCCAAGGACGAAATACTTCAGGCCGGCCTCGGTCGAACGCAGATTGTCGCGGTTGATCGCCGCCAGCACGTAGATCGCCAGCGACTGCAGTTCGAGGCCGAGATAGAGCCCGATCATGCCGTTGGCCGAGATCATCAGCATCATGCCGAGCGTGCACAGCAGGATCAGCACCGGATATTCGAACTTGTCGAAACGTTCCGCCTTGGCAAAGCGCATCGACATGATCAGCGTCACCGCAGAGCCGACCAGGGCCAGCACCTTCATGAAGCGGGCGAAGGAATCCTGGACGAAGGCGTTGCCATAGGCATTGCCCTGCCCGGTCGAAAAGATCAGCCAGGCGCCTGATATGACCAGTACGGCGACACCAAGGCCAGTCACCGTATTGGCGGTGTTGGAACGGGAATAGGCTCCGACCATCAGCAGCGCGAGCGCACCGATGGCAAGGATCAGCTCGGGCGTCGAGAGCGACAGGCTGGAGAGAAGGTCCGGCGTCATGGTTCGCAAAACCCTTGGGTTAATTCGCCGCCGCGGTCTGCGCGGCGCCGATGGATGCGGTGACATTGGTGACGAGCGACTTGACCGATTGGGCCGTCGCGTCGAAGACGGGAGCGGGATAGACGCCAAAGAAGATGACCAGCACGACCAGCGGGTAGATTATTGCCTTCTCGCGCGGCGACAGATCGAGCAGCCCCTTCAGGCTGTCCTTGGTCAGCGCGCCGAAGATCACCCGGCGATAGAGCCAGAGTGCATAGGCGGCCGACAGGATGACGCCGGTGGCGGCGAAGAACGCCACCCAGGTGTTGACGCGGAACACGCCGAGCATAGTCAGGAACTCGCCGACGAAGCCGCTGGTGCCGGGCAGCCCCACATTGGCCATGGTAAAGACCATGAACACAGTGGCGTATTTCGGCATGTTGTTGACCAGTCCACCATAGGCGGCGATCTCACGCGTGTGCATGCGGTCGTAGATGACGCCGACGCACAGGAACAGGGCGCCGGAGACGAGGCCGTGGCTGAGCATCTGGAAAATCGCGCCCTGCACGCCTTCCTGATTCATGGCGAAGATGCCCATGGTGACGAAGCCCATATGGGCGACGGAGGAATAGGCGATCAGTTTCTTCATGTCCTCCTGCATCAACGCCACCAGCGAGGTGTAGATGATGGCAACGACGGACAGGGTGAACACCAGCGGCGCGAACATTTCGGACGCCAACGGGAACATCGGCAGCGAGAAACGCAGGAAGCCGTACCCGCCCATCTTCAAGAGGATAGCGGCCAGGATCACCGAGCCGGCCGTCGGCGCCTCGACGTGCGCGTCCGGCAACCAGGTGTGCACCGGCCACATCGGCATCTTCACCGCGAAGGAAGCGAAGAAGGCAAGCCACAGCCATGTCTGCATATTGGCCGGGAAACTATGCGTCAGAAGCGTCGGAATGTCGGTCGTGCCGGACTGGTAGAACATCGCCATGATGGCGAGCAGCATCAGCACGGAGCCGGCAAGCGTATAGAGGAAGAACTTGAACGAGGCATAGACGCGCCGCTTGCCGCCCCACACGCCGATGATGATGAACATCGGGATCAGGCCGGCTTCGAAGAAGACGTAGAACAGCACGATATCCAGCGCGCAGAACACGCCGATCATCAGCGTCTCCAGCAGCAGGAAGGCGATCATGTAGGCCTTGACGCGCTTCTCGATCGCGTCCCACGACGCCAGGATGCAGAGCGGCATCAGGAAGGTCGTCAGGATGACGAACAGCATGGAAATGCCGTCGACGCCCATATGGTAGGAGATTCCGGAGTCGAGCCAGGCCGCCTTCTCGACGAACTGGAAGCCGGCTTGCGAATTGTCGAAGCCCGTCCAGATGAACAGCGAGACGATGAACGTGAACGCCGTGGTCAACAGCGCGATGGCGCGGATGTTGCGGCGTGCGTTTTCGCTGTCATCGTTGATGAACAGGATCAGCAGAACACCAACCAGCGGCAGGAAGGTGACCAGCGAGAGGATTGGCCAGGCGGTCATCAGAGCATCATCCAGGTGACGAGTGCGGCAACGCCGATCAGCATGGCGAAGGCATAGTGGTAGAGATAGCCGGTCTGCAGCTTGACGACGCGGTTGGTTACATCGACGACCCGCGCCGAAATGCCGTCCGGACCAAGGCCGTCAATGATGGTGCCGTCGCCGGTCTTCCACAGGAAATGGCCAAGACGCTTGGCGGGCCGCACGAATAGGAAGTCGTAGAGTTCGTCGAAATACCACTTGTTGAGCAGGAAGGCGTAAAGCAAGCGATGGTTGGCGGCGACGCTCGGGGGCAATTCCGGCGAGCGGATGTAAAACTTCCACGCCACCGCCAGGCCGATCAGCATGGCGATGAAGGGCGACAGTTCGACCCAGAGCGGCAATTCGTGGATCTCATGCAGGATGTGGTTGTCCGGGAGCGTGAACAGCGAGGCCTTCCAGAATTCGGCATAGCCCTCGCCGATGAAGGCGCCGTGGAAGATGATGCCGGCAAACAGCGCCCCGGCCGCCAGCACGTAAAGCGGCCCGAGCATGACTGGCGGCGATTCATGGACGTGGTGCATCACCTCATGGCTCGCCCGCGCCTGGCCGTGGAAGGTCATGAAGATCAGCCGCCAGGAGTAGAAGGAAGTGAAGCAGGCGGCGATGACTAGGAGCACGAAGGCAAGGCCCGCAACCGAATTATGGCCGGCGAAGGACGCTTCGACGATTGCGTCCTTGGAGAAGAAGCCGGCGGTACCGATGACGGTCACCGGAATGCCGACACCGGTCAGCGCCAGCGTGCCGATCACCATCATCCAGTAGGTGGTCGGGATCAGCTTTCTCAGGCCGCCCATCTTGCGCATGTCCTGTTCGTCGGAAACGGCATGGATGACCGAGCCCGAACCGAGGAACAGCAAAGCCTTGAAGAAGGCATGCGTGAACAGATGGAAGATCGCAGCCCCATAGGCGCCGACGCCCAGCGCCACGAACATGTAGCCGAGCTGCGAGCAGGTCGAATAGGCGATGACGCGCTTGATATCGTTTTGCACCAGACCGACGGTCGCCGCGAAGAAGGCAGTGAAGGCGCCGATGAAGGTCACCACCGTCAGTGCCGAATGCGACAGTTCGAACAGCGGCGAAAGCCGCGCCAGCATGAACACGCCGGCCGTCACCATGGTGGCGGCATGGATAAGCGCGGAGACTGGCGTCGGGCCTTCCATGGCGTCCGGCAGCCAGGTGTGAAGCGGCACCTGCGCCGACTTGCCCATGGCACCCATGAAGAGCAGCAGGCAGACGACGGTCATCGCCGTCTGCTTGTCCAGCGCATGGCCAAGGAAGGTCAGCACGGCGGCGCCCTGCGGCGCGCCTTCAGCCGGAATGAATGTTGCCGCATTGGCGAAGATGGTGCCGAGATTGACCGAGCCGAACAGCACGAACACGCCGAAGATGCCGAGCGCGAAGCCGAAATCGCCGATGCGGTTGACGACGAAGGCCTTGATGGCCGCGGCATTGGCCGAGGGCTTCTTGTACCAGAAGCCGATCAGCAGATAGGACGCGAGGCCCACCCCTTCCCAGCCGAAGAACATCTGCACGAGGTTGTCGGCCGTCACGAGCATCAGCATGGCGAAGGTGAACAGCGACAGATAGGCGAAGAAGCGCGGCCTGTCCGGATCGTGATGCATGTAGCCGATCGAATAGATGTGAACCAGCGCCGAGACGGTGTTGACCACCACCAGCATCACCACGGTGAGCGTGTCGATCCGGAGAGCCCAGGAAGCCTCCAGCCCGCCGGACTGGATCCAGCGCAGCACCGGCACGGTGAACACCTCGCCATGGCCGAAGCCGACGGTGAAGAAGGCGACCCACGACAGGACAGCTGATATCACCAGGAAGCCCGAGGTGATGTATTCCGATGCCTTGGCGCCGAGCGAATTGCCGAGCAGGCCGACGATCAGGAAGCCGAGCAGCGGAAGGAAGACGATCGCTTGATACATGATAGCCCGTCAACCCTTCATCATGTTCACGTCTTCGACCGCGATCGAGCCGCGGTTGCGGAAGAAGACGACGAGAATGGCTAGCCCGATCGCAGCCTCGGCCGCCGCGACCGTCAGCACGAACAGCGCGAACACCTGGCCGACCAGATCGCCAAGTGCGGCCGAAAAGGCGACGAAATTGATGTTGACCGCAAGCAGGATCAGCTCGACCGACATCAGGATGACGATGACGTTCTTGCGGTTCAGGAAGATGCCGAACACGCCGAGCGTGAACAGGATCGCCGATACGGTCAGATAATGTGCGATGCCGACGACCATCTCAGACTCCTTCGCCCGACTTGACCTTGCGGATTTCCATCCCGGTCGCCGCGGTGCGGGCGACCTGGGCTGCGATCGACTGCCGCTTGACCCCTTCCTTGTGGCGCAGCGTCAGCACGATCGCGCCGATCATGGCGACCAGCAGGATGAGGCCCGAAACCTGGAAGTAGTAGAGGTAGTCGGTGTAGAGGATGTCGCCCAAAGCTGCCGTGTTGGAGCGGGCGGCGAGATCCGGAATGGGCTTCGAGACCGCCGTGGCGAGCTGCGGCGCGAATGTATAGCCGCCCAGCACCACAATCAGTTCCGCCGCCAGGATCAGCCCGACCAGCGCACCGATCGGTGCGTATTGCAGGGCGCCTTCCTTCATCTCGGCGAAGTCGACGTCAAGCATCATGACGACGAACAGGAACAGCACCATGACCGCGCCGACATAGACGACGAGCAGGATCATGGCCAGGAATTCGGCGCCGGTCAGCATGAAGAGGCCGGCGGCGTTGAAGAAGGTCAGGATCAGGAACAGCACCGAATGCACGGGGTTGCGCGACGAAATGACCATGAACGCCGACGCCACCGCGACAAAGGCGAAGAGGTAGAAGAAGGCCGCCTCTAGTCCACTCAGCATGGGGTTCCCCCGGGGTTCCTAATTCCGACTCCGTCCCGACTCCGGTCCGAATTCGCGTGTTCCTTAGACGGGCGACGTTGCGCCGTCCACTTTCTTGTTCCTTCTCCCCGTTTACGGGGAGAAGGTGGCCCGAAGGGCCGGATGAGGGGCAGCGCAAAGATTGGCGACCTTGGCGCCGCCCCTCATCTGCCTGCCGGCATCTTCTCCCCGTAAACGGGGAGAAGGACGCCAATCACCGATAGGGCGCGTCCAGCGAGATGTTGCGCGCCAGTTCGCGCTCCCACCGGTCGCCATTCGCCAACAATCTGTCCTTGTCGTAGTAGAGCTCTTCGCGCGTTTCCGTCGCGAATTCGAAATTCGGCCCCTCGACAATGGCGTCGACCGGGCAGGCTTCCTGGCAGAAGCCGCAATAGATGCACTTCACCATGTCGATGTCGTAGCGCACCGTGCGGCGCGTGCCGTCATTGCGGCGCGGACCGGCCTCGATGGTGATGGCCTGCGCCGGGCAGATCGCCTCGCACAATTTACAGGCGATGCAGCGTTCCTCGCCGTTGGGATAGCGGCGCAGCGCATGCTCGCCACGAAAACGCGGGCTCACCGGCCCCTTCTCGTGCGGATAGTTGATCGTCTCCTTCGGCGCGAAGAACTGGCGCATCGACAGGAAGAAGGCGCTGACGAAATCCTGCAGCAGCAGCGATTTGGCGGCCTGAGCTAGCGCGTTCATTGGCCGCTCCCATACAGGTTTATTGCAATGAAATAGCCCGCACATCCAAATAGGATGGGCGTCACGACACGAAACACAAATGTTATCGGCTTTACAGCGTCCGCACTTAGTTGCTTCAAAATACGAGGCAGCAGAACCAGATATTCGAACAACGCGATAAGAAGGCCGACAATTGCTCCCAAAAAGCCGACAGACAAATTACTCATCACGCAAACCCCGCGATCTTGAGGAAGGCGGCGGTGGCGACCACCATGAACAGCGAGATCGGCAGGAACACCTTCCAGCCAAGCCGCATCAACTGGTCATAGCGGTAGCGCGGCACGAAGGCCTTCACCATGGAGAACATGAAGAACATGAAGCAGATCTTCAGCACGAACCAGATCACGCCGGGCACCCAGGTGAAGGGCGCGAAGTTGAACGGCGGCAGCCAGCCGCCGAGGAACAGGATGGTGGCCAGCGCGCACATCAGCACGACGGCGACATATTCGCCGAGGAAGAACAGCAGGAACGGCGTCGACGAATATTCGACCATATGGCCGGCGACCAGTTCCGACTCGGCTTCCACCAGGTCGAAGGGCGGGCGGTTGGTCTCGGCCAACGCCGAGATGAAGAAGATGACGAACATCGGCAGCAGCGACAGCCAGTGCCAGTCGAGGAAGGTGTTGGGCAGGCCGAGCTTGGTGCCCAGCCCATCCTGTTGCGACATCACGATGTCGGACAGGTTGAGCGAGCCGACGCACAGCAGCACGGTGACGATGACGAAGCCGATCGAGACTTCGTAGGACACCATCTGCGCTGCCGAACGCAGCGCGCCGAGGAAAGGATATTTCGAGTTCGACGCCCAGCCGCCCATGATCACGCCATAGACCTCGAGCGAGGAGATGGCGAAAACATAGAGGATGCCGACATTGATGTTGGCGATCGCCCAGCCCTCATTGACCGGAATGACCGCCCAGGCCGAGATCGCCAGCACGGCAGAAACCAACGGCGCGAGGAGAAAAACGCCCTTGTTGGCGCCGGACGGGATCACCGGTTCCTTGAAAACGAACTTCAATAGGTCGGCGAAGGCCTGCAGCGTGCCCCACGGGCCGACGACGTTCGGGCCGCGACGCAGCTGCACCGCCGCCCAGATCTTGCGGTCGGCATAGAGCAGGTAGGCGACGCCGATCAGAAGCACGACGATGAGGAGCACCGACTCGGCCAGAATCCAGAGCGCCGGCGCCACATAGAGGAAGAAGAAAGTGTCCATGCTTATTCCGCCGCCTGCTTGAAGCCGCTCTTGGCCAGCGCCGAGCATTCCGCCATTACGGCAGACGCCCGCGCGATCGGGTTGGTCAGGTAGAAATCCTTGACCGGCGAGGTGAACGTACCCTTGTTCAGCCGGCCGCCGAGCTTCGCCACCTTGGCGATGTCCTCGGCATTGCCGGCCGCGACCTGATCGATGCGGGCAAGATGCGGGTACTCACCGTAGAGCTTGTGGCGCAGTTGCGGCAGCGAATCGAACGGCAGCTTCTTGCCCAGCACATCCGACAGCGCCCGCAAAATGGCCCAGTCCTCGCGGGCATCGCCCGGCGCGAAGCCGGCGCGGTTGGTCTGCTGCACGCGCCCTTCGGTGTTGACGTAGGTGCCGGACTTTTCCGTGTAGGCAGCCGCCGGCAGGATGACATTGGCCCGGTCCGCGCCGGCGTCGCCATGGGTGCCGATATAGACGACGAAGGCGCCGCCGGTCTTGCCCATGTCGATCTCGTCGGCACCGAGCAGGAACAGCACGTCCGTTTCACCCAGCATGCCGGCGACGTTCTTGCCGCCCTCGCCCGGCACGAAGCCGAGATCGAGGCCGCCGACACGTCCGGCCGCGTTGTGCAGAACGGCAAAGCCGTTCCAGTCGGCGCGGGCGGCGTTGACGGCAGCGGCAAGCCTTGCCGCCTGGCCGAGCACGGCCGCGCCATCGGCGCGCGCCAGCGCGCCCTGGCCGACGATGATCAGCGGATGCGTCGCCTTCTTCAGCGTCTGGAAGAACTTGCCATTGCCCTCGGCCAAATCCTTCAGCGAGTCCGGCCCGGCGCCCAGCAGTTCGTAGTCATAGCGCGTGTCGCCGATCTCGCCGATGACGCCGACCGGCAGATCGCCGATCCGCCAGCGCTTGCGGATGCGGGCGTTGAGCACCGAGGCTTCGAAGCGCGGATTGGCGCCAATGATCAGCACCGCATCGGCCTGCTCGATACCCTCGATGGTCGGGTTGAAGATGTAGCTGGCGCGTCCCAGCGCCGGATCGAGCGCGGCACCGTCCTGACGGCAGTCGACATTCTTCGAACCGAGCGAGGCCATCAAGAGCTTCAGCGCGTAGATTTCCTCGACCGCGGCGAGATCGCCAGCAATGGCGCCGATCTTGTCGGGCGATGTCTTCGACACCGCGTCCTTGATCGCGGCGAACGCTTCGGCCCAGCTTGCCGGAACCAGCTTGCCGTCCTTGCGCACATAGGGCCGGTCGAGGCGCTGCGTGCGCAATCCGTCCCAGATGAAACGGGTCTTGTCGGAGATCCACTCCTCGTTCACCTGCTCGTTGACGCGCGGCAGGATGCGCATCACTTCGCGGCCACGGCTATCGATGCGGATCGCCGAGCCGACCGCATCCATCACGTCGATGGATTCGGTTTTGGTCAGTTCCCACGGCCGCGCCTGGAAGGCGAAGGGCTTGGAAGTCAGCGCGCCGACCGGGCACAGGTCAATGACATTCCCCTGCAGCTCCGAGGTCATCGCCTGTTCGAGATAGGTGGTGATCTCGGCATCCTCGCCGCGGCCGATCAGGCCGAGTTCGGAAATGCCGGCGACTTCGGTGGTGAAGCGGACACAGCGCGTGCAGTGGATGCAGCGGTTCATCACCGTCTTGACCAGCGGACCGATATACTTGTCTTCGACCGCGCGCTTGTTCTCGTGATAGCGCGAGGAATCGACGCCGAAGGCCATCGCCTGGTCCTGCAGGTCGCACTCGCCGCCCTGGTCGCAGATCGGGCAATCCAGCGGATGGTTGATCAGCAGGAATTCCATCACGCCTTCCCGGGCTTTCTTGACCATGGGCGTGTTGGTGAATATTTCCGGCGGCTCGCCATTGGGGCCGGGGCGCAGGTCGCGCACGCCCATAGCGCAGGAAGCCTGCGGCTTGGGCGGCCCGCCCTTCACTTCGATCAGGCACATGCGGCAATTGCCGGCGATCGACAGCCGCTCATGGAAGCAGAAGCGCGGCACTTCCGCGCCCGCGTCCTCCGCCGCCTGCAGCAGCGTGTAGTGGTCGGGTACAGTGATTTCTTTCCCGTCGACCTTGAGCTTTGCCATTCGTCTCAAACCCCTGCGGATTTCCCGCAATCTCATTTCCCGGGCGCGGCTGACGCAGCGCCCGACATTTCATTCAGGTCTTCGCGGCCAACGCCGCCGCCTGGGCAGTCCATTCGTCGCGGCCGATGCGGCCGTTGAACGACAGATAGTCGTCGACCCAGGCGATCTCCTGCGGCGACCACGCGGCGATCTGGGCGAACGTCCAGATACCGAGACCGTTCAGCACCTTCTCCAGCTTCGGGCCAATGCCCGATATCGCCTTCAGATCCGAAGGCTTCGCCGGCTTGTCGATTGCCTTGGGCTGGCGGAAATCCTCCGGCAGCAGCACATCGGCGGCCTCATCCGCTGCCGGACCGGCATCAGCCACCGGCGCCGTGGTGGCGGCTTCCTTGGCGGCGATGTCCGTGACTTCCTGCGCGAAGGACTGCGCCTCGGCAATCAGGCTCTTCGCCGTAGCCCGCGCCCTGATGGAGGACGAGTTCGCGTCCTCGAATTGATCGACGCGCGCCTCGAAATCCTCGATCAGCGGCTGCATGAGGCGCTGTGACGCCTCGGCGGCCCCAGAAAGCGCGCCAATCCAGACGCCGAACGCGTGGTTGGCGAACCCGATGCCAAGCGCCGACATCGCCGCCGCGCCCGCGACAGGGTGCACGAGAAGGTTGACGGCGCTGGCCATCTCCTTCGGCATCATCCTGGTCAGGTCCTGGTTCATTTTCTCGAGCTGGTCCAAATTGGGCATCAATGAGTAGGGTGTCGAATACGGCGCCATAGAAGTTCTCCTGGTCGTTCTTCGTTTGCCCCGCCCCGTTATTCCCGCAGTCGCAAATTCTTCTATTCCGCCGCCACCATCACCGGTTCGGCCCGGTGCGCGTTGCGCGAAAACTCGTCGATGCGCCGCTCCACCTCGCCGCGGAAATGCCGCATCAGACCTTGGATCGGCCACGCCGCCGCATCGCCCAGCGCGCAGATCGTGTGACCCTCGACCTGCTTGGTGACATCCAGCAGCATGTCGATCTCGCGCTTCTGCGCCTCGCCGCGCACCAGGCGCTCCATCACCCGCCACATCCAGCCGGTGCCTTCGCGGCATGGCGTGCACTGGCCGCAGCTCTCATGCTTGTAGAAGTAGGACAGCCGCGCGATCGCCTTCACGACATCGGTCGACTTGTCCATAACGATGACGGCCGCCGTGCCGAGGCCGGATTTGAGGTCGCGGAGCGCGTCGAAATCCATCGGCGTGTCGATGATCTGCTCTGCCGGCACCAGCGGCACCGAGGCGCCGCCCGGAATGACGGCAAGCAGATTGTCCCAGCCGCCGCGAATACCGCCGCAATGCGTCTCGATCAGCTCACGGAACGGGATCGACATCGCCTCTTCGACGGTGCACGGATTGTTGACGTGGCCGGAGACGCAGAACAGCTTGGTGCCGACATTGTTCGGTCGGCCGAAGGACGAGAACCATGCCGCGCCACGGCGCAGGATGGTCGGCGCCACAGCGATCGATTCGACATTGTTGACGGTGGTGGGGCAGCCATAGAGGCCGACATTGGCCGGGAATGGCGGCTTCAGCCTGGGCTGGCCCTTCTTGCCCTCGAGGCTTTCCAGAAGCGCCGTTTCCTCCCCGCAGATATAGGCACCGGCGCCGTGGTGCATATAGACGTCGAAATCGTAGCCGGAGGTGTTGCCCTTGCCGATCAGCTTGGCCTCATAGGCCTCGTCGATGGCGCGCTGCAGCGCCTCGCGCTCGCGGATGAACTCGCCGCGCACATAGATGTAGGCGGCAACCGCCCCCATGGCGAAGCCGGCGAGCAACGCGCCCTCGACCAGCGTGTGCGGGTCATTGCGCAGGATGTCGCGGTCCTTGCAGGTGCCGGGCTCGGATTCGTCGGCATTGATGACCAGATAGCTCGGACGGCCGTCGCTCTGCTTGGGCATGAACGACCATTTGAGGCCCGTCGGGAAGCCGGCGCCGCCACGGCCGCGCAGGCCCGACGCCTTCATCTCGTTGACGATCCAGTCGCGCCCCTTGGCGACGATGCCGGGGGTGTTGTCCCAGGCGCCACGCGCCATCGCGCCGGCCAGCGACTTGTCGAAGAGGCCGTAGATGTTGGTGAAGATACGGTCTTTGTCCTGAAGCATTGTTCGTCCCTCAGACCGGCTTCTTGCCGAAGACGCAGATGTATTCGGCGACGCCGCCCTTGGCGAGCGCCTTGGCCTGCTTGACCCAGTCGTCCCGGTCGATGCGGCCTTGGAAGGAGAGATAGCCGTCCACCCACTCGCACTCGGCCTTCTGCCACGAAGCGACCTGCGCGAAGGTGTAGATGCCCAGCGAATGCAGGATGCCCTCGATCTTCGGCCCGACGCCGGAGATCAGCTTGAGATCGTCGACCGAAGCCGGGCGCTCGATGCCGGCCGGACGGTTCTTGTCTTCGAGCGAGGGCTTTGCCGTCTTGGCGACAGGCTGCTTGGCTTCCGGCGACTTGAAAGCGCCGGCCGGTTCGGACTTGGGCTTCGGCCCGCTGCGCGGCTTCGAAACCGCCTCGACTTCCGGGGCCGCTTGATTGGCGTTAGCGGCAGAGTGGCGCGGCGGTCTGACGCTTGCCGCCTTCTCATCGGCCAGCGCGACCTTGACCGGCGAGGGTGTCGTCATCGCCGGGCTCGTTTCCAGCGCATCGGTCTTCGGCTTGCTGGACTTCGATGGCGCGACCGGAGCCGTCGGTGCCGGAGCAGCAGGCGGCTGCGAGACAACGACTGCAGGCGCGCTCGCCGGAACGGCCGCAGCCTTGGCTGCTTTCGCCGCCGCCCTGGCTTCCCTGTCCCGGGTCGATTTCAGGATCGCTTTCTCGCTTGTCAGCGTCGTCAGGCCCGAGGCCGGTTCGGAGCCTGTGCGGCCGTTCTGCGGTCCTGGCGGCACCGAAGCCCCCTTGCCCGCATCATAGAGATCGATGATCTCGGCCAGCCGTTCGGGCGTCAGGTCCTCGAACGTATCCTTGAAAATCATCACCATCGGCGCGTTGACGCAGGCGCCGAGACACTCGACCTCCTCCCATGACAAGGTGCCCTTGTCATTGGTGTGGAACTGGTCGTGGTGGATTTTCGAGCGGCACACATCCATCAGCGCTTCGGAGCCGCGCAGCATGCAAGGCGTGGTGCCGCAGACCTGGATGTGAGCGCGTGTGCCGACTGGGTTCAACTGGTACTGCGTGTAGAAGGTCGCGACTTCGAGCCCGCGGATACGGGGCATGCCGAGCATGTCCGAAATCGTCTCGATCGCCGCCTTGGTGACCCAGCCTTCCTGCTCCTGCGCCAGCATCAGAAGTGGGATGATCGCCGACTGCTCGCGGCCCTTCGGGTACTTCTTGATCCATTGCTTCGCCGCTGCCGCGTTCGCCCTGTTGAAGGCGAAGGAGGCTGGCTGGACGCTGGCTTCTGCGAGACGGCGAACTGACATTTAGCGATCGACCTCACCAAACACGATGTCGAGGGAGCCGAGGACGGCGGTGACGTCGGCCAGCATGTGGCCGCGGCACAGGAAATCCATGGCCTGAAGATGCGCGAAGCCGGGGGCGCGCAGCTTGCAGCGATAGGGTTTGTTGGTGCCGTCGGAGACCAGATAGACGCCGAACTCGCCCTTCGGCGCCTCGACGGCCGCGTAGACCTCACCGGCCGGTACGCGGTAACCTTCGGTGTAGAGTTTGAAGTGATGGATCAGCGCTTCCATCGAACGCTTCATCGCCGCACGCTTCGGCGGCACGACCTTGCCGTCGAGGTTCGACACCGGACCGGTGCTTTCCTTGCCGAGCAGAAGATCGACGCATTGGCGCATGATCCTGGCCGACTGGCGCATCTCTTCCATGCGCACGAGGTAGCGGTCGAAACAGTCGCCGTTCTTGCCGATCGGGATGTCGAAATCCATTTCCGAATAGCATTCGTATGGCTGCGACTTGCGCAAGTCCCACGCCGCCCCCGAACCGCGCACCATCACGCCCGAAAAGCCCCAGGCCCAGGCGTCGGCCAGCGACACCGTGCCGATGTCGACGTTGCGCTGCTTGAAAATGCGGTTGCCGGTCAACAGCGCATCCAGATCATCGATCGACTTCAGGAACGGATCGATCCATTTGCCGATGTCCTCGATCAGCTTCTGCGGCAGGTCCTGATGCACGCCGCCCGGGCGGAAATAGGCTGCATGCATGCGCGAGCCGGAGGCGCGCTCATAGAACACCATCAGCTTTTCGCGCTCGACGAAGCCCCACAGCGGCGGCGTCAGCGCACCAATGTCCAGCGCCTGCGTCGTCACATTGAGGATGTGCGACATGATGCGGCCGATCTCGCAATAGAGCACGCGGATCAGCTGGCCACGCTTCGGCACTTCGATGCCGAGCAGCCGCTCGACGGCGAGCGCAAAGGCGTGCTCCTGGTTCATCGGTGCGCAGTAATCGAGCCGGTCGAGATAGGGCACGGCCTGCAGATAGGTCT
Source organism: Mesorhizobium sp. B2-4-17 (assembly GCF_006441275.1). NCBI lineage: Bacteria > Pseudomonadati > Pseudomonadota > Alphaproteobacteria > Hyphomicrobiales > Phyllobacteriaceae > Mesorhizobium > Mesorhizobium sp. B2-4-17. The sequence continues at coordinate 65,583 of NZ_VFUX01000017.1, read as the reverse complement.
TGTGCTCCATCAGCTTCTCGGTGCCGCGATGCAATAGGCCAATATGCGGATCGACGCGGTCGATGACTTCGCCATCGAGTTCGAGAACCAACCGCAGAACACCATGGGCGGCGGGGTGCTGGGGCCCAAAGTTGATGTTAAAATTGCGGACGGAGGTTTCGGCCATTCTGGCGCCTCAATTCGTCTTGGCTTTTTCGTCTCCAGGCAGCACGTAGTCCGTGCCTTCCCAAGGAGACAAAAAATCGAAATTGCGGAATTCCTGCTTGAGCTCGACCGGCTCGTAGATGACGCGCTTGGCTTCGTCGTCGTAGCGCAGCTCGACGAAACCGGTCAGCGGGAAATCCTTGCGCAGCGGGTGACCATCGAAACCGTAGTCGGTGAGGATGCGGCGCAGGTCGGGATGGCCCGAAAACAGCACGCCATAGAGATCGTAGGTCTCGCGCTCGAACCAGTCGGCGCCGGGATAGACGCCGGTGATCGACGGCACCATCGTCTCCTCGTCGGCCTGCACCTTGACGCGGATGCGCACATTCTGTTTCGGCGACAGCAGATGATAGACGACGTCGAAGCGCTTGGCCCGCGACGGATAGTCGGCGCCACAGATATCGATGATCGAGATGAACTGGCAGCGCGCATCGTCACGCAGGAAGGTCATCACTTCGACGAGGTCGCGCGGTTCGACATGAATGGTGAGTTCGCCATAGGCGAACACCGCGTCCGAGATCCGTCCGCTCATTTTCTCGCCGAGATAGCTCGACAGTTCGCTCAGTGATGCGGCCATGGATTTACCGTTCGATCGTGCCGGTGCGGCGGATTTTCTTCTGCAGGAGAAGAATGCCGTAGAGCAGTGCTTCGGCGCTCGGCGGGCAGCCGGGCACATAGATGTCGACCGGCACGACGCGGTCGCAGCCGCGCACCACCGAGTAGGAATAGTGGTAATAGCCGCCGCCATTGGCGCAGGAGCCCATCGAGATGACGTAGCGGGGCTCCGGCATCTGGTCGTAGACCTTGCGCAGTGCCGGCGCCATCTTGTTGGTCAGCGTGCCGGCGACGATCATGATGTCGGACTGGCGCGGAGACGCACGCGGCGCCACGCCGAACCGCTCCGAGTCATAGCGCGGCATCGAGGTGTGGATCATCTCGACCGCGCAGCAGGCGAGGCCGAAGGTCATGAACATCAGCGAGCCGCTGCGCGCCCAGGTGATCAGCGCCTCTGTCGAGGTGACAAGAAATCCCTTGTCGGCGAGCTCATTGTTGATTTCGAGGAAAAAGGGATCGTCCTCCCCCACCGGCCTGCCGGTGTTGGGATCGATAATGCCCTTGGGCTTCGGCGCGACGAGGGTGCCTGAACTGTCGTTCAATCCCATTCCAGCGCTCCTTTTTTCCATTCATAGGCAAAGCCGATGGTCAGCACTGCCAAAAACACCATCATCGACCAGAAGCCGAGCATGCCGATCTTCGAGAAGGACACGGCCCAGGGAAACAAGAAGGCCACTTCCAGGTCGAAGATGATGAACAAGATCGACACCAGGTAGAAACGGATGTCGAATTTCATGCGGGCGTCGTCGAACGAGTTGAAACCGCACTCGTAGGCGGAAAGCTTTTCAGGATCGGGGTTGCGGTAGGCCACCAGAAACGGCGCCGCGATAAGCGCGATGCCGACGACCGCCGCCACTGCGATAAACAGGACGATGGGCAGGTACGAACTGAGAAGTGCGTTCATGCAGCGGCTTTCCGTTGGCGCCAATCCACTTTTGTTACAGCACCGGACCTTAATGCGGAAGCGTGACAGTTTAACCGCTGAACCGTTTTAAGGGGCCTATGCTGCAACGCGGCGAGGGTTAGCGCAGCACTTCCAGCGAAGCAAGTCAAACCTTGTTCAAAACGCCGGGCTGGACGGCATAACGGAAGAAACTGGTCCGATGCGCTCCTGTTTGATTTCCTTCACTTTCTACTCCACTTTTATCTCCTGACATATCTACCGCCATTTGCCTGCTAGCATGCCGGAATCACCGGCTAAAATCCGCAAATCGATCAGGGCAAGGGCTCCCGATGAAGGAAAAAATCTCGCTCGCTATGGCCCGGCGCATCGCGCTCGGCGCTCAGGGCTTTCTCGACCCCCGCCCAAGTGGCACGCCGGACCGCCGCCACTTCGCCCGCGTGCTCTCCCGCACCGGCCTGCTGCAGATCGATTCCGTCAGCGCGGTGGTGCGCGCGCATTATATGCCGCTTTATTCGCGGCTTGGCCCCTACCCGCTCGCGCTCCTCGACAATGCCGCCGTGACGCGCAAGCGCACGGTGTTCGAATATTGGGCGCATGAAGCCTCGTTCCTGCCGGTCGAGACATATCCCTTGATGCGCTGGCGCATGCAGCGCGCCGAGCAAGGCGAGGAAATGTATCTGGGCCTCGCCAAATGGGGCCGCGAGCACGCCGCCTACATCGAAGAGATCTATCGGGAAGTCGCCGATCGCGGCCCGATCGCCGCCTCGGCGCTTGAGGGCCAGAAAGGTTCGGGCGGCTGGTGGGGCTGGAGCCACGCCAAGCACGCCTTCGAATGGTTGTTCTGGGCCGGCCGCATCACCACCGCGCACCGCCGCGGCTTCGAGCGCTTCTATGACCTGCCGGAGCGCGTGCTGCCGCAAGCGATCCTCGATCTGCCGGTGCCGGCGGCCGAGGACGCGCATCGCGAATTGCTGCGCATTTCCGCCCGCGCCCATGGCGTGGCTACAGCCGGCGACCTGCGCGACTATTTCCGCCTGTCGCCCGCAGACATGAAGGGCCGGCTGGAGGAACTGGTCGAGCTGCGCGAGTTGCTGCCGGTGCGTGTCGAGGGCTGGAACAAGCCGGCTTACCTCCATAGAGATGCCCGTCTCCCGCGCAAGATCGAAGCGCGCGCCCTGCTGGCACCGTTCGATCCGGTCGTCTTCGAGCGCTCGCGCACCGAGCGGCTGTTCGATTTCCATTACCGCATCGAGATCTACACTCCGGCCGAAAAACGCCAGTACGGCTACTATGTCCTGCCCTTCGTGCTTGGCGACAGGATCGTCGCTCGCGTCGACCTTCGGGCCGACCGACCGGCAAGCGTGCTGCGCGTGCCTGCGGCCTATGCCGAGCCCGGAGCGCCGCCTGAAACCGCCGCCCAGCTCTTCGAGGAATTGAAGCAGATGCAGGTCTGGCTTGGCCTTGAACGTATCGACGTGACGCCCGCCGGCGATCTGGGCCCGGCGCTGGCCGACATCGCCATGTCGTAGCCGCGCGTTGACACAGCTGCCTGCAAAAGCCTAAATCCGCTCCAGACGGTCCCCTGCCCGCAACGGCTGGGGCTAAGAGGGAATGCGGTGCGGGATTTCGGTCTCAAATCCGCGGCTGTCCCCGCAACTGTAAGCGAAGAGCCAAGGCCGAAAGCCACTGGGAGTTCCCGGGAAGGCGGCTAACCAAGGCGATGACCCGCGAGCCAGGAGACCTGCCGTCTGCGACAGAAGAATCCGATCGCCCGGCGGGTTTCCGGGCAAGGAGCCCGGTTTTGGACCACAACGGCAGTTTTTCGGCTGGTGCAGCGGATATATCGTCCGCCGATGGCGACGCCTTGTCCGGCGTCACCGTTATCGTCTGCGCGTCCTGCCGCGACGAAACCGGCTCCGACGCCCATCCCCGCGCCGGCGAACTCCTGGCACAGGACACACGCCGCGCCGCGGCATCCGAGCGCGTCCGCGTCCGCACGGTCGAATGCCTCGGCAACTGCAAACGCCGGCTCAGCGCCGCAATCCTGCGCGACGGCTGCTGGAGTTATGTGTTCGGCGACCTGACCACGGGCAGCGGCGCCGACCTCGTTACCGGCGCCAAACTCTTCGCCACCTCGAGCGACGGCCTCATCCCTTGGCGCGGCCGCCCTGATTCCCTGAAGCGCGGCCTCGTTGCCCGCATCCCTCCCCTCGACCTGCTGAAAGACTGACCATGACCGCTTCCGTCTCCCGTGTTCCCTGCACTGTCGTCACCGGCTTCCTCGGCGCCGGCAAGACGACGCTGGTCCGCCATCTCCTCGAAAATGCCGGCGGCAAGCGCATCGCGATCATCGTCAACGAGTTCGGCGACATCGGCATCGACGGCGAGATCCTCAAGGGTTGCGGCATCGACACCTGTCCGGAGGAAAACATCGTCGAACTGGCCAATGGCTGCATCTGCTGCACCGTGGCCGACGATTTCGTGCCGGCGCTTGACCGGATCCTGTCGCTGACGCCGAAAGTCGACCATATCCTGATCGAAACTTCGGGCCTCGCTTTGCCCAAGCCCCTGGTCCAGGCCTTCCAGTGGCCGACGGTGAAGAGCCGCGTGACCGTCGATGGTGTGATCGCTGTGGTCGACGGCCCTGCACTGGCAGAAGGCCGAGTCGCCAACGACATGGACGCCCTGCAGGCGCAGCGCGCCGGGGATGACAGCCTCGACCATGACGACCCGGTCGAGGAAGTGTTCGAGGACCAGATCGCCTGCGCCGACCTGATCATCCTGTCGAAGAGCGACCTGATGGACGCCGCCGGGTCGGCCCGCGCCAACGCCATCGTCAACGAACATTCCGCCCGGGCCGTCAAGATCGTGCCGACGTCCCATGGCAAGGTCGATCCCTCCGTACTGCTCGGGCTCGGCCTCGCCGTCGAAGACGACATCGAGAACCGCAAGTCCCATCACGACGGCGCATTCGACCACGAGCATGACGACTTCGACACCTTCATTGTCGACATCCCCTCGATCGCCAATCCGGACGAGCTGGCAAAACGCGTCGCCGACGCCGCCGAACAGGAAAACGTGCTGCGCGTGAAAGGCTTCGTCGAGGTCGGCGGCAAGCCGATGCGGCTTTTGCTGCAGGCCGTCGGCCCGCGCGTCAACCATTACTACGACCGCGCCTGGACCGCCGAGGACGACCGCCGTTCGCGCCTTGTCGTCATCGGCCTCAAGGGGCTGAACCGCCCGGCAATCGAACGTATCCTCGCCGGCTGACTTTCGGGCACGGCCGCGATGCACATCCTCACCACGACCTCCGCCTCGCTCGACGATCTCGCCGAGCCGGTCGATCTGCGGCAGGCGCCGGCGGATATCGTGGCCCTGTCCTTCACCGATAGCGACCTCGCCGGCCTGGCGGCCGCGTGGAAGGTGGATGCCAACCGCCTGCCCTCGATGCGGCTGGCCGGGCTGCGTGACCTTCGCCATCCCATGTCCGTCGACCTCTGGATCGACAGCGTCGCCCGCCACGCCAGAGTTATTCTCGTCCGCATCCTCGGCGGCTACGACTGGTGGCGCTATGGCTGCGACCAGCTTGCCGCGACCGCCCGCGAGCGCGGCATAAAACTGGCGCTGCTGCCCGGCGAAAGCCACGACGAGGATCTCAGGCTGATCAAAGCCTCGACGCTGCCGCGCGAGGAGCTGGATGCGCTGCTCGGCTATTTCCGCGAAGGCGGCCCGGCCAATATGAGTTCGCTGGTGCGGAGGTTGGCAGGGCTGGCGGGACAGGATGAAGCAGCAGCCGCGCCGGTAACCGTTCCCAAAGCGGGCTACTACGAGCCAGGACGTGGCGTCGTCGAGTGCGGCGTCCCCCTCCCCCTCCAGGGGAGGGTCCGGCCGCAGGCCGGGGGTGGGGTCGCCGGTGAAGTGCGCCGACCTCAAGAAACGCCCTATCCAGTCGCACCGACCCCACCCGGCCCTGCGGGCCACCCTCCCCTCGAGGGGGAGGGAAAGATCGTGCCTATTCTGTTCTACCGCTCGATGCTGCAGGCCGCCGATGTCGCGCCGATCGATGCGCTTTTCGACGCCTTGCAGCAGCGTGGCATCACCCCCGTGCCGATCTTCGTCTCCAGCCTCAAGGACCCGGCATCCCTCGCGTTCGCCGAAACCGCCCTCGCCAAACTGAACCCGGCCGCCATCATCACCGCGACCGCTTTCGCGTCCGGCGCGGAGCCCGGCATCGAAACCCTGTTCGATCGCGCCGGCGTCCCCGTCTTCCAGGTCATCGTCGCCACCACGCGCCGCGACGTCTGGGAAAAGAATCAGCGCGGCCTGGCACCCGCCGACCTTGCCATGCATGTCGTGCTGCCCGAACTCGACGGCCGCATCCTCGCCGGCGCCATTTCCTTCAAGGGCGAAAGCGATGTCGATCCGGCACTTGGCCACCGCGCTTTCGCCAACCGGCCGGAACCCGATCGGATAGCGCAGGTGGCCGACCGTGTCGCGGCCTTCATCAAGCTGCAGGGCACGCCCCGCGCCGACCGCAAGCTCGCCATCCTCATTCCGGATTACCCGAGCGCCCCCGGCCGCACCGGCTATGCCGTCGGCCTTGACGTGCCGTCCAGCGTGCTGGCCATGCTGCATGACCTCAGCGACCAGGGCTATGCCGTCGACGGGATTCCGCGAACGCCGCGCGCGCTGCTGGACTTGCTGGAGTGCGGCGAAGAAAGATTGGGGCTGGAGGACTATCTCGGTCTTTCGATGGATCTCCCACCCGAGGCACTCGCTGCTGTAACGGCGGCCTGGGGAAAACCAGAAGATGAGGCAGGTTTGCGCGAGGCACCCCCCTCTGTCCTGCCGGACATCTCCCCCGTAAGGGGGGAGATTGACCTTTCATCTCGGCTTTCGCCAATCGCCAACATTGTAGAGGGAGTGCCGGCGCCCAAACTGCCGATCTCCCCCCTTAGGGGGGAGATGTCCGGCAGGACAGAGGGGGGTGTTCAAGCGCCGGCCTCGGCGAAATTCCCCTTCCGCGCCGCGAACTTCGGCAACATCACCGTAGCGCTCGCCCCGGATCGCGGCCGCTCCGCCGACCGCCGAGCCGACTACCACGACCCGACGCTCCCCCCGCGCCATGCGCTGATCGCCTTCGGTCTGTGGCTCCGGAAATCGCAGAGCGTCCATGCCCTAATCCATGTCGGCGCCCACGGCACGCTGGAATGGTTGCCCGGCAAGACGGTGGCGCTCTCGCAAACCTGTTTTCCCGAGATCGTCACCGGTCCCCTGCCCGTCATCTATCCCTTCATCGTCTCCAACCCCGGCGAAGCGGCGCAGGCCAAGCGGCGCATTGCCGCCGTCACCCTTGGCCATCTGCCGCCGCCGCTGACCGGCGCTGGCCTGGATGAAGACCAGCACCGGCTCGAACGCCTGGTTGACGAATATGCCCAGGCCGACGGCCTTGACCGCCGCCGCCGCGACCGTCTGGCCAGGCTGATCGTCGACACCGCGCAAAAGACCGGCCTCGCCTCCGAAGCCGGTGTCGCCAAGACCGATGCGCCCGACGAGGCATTGCGCCGTATCGATGCCTGGCTATGCGACCTGAAGGATTTCGCCATCAAGGACGGGCTCCATATCTATGGCCGCGCCTCCGAGAAAGAGCCCGACGCGATGCGCCGCCAGAGCGCGAACGCCGAGAAGGCCGCGCTGCTTGCCGCGCTCGATGGCCGCCACGTCAAGGCCGGCCCTGCCGGCGCACCCGCGCGTGGCCGCTCCGATGTGCTGCCCACCGGCCGCAATCTGTTCACGTCGGACCCGCGCACCATGCCGACGCCGACCGCCTATGACCTGGGCAAAGCGGCGGCCGAGGAGGTCGTTCGCGCCTACACGCAGGCGCATGGTGACTGGCCCCGCTCGCTGGTGATCGACCTCTGGGGTTCGGCCTCCCTGCGCACCGGCGGCGAGGAGATCGCGCAAGGCCTGGCTCTGATGGGCTGCCGGCCGCAATGGGACACTGCCACCGGCCGCATCACCGGCATCGAGGTGCTGCCGCCGGCCACGCTTGGCCGCCCCCGCATTGACGTCACCTGGCGCATATCAGGCCTGTTCCGCGACATGTTCCCGACCCAGATCGCGCTCATTGACGCCGCCGCCGGCGCCGTCGCCGCGCGTGACGAGGACGATTCGGAAAACCCGCTCGCCGCGAAGACCCGCGCCGATGGCAAGGTCAGCCCCCGCATCTTCGGCACCTCGCCCGGCACTTACGGCGCCGGCGTCGAGGAGTTGATGTCGAGCGGCGACTGGGGCGCGCGCGAAGAGATCGGACGTGCCTACCTCGATGCCACCTCGCACGCCTATGGCGGTGCCGGGGGCGAAGGCATCTCGGCGCCCGGCGCTTTCGAGGGGCGCATCGCCGAGGCCGATCTTCTCGTCCACACCGGCGACGATCCCGGCCGCGACATTCTCGAAGGGTCGGCCGATGTCGCTTTCATCGGCGGCTTCTCGGCCGCGCTTGCGGCTATCGGCCGGAATGCCGACGTCATCGTGCTCGACACGACCGATCCGCAAAAGCCAAAGCCGCGCTCCGTCGGCGAAGCGATATCGCGGGTGGTGCGTGCCCGCGCCGTCAATCCACGCTTCATATCAGGCCAGATGCGCCATGGCCCGCGCGGCGCATCGGAATTCGCCGAAACGGTCGACCGGCTGGTCGGCTTCGCCGAGACCACCCATGCCATTTCAGGCGCGCTGATCGAGGCCGTGCACGACGCGTATGTCGGCGATCCCGAAGTTCGCGCCTTCATCCTGCGCGAGAATCCCGCCGCCGCGAAAGTCATCGCCGAACGCTTCCTGTCGGCGCGCCGGCGCGGTCTCTGGCACCCCCTGCGCAATTCGATCGACGACGACCTCGCCGCGCTGATAGGCGAGGCTGAGGCGCTTGGGGTGGCGGCATGAACGCCTTTCCGCGCCGCGGGGCCTGCCCGGCCCTGTCCGCGCCGATGCAGACCGGGGACGGGCTCTTGGTGCGGCTCAACCCGGTCGCTGGAGGATTGTCGCCGAAGCTGTTGATCGAGGTCGCAGAATCCGCCCTGCGGCACGGCAACGGCATCATGGAGGTGACGGCACGCGGCAGCTTGCAGATACGTGGGCTGACAACGGAAAGCGCACGGTCGCTGGCGGCGGAAGTCGACGCGCTGGGCATCGCGGTGCGTACCGGCGTGCCGGTCGAGACCGGGCCGCTCGCGGGCATCGATCCCCAGGAGATCGCCGACCCGCGACCGCTGGCTGAGCGGATCAGGGGCGCGATCGAGAACGCCGGGCTGACGGCAAGGCTTGGCCCGAAGGTTTCGGTTGTCGTGGACGGCGGCGGGCAATTGGCGATGGATGCGGTGACGGCCGATGTCAGGGTGGTTGCTGTTCAAATGGGTGACGAAGTTCGGTGGCAGCTGTCGATTGCCGGAGACGGAAGGCAAGCGAAGCCGGTCGGCACGGTCGATGAGGACGCAGCGTGCGACATCGCTGTTGGTGCACTCAGGATGGTTGCCGAGAAAGGTGGAGAAGCTCACGCGAGAGATTTGCCGGAGAGGCAATTGGCATCTCTCGCAGGCTGGCATTCCTTCGCGCCCCCCTCTGTCCTGACGGACATCTCCCCCACGAGGGGGGAGATCAAGCTCTCATCGCGACCCTCGCCAGTAAACAGCGTTGCAAGAACAGCGCCGGCATCGGAGCTGCCAATCTCCCCCCTTGCGGGGGAGATGTCCGGCAGGACAGAGGGGGGTGGGACGGAGTGCCGTCCTATCGGTCTATTCACCCTGAGAACTGGCCTAGCCCTCGGCATCGGTCTGCCGTTTGGCAGCATGCCGGCGGATAAGATCGTCAGCCTGGCGCAAAGGGCCTTCGCCTTCGGCGCCACGGAAATCCGCCTCGCCCCGGGCCGCGCCTTGCTTTTCCTTGGTCAGCCAGCGGATACCAACCAGCTCCTTCAGGACGCCGCCGCCGCCCTCGGCTTCGTCACCACCCCCGCCGACCCCCGCACCCGAATCGCCGCTTGCCCCGGCACGCCGGCCTGCGCCTCCGGTCGGATCCCCACACGCGACATCGCCGAGGCGATTGCCGTCGGGAATGCCGGCATTCTCGACTTTATCCTGCACATTTCGGGCTGTGCCAAGGGGTGCGCGCATCCCGGCCCGGCAGCACTAACCATCGTCGGCGGCGAAAACGGAGCCGGACTTGTCGTGAACGCGACGGCAAAGGCCCTTCCTGCCGGCTACAGGCCGGGCTATGACGCCGCGCGCGGCATCGGCCGCGTCGCGGCGGTGATCCGCAGCGCAAGATATCCAGGCGAAACCGCCGCCGCTTGCCTGACAAGGCTCGGGCTGGCCGGCATCGCAGAGGCTTACCGACAGGAATGAGCATGGCCGCCTACGACTACATCCACGACGGCACGGCGATCTACGAGCGCTCCTTCGCCATCATCCGCGCCGAGGCCGACCTGTCGCGCTTCTCGGAAGCCGAGGCCGATGTCGCCATCCGCATGATCCATGCCTGCGGCCAGGTCGAAGCATCAAGTCATTTTGTTTTCTCCCCCGATTTTGTTGCCGCCGCGCGCAAGGCACTTGCCGCCGGCGCACCGATCTTCTGCGACGCGGAGATGGTGTCGCATGGCATCACCCGCGCCCGCCTGCCGGCCGGCAACGAGGTGATCTGCACCTTGCGCGATCCGCGCACGCATGAAATCGCCAGGGATATCGGCAACACCCGCTCGGCCGCTGGCATCGACCTCTGGGGCGAGCGCTTGGCCGGCGCGGTGGTCGCCATCGGCAACGCGCCGACAGCGCTCTTTTACCTCCTGGAAAAACTGCGCGACGGCGCGCCGAAGCCAGCGGCCATCATCGGCATGCCGGTCGGCTTCGTCGGTGCCGCCGAATCCAAGGATGCGCTGGCCGAGAATTCCTACGGCGTACCCTATGCCATCGTGCGCGGCAGGCTTGGCGGCAGTGCGATGACCGCCGCCGCGCTCAATTCGCTGGCGAGGCCGGGCCTGTGAACGCCCCCGTCAAGGAAGGATTGGCAAAAGGCCGACTCGTCGGCGTCGGCACCGGTCCCGGCGATCCCGAACTGTTGACGCTGAAGGCCGCGCGCGCCTTGGCGGAAGCCGATGTGGTGGCGTATTTCGCCAAGCGCGGCAACAACAGCAATGCCCGCGCCATCGTCGAAGCGCGCTTCCGGCCGGATATGCTGGAACTGCCGCTGCTCTACCCCGTGACCACCGAAATCGACAAGGATCACGACGATTACCGCTCGCAGATCACCGGCTTCTACGAGGAGTCGGCCGAAAAGGTCGCCGAACATCTCGAAGCTGGCAGGATCGTGGCTGTGCTGTCCGAAGGCGATCCGCTGTTCTACGGCTCCTACATGCATCTGCATGTCAGGCTGGCGCATCGTTTCCCGACCGAGGTTATTCCCGGCATCACCGCCATGTCCGGTTGCTGGTCGGCGACCGGCCTGCCGATCGTCCAGGGCGACGATGTACTGACGGTGCTGCCCGGCACTATGAGCGAATTCGAGTTGAAGCGCCGCCTCGCCGACACCGATGCCGCCGTCATCATGAAGGTCGGCCGCAACCTGCCCAAGGTCAGGCGGGCACTGGAGGCCACCGGCAAGCTGGCACGCGCCGTCTATGTCGAGCGTGGCACCATGGCCGGCAGCGTCTCGATGCAGCTGTCCGACAAGCCGGATGACAAGGCGCCCTACTTCGCCATCGTGTTGGTCGCCGGCTGGTCCGGCCGGCCCGGCGTCCTGGGAGCGCAGGCATGAGCGGCCGCCTCACCGTCATCGGCCTCGGCCCCGGCAATGCCGATCAGGTCACGCCGGAAGCCCGCCGCGCCGTAGCGGAAGCAAAATTCTTCTATGGCTACAAGCCCTATCTCGACCGGCTCGAACTGCGCCCCGACCAGACCCGCGTCGCTTCCGACAATCGCGAGGAACTCGCCCGTTCCAAGGATGCGCTGGTCAAAGCCGCCGAGGGCCATGACGTCGCCGTCGTTTCCGGTGGCGATCCCGGCGTCTTCGCCATGGCGGCCGCCGTCTGCGAGGCGATCGAGGCCGGTCCGGCCGAATGGCGCGCGATAGATGTCGCTGTCGTTCCCGGAATCACCGCCATGCTTGCCGTCGCCGCCCGGATCGGCGCCCCGCTTGGCCATGATTTCTGCGCCATATCGCTGTCGGACAATCTGAAGCCATGGGAGCTGATCGAACTGCGTCTTCTGGCGGCGGCGGGCGCCGGCTTCGTCATCGCGCTCTACAACCCGATCAGCAAGGCGCGCCCCTGGCAGCTTGGCCGCGCCTTCGAATGCTTGAGCGCGATCCTGCCCGGCACCACGCCGGTGATCTTCGGCCGCGCCGCCGGCCGCCCGGACGAACGCATCGAGGTTTTCCTGCTGGCCAATGTCGACGCGCAAAAGGCCGACATGGCGACCTGCATCATCATTGGTTCACCGGAAACCCGGATCATCAAGCGTGGCGACAAGCCGGCGCTGGTCTACACGCCGCGTTCGGCCGCGGGCTCGACGAAATGATCCACCATCGCGGCCAGGGCTTCGACGGTTTTAGCCGAAGGCACTTCCGGCAGCGCTGGCCTGCGGACCATGATCACCTCGATGCCGAGCGCCCGCGCGGCGGCAATCTTTCCGTAGGTGGCCGCGCCGCCGCTGTTCTTGGAAACGACAATCTCGATGCGCCGTTCGCTGAGCAGAGCGCGCTCGTCCGGCTCACGGAACGGACCGCGCGCCAGCAGATAATCAGCATCGGGCACGGCCAGTTTCGGCTCAATCGGATCGACGCTGCGGATGAGATAGCGGTGCTGCGACGCGGCCTCGAAAGCCGCGACCTCTTGCCGCCCAAGCGCCAGGAACACCCGGCGCGGCGTATCGCCAAGCGCCTGCACGGCAGCACCGACCGTATCGACCTCGATCCAGCGGTCGCCTTGGACAGGCTCCCAACCGGGGCGGCGCAAGGCAAGGATCGGCACACCGGTGATCCGCGCGGCTTGTGCCGCGTTGGCGGAGATTCGCGCCGCATAGGGATGCGTGGCGTCGATCAGCAGGCCGATGGACCTGTCCGTGAGGTAAGCGGCCAAACCATCGGCACCGCCAAATCCGCCGCTTCGCACAGGAACGCCTTGAGCGACCGGACTTTCCGTGCGGCCGGCCAGCGACAGCGTGACCGCGGCGCGCGTGACCAGCTTTCCCGCCAGTTGCCGGGCTTCAGTGGTGCCGCCAAGGATCAGGATCGTCTTCATAGGCACCCTAGTGAACCAAGTCGGCGCCGCCCCTCACCCTTACCCTTTCCCCGTGCGGACAGGGAGAGGAGGATCGCCAGCGTTGCGGCTAGTCCCTTCTCACCGTCTCTATACGGGGAGAAGGTGCCGGCAGGCGGATGAGGGGCAGCGCTGGCATGTCAAACAAGAAGCAGCCAACACTTCGATGGCTCACGATCATCGGCATTGGCGAGGACGGTCTAGCCGGTCTCGGCGACGAGGCCAAGCAGCAGATTGCCAAGGCGGAAATCATCTTCGGCGGCAAGCGGCATCTGGCGCTGGTCGCCCCCTTCGCCAAGGGCGAGCCGCGTCCCTGGCCGATCCCTTTCGATGCCGGGATGCGCGACGTGCTGGCGCTGGCCGGCAGGCGCATCTGCGTGCTCGCCTCCGGCGATCCCTTCTTCCATGGCGTCGGCGCCACGCTGGCCCGCAAGGTCAGGCCCCAAGAGATGCATGTCATCCCCGCGCCATCGGCCATTTCGCTGGCCGCCGCCCGGTTGGGCTGGGCGCTGCAGGATATCGAGACCGTCTCCCTGCATGGCCGGCCGCTCGACCTGATCCGGCCGCTGCTGCAGCCGAATGCGCGCATCCTGGCGCTGACATCCGATGGCGAGACGCCGGCGGCAATCGCCCGCCTGCTTGCCGAACTCGACTTCGGCGCCTCGCGGCTCACCGTTCTGGAGGCGTTGGGCGGGCCGAACGAGATCCAACGTTCGGCCCGCGCCGATGCCTTCGACCTCGAAGACATCAATCCGCTCAACGTGCTGGCCATCGAGATTGATTCGAATCCGCAAGCCCGAGTCCTGCCGCTCAGATCGGGCCTTGCCGATCACCTGTTCGACCATGACGGCCAGATCACCAAGCGCGAAATCCGCGCCGTCACCCTTTCGGCGCTGGCGCCGAGGCGCGGCGAATTGCTGTGGGATATCGGCGCCGGCTCAGGCTCCATCGGCATCGAATGGATGCTGGCCCACCCCGCGATGCGCGCCATCGCCATCGAGGCTGACCCAAGCCGCGCCGCCCGCATCGCCCGCAACGCCGCCGCCTGCGGCGTTCCCGGCCTTGTCGTGGTGGTGGGCAGCGCGCCCAAGGAGCTGGCCAGGCTGGACACACCCGACGCGATCTTCATCGGCGGCGGCGGCAGCGACACCGGCGTGCTGAACGCCGCCATCAAGGCGCTGCGCAACGGGGGCCGTCTGGTCGCCAATGCGGTAACGCTGGAGATGGAAGCCCTGCTTCTTGCCCAACACGTCAAATTGGGTGGCGATCTCACCCGCATCGCCATTTCGCGCGCCTCGCCGGTCGGCTCGATGCAGGCCTGGCGGCCGGCGATGCCGGTCACGCAGTGGGCTTGGGTGAAGCCATGATGGGGAGCCGGGTGAAGTCATGATGGTCGCGGGCATCGGCAGCCGGAACGGCGTGAGCGTGGAAGACGTGCTTGCCGCGATAGAAACAGCGCTCGAAGCGCATGGGCTGGCGATTTCCGCCCTTTCGGCACTGGCCACAGCTCCGCTCAAGAAGGATGAAGAATCGATTGCTGCCGCCGGTCGCACGCTGAACCTCCCGGTCATCATCGTCGATGACGCTGCCCTACAGGCTGCCTCGTCGGGGACGCTCAGCAACTCCAGCCTGTCGCAGGAATCGGCCGGCACGCCATCGGTTTCCGAAGCGTCGGCCCTTGCGGTTGCCGGCAAAGGCGCGACGCTGCTCGGTCCCCGGACCGTGCTCGGTCCGGTCACATGCGCCATCGCCATCAGCGGAGACGCGCCATGACCGTCCATTTCATCGGCGCCGGTCCGGGTGCGGCCGACCTCATCACGCTGCGTGGTGCGAGGCTCCTGGCAAGCTGCCCGGTCTGCCTCCATGCCGGTTCGATCGTGGCACCCGAATTGCTGCAGCACTGCGCGCCCGGGACAAAGCTGGTCGACACCGCGCCGATGTCGCTCGACGAGATCGAGGCCGCGTATCTCGATGCCCATAATGCCGGCCATGATGTCGCCAGGCTGCACTCGGGCGATCTGTCGGTGTGGAGCGCGGTTGCCGAGCAGATTCGGCGGCTTGAAAAGCACGGCATCCCTTACACGCTGACGCCAGGCGTTCCTTCCTTCGCGGCCGCCGCCGCAGCACTTCGCCGCGAACTGACCATTCCCGAAGTCGCGCAAAGCCTGGTGCTGACCCGCATCTCCGGCCGCGCCTCGAAAATGCCGCCCGGCGAAACGCTGGCCGGTTTCGGCCGCACCGGCGCAACGCTGGCCATCCATCTTGCCATCCACGCCATCGACCGCGTCGTCGCCGAATTGACACCTTACTATGGCGGTGATTGCCCGGTCGCGATTGTCTTTCGCGCCTCCTGGCCGGACGAGCGCGTGCTGACCGGTACGCTGGAGACGATAGAGGCACGGCTCGCGGCCGATCCGATGGAGCGCACGGCGATCATCTTCGTCGGCCGCTCCCTGGCGGCGGAAGGTTTCGGCGAGAGTTCATTGTACGACGCCCACTACCAGCGGCGTTTTCGCGGACGGGACGGATTGTGAACGGCAGTACCAGCAACAAAGGCGAAAACGCCACGCTCGAACAGGCGCTCGCGCGGCTGAACTTCAAGCCGCGTCCGCTTGAGCCGGGCCATGTCTGGCTGGCCGGCGCCGGTCCCGGCGACCCCGGCTGCCTGACCCTGGAAGTGCTGGCGGCGCTGGCCGAAGCGGATGCGCTGGTCTACGACGCGCTGGTTTCACCTGATGTCGTGGCTGTTGCCGGAAATGCCGAGCGTTTCTTTGCGGGCAAGCGCGGCGGCAAGCCCTCGATGAAGCAGGATGACATCACCGCCCTGCTGGTGCGGCTGGCATGTGAAGGCCGCCGCGTCGTCAGGCTGAAGGGCGGCGATCCCTATATTTTCGGCCGTGGCGGCGAAGAGGCTTTGGCACTGGCACGCGAAGGCATACCGTTTCGTGTTCTGCCGGGCCTGACATCGGGCCTCAGCGCGCTGGCCGCCACCGGCATTCCGGCCACCATGCGCGGCATCAACAAGGCGGTGATCCTGGCGACCGGCCACGCCGCCGGCACAGACGATGACATCGACTGGGCGGCAATCGCCCGCACCGGCCAGCCTGTCGTGGTCTATATGGGCATGGCCAATCTGCCGCTGATAGCAGCGGCACTGCTCGATGGCGGCCTGGCGCCGTCGACACCGGCGGCTGTGATCGTCGCCGCGACCACGCCGCGGGAACGGACCGTCGTCGCCACGCTCGCCACCATTGCCGAGGAAGCGGCCGCTGCCGGCCTCGCCTCGCCGGCATTGATCGTGGTCGGCGGCATCGTCGCCATGCGCGCGGCACTGGCGGGCGGGGTATGACGGCGCGGGCCATCATCATCGGCGCTCCGCGCTCCGGCTCGGGCAAGACCAGCGTCACCATCGGCATTCTGCGCGCGCTCACCCGGCGCGGCCTGAAGGTGCGCGGTGCCAAATCGGGCCCTGACTACATCGATCCCGGCTTCCATACCGCCGCCACGGGCCTGTCCGGCGTCAACCTCGACAGTTGGGCGATGCCGCCCTCGTTGCTCAACGCGCTCGCCGCGCAGGCGGCCGACGATGCCGATTTCGTTATCCTCGAAAGCGCCATGGGCCTGTTCGACGGCATTCCGGCCGCGCCAGGGCGCACCGGTTCGGCCGCCGATCTCGCCCGCCTCTACGGCCTGCCGGTGCTGCTGGTGCTCGACGTTTCCGGCCAGTCGACCACGGCGGCGGCCGTCGCCAAGGGTTTTGCCACTTACGATCCGGATGTGCGCATGGCCGGCGTCGTGCTCAACCGGTTGGGCAGCGAGAGGCACCGGCGGCTTTCCGGCGACGCCATCGAGGCGATTGGCCTGCCGGTGGTCGGCGCCATACTGCGCGATCCCACGCTCAATCTGCCCGAGCGCCATCTCGGCCTCGTCCAGGCCGGCGAATATGATGACCTGATGGCGCATCTGGACAGGCTGGCCGACATGGCGGAGAAGTCGCTCGATCTCGATGCCGTCATGGCGCTGGCAACACCGCTCAATCCGGCAGTCGGCGATTTCACCGATGCGCTGCAGCCGCCCGGTCAACGCATCGCGCTGGCCGAGGATGCCGCCTTCACCTTCCTCTATCCGCATGTCGCGGCCTATTGGCGCAAGGCGGGCGCGGAGATCGTTCCGTTCTCGCCGCTCGCCGACGAAGCGCCCGAAGAGAATTGCGATGTCTGCTGGTTGCCAGGTGGCTATCCCGAGCTTCACGCCGGGCGGCTCGCCGCAGCCGCGAATTTCCGTGCCGGGATGGCTCGTTTCGTGGAGGCGAAGCCCGTCCATGGCGAGTGCGGTGGCTTCATGGTGCTTGGGGAAGCGCTGGAGGATGCCTCCGGCGAAACGCATCGCATGCTGGGCCTGCTTGGCCACGCCACCAGCTTCGCCAGGCGGAAGATGAACCTCGGCTATCGCGAGGCGCGGCTGCGTGCGGACTGTCCGCTGGGGCCGCAAGGCGCGCTGATCCGTGGCCATGAATTCCACTATGCGCAGATGATGGCAACCGGCAATGACGAACCGCTGGCCGACCTCGCCGATGGCCAGGGCAATCCGATCGGCGCTTCCGGCTACCGGCGCGGCCATGTCAGCGGCACCTTCTTCCATGCAATGGCGAGGGCTGGCGCGTGAAGCTTCCAAATCTGATCCTTTCGCCCCGGCAGATCCTCGACGATGTCGCGCTCTGTCTGATGTTTTTTACCCGCCTGCCCCTGCCCGCCCTAGACTTTCGCGGCCGCAGTCTCGCCGCCGCGATCTGGGCCGCACCGGTTGCCGGCGTCGTCGTCGGCTTGATCGGTGCCATCGTCTTTGCCACGGCGGAACGGTTTGGCCTTGCCATGGGGCCGGCGGCCGCCCTTGGCCTCGTCTCAACCGTCATCACCACAGGCTGCCTGCATGAAGACGGACTGTCGGATGTCGCCGACGGATTTGGCGGTGGCAAGTCGCGCGGCCGCAAACTCGAGATCATGCGCGACAGCCGCATCGGCGCTTACGGTGCGGTGGCCCTGGCTCTGTCGCTGCTGATCCGCTGGAACGTGCTTTCTGAATTCACCGACCCCACACAGGCGCTCTTTGCCCTTGTGGCTGCCCACGCCGCCTCGCGCGGGGTGCTTGGCGCCTTCATGCATCTCTTGCCGGCGGCTCGGTCCGACGGCCTGTCGGCCGGCGCTGGTCCCGTCTCGCTCGACACCGCCATTGCCGGCGCCGTGCTTGGCGCGATTCCCCTGCTCCTGCTCGGCTCCGGCGGCGCCATCGCCGCGCTGATCTTGCTTGGCCTGCTGTTTGCGGCGTTCCACGCCCTTTGCCTCAACCAGATCGGTGGCCAGACCGGCGACACGATCGGCGCCCTGCAACAGGTGAGCGAAATCGCGGTGCTTCTCGTCGCTTCCGTCGCCCTTTCCTGATTTTCATTTGGAGACCTTGCCCCCATGCCCTTCAAATCCCTCGATGAATTGCGCGCCGCCTGCCTTGACCTGCCGGCCGGCAGCGATGCCGCGGCAAACGCGGTTGCCCGCCGCCAGGACACGCTGACCAAGCCGCAAGGCAGCCTCGGCCGGCTGGAGAGCCTCGCCGCATGGCTGGCGCGCTGGCAGGGCCGCGACATGCCGAAACTCGACCGGGTGAAGGTGTTCGTCTTCGCCGGCAACCACGGCGTCACCGCTCAAGGCGTCTCGGCCTATCCTTCGGAAGTCACCGTGCAGATGGTGGCGAATTTCGCCGGCGGCGGCGCCGCCATCAACCAGCTCGCCCGCGTCGCCGGCGCCGAACTCGACGTCATCCCACTCGATCTCGATCATCCCACCGGCGACTTCACGCAAGTGCCGGCAATGGACGAGAAAACATTCCTTGCCGCCGTCTCGGCCGGCTATGATGCGGTCACAAAAGACCTTGACCTCGTCTGCTTTGGCGAGATGGGCATCGGCAACACCACGCCGGCCGCCGCCATTTCGGCGGCGCTGTTCGGCGGTGGCGCGGAAAAATGGACCGGGCGCGGCACCGGCGTCGACGACGCCAGCCTGAAGCGCAAGGTGGTCGCCATCGAAGCCGGCCTGAAGCGCCATGCCGCCGCCCTCGCCGACCCGCTGGGGATTGCTGCCGCGCTCGGCGGGCGCGAGCTTGCCGCCATCTTCGGCGCCACGCTGGCCGCACGGCATCTGGGCATACCCGTGCTGCTCGACGGCTTCGTCTGCACCGCCGCGGCCGCTCCGCTGGCAAGGCTGCATCCGACCGGGCTCGCTCACACCATCGCCGCCCATGTTTCGGCCGAATCGGGCCACCGTGGCTTGCTCGAAGCCCTCGATCTGCCGCCGCTGCTCGATCTCGGCATGCGGCTCGGCGAAGGCTCCGGCGCCTGCCTCGCCGTCAACATCGTCCGCTCGGCGCTGGAGTGCCATGCGCGCATGGCAAGCTTTGCCGAGGCAGGTGTTTCGGAGAAATAGGCTCAGGCAGCAAAGGCGGAATTGGCGCTGACGATGCTGCTGCCCTGGAAAAGAGCATTGCTTTCCGGTTGGGCCGTTTCTAAGCCGCGTTTTTCAGCGCGGCCGGTTCGTCAGAGCGCAGCGTCAGCACCGATACACCGGAAGCCGTGACGGCGACGGTGTGCTCGAACTGCGCGGAAAGCGACCCGTCTCTGGTCACGACAGTCCAGCCGTCAGCCTCGGTTCTGACAGTCCGTCGGCCTCGATTGAGCATCGGCTCGATCGTGAAGACCATGCCCTCGCGGAGCACGAGGCCGGTTCCCGGTTTTCCGAAGTGCAGAACCTGCGGTTGCTCATGCATCTCCCTGCCGATGCCGTGACCGCAATAGTCATGCACCACGGAATAGCCATTTTGCTTGGCATGGCGTTCGATCGCCCAGCCGATGTCTCCGAGCCGTGCGCCCGGGCGAACAGCCCGGATGCCCATCCACATGGCCTCGTAGGTGGTCTGGACCAGCCTCCCGGCGGCTGGAGTGACCTCGCCAACGAGATAAGTCTTGCTGGAATCGGCGATATAACCGTTCTTCTCCAGCGTGATGTCGAAATTGACGATATCGCCGTGCCGAAGCACGTCCGATTGCGACGGAATGCCGTGGCAGACCACATCGTTCACCGAAGAATTCAACACAAAACCATAGCCATATTGGCCCTTGCTCGCGGGTCGGGCCTGGAGATCGTGAACGATGAAACGCTCGACCATGTCATTGATCTGAAGTGTCGACACACCGGCGAGTGAGGTTCGATCCAGCAGCCCGAAGACGGACGCCAGCAGCCGGCCGGATTCGGCGAGCAAGGCCAGTTCCCGGGGCTGCTTCGTCATGCTTCGCTGAAAGCCAGTGATTGAGCCGAAACACCTGCGGAACTGAGTTCGCGCTCGATGATCTCCGTGAAACTGAGCGTCGGATTGGTCTCGCACAGCATGCCGACCTTGATCCAATAGGCGGCCTGCGCATTGATCGAACGATACGATACCTTGCTCGTCCTGCGCAGTTGATCGTGCAAATCATCATCAATGTTCACGATGCCCATCGGAAGCTCCATATACGGTTCATATATGGAACATATATATAATAGACGAGAAAGCCAAGGGCATCAGCCGTCACCGCAAGCCGCTTAACAGGCCCTGACTATATGGTCCGCCACGATGGCCAAGTGTCGTTGCAGGTCAAAAGATTACGACAAGACGCATGGCCCGAGACGCGCCAAACGTGTCTCGCTTTCAGGGTCTTTCCACCAAGTCTTTGAAGAATTTGGTGGGTGCGCACAGGATTGAACTGTGGACCCGCTGATTAAGAGTCAGCTGCTCTACCAACTGAGCTACGCACCCACTCGGCCGGCAAAAACCGGCGTTGGCGGGCATATAGCCGCCGATACCGATCCTGTCCAGCCCTGCCGGAATCATTTCCCGACAAATCGTACCGAGGGTCTCTCAAACCTTTGGCGAAGCCCGGCAGATCACCCGAAAAGCTTGCCTTCCGCCACCTTGATTGCATGGCCGCCAATGCGCGCGGAGGCCAGTTTTCCGCCCTCCACGTTGAGTTCCAGGCGGATGCGCGACGGGCGGCCCATTTCGAGCCCCTGCTCGATCCACAGCTGCGAAACCCCGTCCGTCGGGCCGTCGAAATGCATGATGGCGCCGGCAAAGGCCGCCGCCGCCGAACCGGTAGCCGGGTCTTCATAGGAGGGCGTGCCGGGGACGATCATGCGGACATGGAACGCGCTTTCGTGATTCACGGTCTCGCGGCAATAGACGTAGGGACTGGCGAAGGCCCATTCGCTCTTGCGCGGCGCCAGTTCCGACCAGGCCTGGTTGTCCAGCCGGATGCGGGCCGCCGCTTCGAGGTTGGCAACCGGAATGGTCACATACGGCACACCGGCCGACCAGAACGCGACGCGGTGATTCTCGAAACCGATCTCATGCGGCGCCAGCCCGAGCGCGGCGCCGATCGCCTGCGGATCGGCGGACAGGTCCAGGGGTTCCGGCAGTTTGGCGAGATCGAACTCGGCGAAGGTGGCGCGATCATGCTTGCTGACGGCGCAGCGCACCGGTCCGATATTCTCTTCCAGCACGAAAATGCCGGCGCTGCCCTCCCCCTCCAATTCCGTCAGCGCGATGGCCGACCCGACAGTCGGATGACCGGCGAACGGCATTTCATAGTCGGGTGTGAAAATGCGGATGCGGTTTCTATGCTTGGGGTTGTCCGGCGGCAGCACAAAAACCGTTTCCGACAGATTGAACTCGCGCGCTATGGCCTGCATCGCGGCCGTGTCCAGGCCTTTGCAATCCAGCACCACGGCCAACGGGTTGCCGGCCAGCCGCTCGGTCGTAAACACATCGTAAAGCAAGTAATTCCGGGTTTGCATTCCTGCCTCAATCCCAACATGGGCGAAATTTAATTTGATATTTGAACCGTCAAGCCTGATCTGTGCACGGATAGGGACATTGCGCTTCAATAGGGGTCCGACGTGGACCAGATTGTCAATCCGCCAAAGACGGAATCGGGTTCCGCCATCGAGACGGCGCTCGGCCTCGACAGCAAGGGCCGGCGCAAGACGCGCCAGCGCGGCTGGCTCTATGCGCTGCTGACCCTGATCGCGCTGGCCGCCGGTCTTGGCCTGTACCAGTGGTATGCCGGTACGCCGGCCAGGATCGACTACACCACCGTGCCAGCCGCCAGGGCCGACCTCACCGTCCAGGTGTCGGCAACGGGCAAGCTGCAGCCGCTCACCCAGGTCGACATTTCCAGCCAGCTCTCCGGCATCATACGCTCGGTTTCGGTCAACGAGAACCAGCAGGTCAAGAAGGGCGACGTGCTGGCCGCGCTCGACACCGCCAAGCTGCAGGTCCAGATCGAGCGGGCGCAGGCCTCGGCCAAGGCGGCGGCCGCCAATGTCGAGGATGCAAGGGTGACGCTGGCCGAGAACGAGAGCGCACTGGCGCGCGCGGCGGCCCTGACCAAGCGCGGCATGGCCACCGACCAGTCGCTGGAGGCGGCGACCGCGACGCGCGACCGCTCCAAGGCCGCACTCGACAGCGCCCAGGCCAATCTCGCCATCGCCAACGCGGATCTCAAGTCGCAGCAGACCGATCTTGCCAACAGCACCATCTACGCGCCGATCGACGGCATCGTGCTGACGCGCTCGGTCGACCCGGGCCAGACCGTTGCCTCCTCGTTGCAGGCGCCGGTGCTGTTCGTCATCGCCGCGGATTTGAGGAACATGGAACTGGTGGCGGCGGTCGACGAGGCCGATATCGGCGCGGTCAAGCCGGGCCAGCATGCGCGCTTCACCGTCGATGCCTTCCCCGACCGGCCATTCGATGCCGAGATCCGCGACATCTCCTATGCCTCGGTCACGACCGATGGCGTCGTCACCTACAATGCGCGGCTCGAGGTCGACAACAACGAGCTGTTGCTGCGCCCCGGCATGACCGCCACTGTTTCTGTGGTCACAAGGCAAACCAAGGATGTGCTCACCGTACCCGCAACCGCCTTTCGCTATCGCCCGGCGCAACAGGCCGCGCGTGGCTGGAGTCTCAGCGATCTGTTCACCGGCCGCATGGGTCGTCCCGGCGGCAATCGCCAGCGTCAGGCGGCAACGGCCCCCACCGACGGCTCGCGCACGCTCTATGTGCTGGAGAACGGCCGGCCGCATCCGGTCAACGTCAAGATCGGTTCGACCGATGGCGAACTGACCGAGATCACCTCGGGCCTGGAGGAAGGCGCACAGGTGATCACCGCCTCGCAGTTGCGGAGCTAAGCCGTGGCCGCGGGTGCGCCCCTCATCACGTTCGACAAGGTCTGGAAGAGCTATGGCCAGGGCGAGGCTCGGGTGCACGCGCTGGCCAGCGTCGACCTTGCGATCCGGCGCGGTGAATTCGTCGCCATCATGGGGCCGTCCGGCTCCGGCAAGTCGACGGCAATGAACATCATCGGCTGCCTCGATACGCCGACGGCCGGAACCTATTCCTTCATGGGTGTCGACGCCGGCCGGCTCGACCGCAACCGCCGCGCCATGCTGCGCAACCTCTATGTCGGCTTCGTCTTCCAGGGCTACAATCTGCTGGCGCGCACCACCGCCGCGGAGAATGTCGAACTGCCGCTGATTTATCGCGGCGTCGCCGCCCGCGAGCGCCGCGACCTTGCCATGCAGGCGCTGGCCCAGGTCGGCCTTGTCGGCCGCGAACACCACACGCCGGCGGAACTCTCCGGCGGCCAGCAGCAGCGCGTGGCGATCGCGCGCGCCATCGTCACCAGGCCGACCCTTCTGGTCGCTGACGAACCAACCGGCAACCTCGACACTGCCCGCACCCATGAGATCATGGAATTGCTGACGCAGCTGAACAAGGAGCTTGGCTTGACCATCGCCATGGTCACACATGAGGCCGATGTCGCCGAATATGCCGAACGCACAATCCGCTTCCTGGACGGTCACGTCGCCTCCGACACCATGAATCTGGAGACGGCCTGACCATGATCTGGGAAACCGTCCGCCTCTCGCTTCGTTCCATCCGCCGCAACGTGCTGCGCTCGTTCCTGACGCTGCTGGGCATCGTCATCGGCGTGGCCGCCGTCATCGCCATGCTGACCATCGGCTCCGGCACCACGCAAAAGGTCAAGGCGGACATCTCGAAGCTCGGCAGCAACCTGCTGGTCGTCAGGGCCGGCCGCCCTGCAGGTCCGGGAGGCCCGGGCGGGCTTGACCAGGTGGTGCGTCCGTTGGCCGAGAAAGACCTGGCGGCGCTGGTCGCGCATCTCACCGGCGCGCGCGCTGTCTCGCCAGCCTCGCAGAAACAGGTGCGCGTCATCTTCGGCACCGAGAGCCTGACTTCGGGCGTCACCGGCACCGACAGTGCCTATCTCGACGCACGCGACTGGAAGCTGGTGTCCGGCCGCCCCTTCAGCGATTCCGAAACCCGTTCCGGCACCGGCGTGTGCCTGATCGGCGAGACGGTGCGCCAGCAATTCTTCGGCGCCGGCGATCCCGAGGGCGAGATCATCCGCGTCAACCGCACCTCCTGCAAGATCATCGGCCTGCTCGAGCCCAAGGGCTATACCGGCTTCGGCCAGGACCAGGACAACGTCGTTTTGATGCCGCTGCATGCCTATCAGCGTCGCATCGCCGGCAATCGCGATATCGACAACATTTATATCGCCGCAGACGATCGCACGCCAACCAGCGAGTTGCAGCCGCGCGTCGAGGACATTTTGCGTGACGCACGCCGCGTCACGCCCGACCGCGAAAGCGATTTCGCCATCCGCGACATGACGCAGATCGCCGACGCCATGGCCAGCGCCACCACCACCATGACCGGCATGCTGGGCGCGGTCGCCGGCGTCAGCCTGTTGGTCGGCGGCATCGGCATCATGAACATCATGCTGGTCTCGGTCACCGAACGCACGCGCGAGATCGGCATCAGGCTCGCCATCGGCGCGCATGAAAAGCACATCCTCATCCAGTTCCTGGTCGAGGCCACGGTGCTGTCGCTGCTCGGCGGCATCATCGGCATCCTCATCGGCCTGGCACTGGCCGGCCTCGCCTCGGTGACCCTGACCATCCCCTTCGCGCCAAGCCCGGCCGTCATCCTGCTCGCCGTCGGCTTCTCCGCGCTGATCGGAATGGTGTTCGGCTTCTTTCCGGCGCTACGCGGCGCCAGGCTCGACCCGATCGACGCGCTGCGGCACGAGTAGAAGGCACCGAGGCCAGGACTATCCTACTTGCCGCTTTCGAAATGCCACTCGACCAGCGGCTTCATGTGCGGCGCCAGGCCATCCGGAAGGTCGGCGGCATGGCGGATGATCACCGGCCCCTCGATCTCCGGATCGGTTTCGGTGGCAACGAAGGCCGAGATTCGCCGCGCGATCTCGTCGGCCGGTTCCGTCTGGTGATAGCGGCGGAAGATCACCGTACCGCTTGCCGTCGACAGGGCATGGTAGCGCTTGCCTCGTTCGGCATTCGACAGGTCGAGGCCGGTTTCCTCGCGCACCTCGCGGATCATGTTGAAATCGACATCGACCCGCCCGTCGCGGAAGTCGAGCGGCTCGAACGAGCCGGCGGCGAAATAGACGCGGCCGGGACTGACCGTTCGCGCGCCCATACGGATCGCCACCAGCGCGTTGTCGCCGGCCACCAGCATGGCATGGGCATAGGCGTGCTCGGCACCGGAATTCTCGCGCCGCTTGCGCCAGAGCATGAAGGTGGAATAGTTGACCGCATGGCAGCGGCCGACGAGGCGGTTGTCGCCCCAGGCAAGTCGCGAGAGCAACACCACGGTGCCGTCGAACAGCGCCGGATTGGCTGCTATCTCGCGCTGCCAGTTTTCGGCGATTGCGCATTCATTGTCCCGCGCGAAAGGGTGCGGGCCGGGATAGAGCCGGACGTCGATAGTATCGACCGGCAGGATGACATTGCGCGGCAGGTCGAAACTCATCTGTATCAGCCCCGGTGCCGCCTATCGAACCATGTCCAGTGCGATCGCCACCGGGCAATGGTCGGACGCCTTTGGCCGGTCCCAGCCGGCGCGTGGGAAGCGCTCGACCTCCTGGCCTGCCGGAAAGATCGTGCGCCAGGGCTGGCCACTGCGGATGATGTCGGGAACGGCGGTGGCATGCCTGGCCGCCAGTCCCCTGGAGAGCAGGATATAGTCGAGCTGGCAGAGATGCCGCTCTTCGGGCCCACCGGTATGGTAAAAGGTCCAACGGTTCATTTCCGGCCGCCGCTCGACGACGTTCTCGCAGAAGCCGCCAGCCGTCAGCACGTCGATGCTGGACCGGGCCTCGTCGACCACCTCGAAACGGTAGCCGCCGACATCGTCGCCGGCAATCTTCACCCGCTGGCGGTAATCATTCATGTCGCCGCAGATCGCCCACCGCTTGTCGGAGGCGTGCTCCTTGCCGAAGCGCTCCTCGATGATGCGGCGCACCGCTTGCGACTCGGCGATGCGGACCGGCATCGTCGCCTCGCGACCGTCGAGCCCGTTGCGGGGCGGCCCCATCGATTTGAAATGCACGAGATAGAGCGTCAATGGGGCACCGCCCACGGTGATGTCGACTTCAAGGCAGTCGCGCCGGAAGATGCGCTCATTGGCCTGCTTACCGAGCGCCTCAAGTTCCGGCGTGTGCAGCCCGAACTGCTCGTAGGTGACATAGGCATGGCTGGTCATGCGTACGAATTCGATCGGCTGTCCCTGCGCGGTCTCGTTGCGCATCATCACGGCGACGTCGATGCCGCGCGAATCATTGCCTGACGTGGTGTATTTCTGGCGGTAGCCCTGCCCCACCATCTTGAACAGATAGCCGTATTCGAAGGCCTTAAGCGCCTCGATATTGTCGACCTCCTGCATGCAGATGATGTCGGCCCGGGTGGCGGCGATCGCCAGCGCCGTCAGCTGGCGCGTGTCGTCTGATTGCGCGATGGCTCGGGCCTGCTCCAGCATCTTGTACTCGGCCTCGCTCTGGATATCGAACAGCGCCAGCGTCCGATCCTCGTTGAGCTGATTGCGATAGCCGGAAAAATCGAACCTGTTCATCAGGTTCTCGACATTGAAAGTGGCAAGGCGCAGCGACATGCCGTGACCTTTGCCTGCAAGCGGCGGAGAAAACAAGCCGGCAGGGCCACAAGCCCAGATCGTCTGGACCTGTGGCATTTCGCGCCATGGTTGACGGAACCTTTCCGTTCATCCGCCGTTCAGACGCAAACATCCACATTGGCTCCATTCCCAGGGTAGGCGTGGGGCCTGTACCTCTTGGAGAGTGCAATGAACTCGCTCTTTTCTTCCACCATCAAATCCGGGCTGATTGCGCTCGGCATTGTCTCCGGCATAACGGCGCCGTCCGCCGCCGGACCGATCCTGCAGCCGGACCTGTCGATTCCCGCCAGCACAGCGGCGCCGACCGTCACGCCGGTCCGCGAAGACTGGGCGGGCAACAACAACGGAACGTTCAACAACGAATGGAGATGGCGCCGGTCTGGCAACTGGAACCGTGGCAACTGGAACCGCGGCAACTGGAATCGTGGCGACTGGAACCGCGGCGACAATTGGCGTTGGCGCCATCGCCACTATCGCGGCGGCTACTACGATGATGGCGCGGGTGCCGCAATCCTGGGCCTTGGCCTGGGGCTCGGCCTTGGCAGCCTGTACAATAACTACGACTATTATGCGCCGCCGCCGCGCCGCTATTATCGCGCGGGCCGGCTTTCGAGTGCCCATGTCCGGTGGTGCTATAACAGGTACCGGTCGTATCGCGCCTGGGACAATACGTTCCAGCCCTACAATGGCCCGCGCCAGCAGTGCTGGTCGCCTTATAGGTGAGGTGCGACCAGATCGGTCGGGTCGAAATGAAAACGGCGCCGCGAGGCGCCGTTTTTGGCTTGATATCACCCAGGTCTCTGGCCTGGTCCACCAGCTTGGTCCTGAAGATACCTGCGACCGCTGGGCGGAGCCCTTAGTTCTTGGCCTTGTCGACCAGCTTGTTCTTCGAGATCCATGGCATCATGGCCCGCAGCTTGGCGCCGACTTCCTCGATCTGGTGGCTGTCGTTCATGCGGCGGATGCCCTTGAAGCGCGACAGGCCGGCGCGGTATTCCTGCATCCACTCCGAGGTGAACTTGCCGGTCTGAATGTCCTTGAGCACGCGCTTCATCTCGGCTTTGGTCTCGGCGGTGATGATGCGCGGACCCGAGACATACTCGCCCCATTCGGCGGTGTTCGAGATCGAGTAGTTCATGTTGGCGATGCCGCCTTCATAGATCAGGTCGACGATCAGCTTGACCTCGTGCAGGCACTCGAAATAGGCCATTTCCGGAGCGTAGCCGGCTTCCACCAGCGTCTCGAAGCCGGCGCGGATCAGTTCGACCAGGCCGCCGCACAGCACGACCTGCTCGCCAAACAGATCGGTTTCGCATTCTTCGCGGAAATTGGTCTCGATGATACCCGAACGGCCGCCGCCGACGCCGCAGGCATAGGAGAGCGCGAGGTCAAGTGCGTTGCCCGACGCGTCCTGGTTGACGGCGACCAGGCACGGCACGCCGCCGCCCTTCTGGTATTCGCCGCGCACCGTGTGGCCCGGGCCCTTCGGCGCGATCATCACGACATCGACGGTCGACTTCGGCTCGATCAGGCCGAAATGCACGTTGAGGCCGTGCGCGAAGGCGATCGCCGCGCCATCGCGAATGTTCGGCGCGATCTCGTTCTTGTAGATGTCGGCCTGCAGTTCGTCAGGCGTCGCCATCATCATCAGATCGGCCCATTTGGCGGCATCGGCCACGCTCATCACCCTGAGCCCGTCGGCCTCGACCTTCTTGGCGGTCGCCGAGCCGGCCTTGAGGCCGATGGCGATTTCCTTGGCGCCGGAATCCTTCAGGTTGAGCGCATGCGCCCTGCCCTGGCTGCCATAGCCGATGATGGCGACCTTCTTGCCCTTGATCAGGTTGAGATCGGCATCACGATCGTAATAAACGCGCATTTTACTTCCTTCCCGTTTTGAAGCTAGAGCATGATGCCGAAAAGCGTGAAGCGGTTTTCGGACAACATCATGCTCTAGCTCTTTGATTTAGAACTGGATTCAGATTTCAGCTCGACTTGACCTGAAATCATCCGGTTCTAAGGGCCTTGCGGCCCGGTTTTTGCTCCGAAAAGAGCGAGAAACTGCTGCGTCGCCCGGGCGGCGTCGCCGCCGATCGCCGCATCAGTCAATTCCAGCCGGTCGCCGAGCAGCAGACGGATCTGCACGTCCCGGCCAACCAGCCCGAAAAAGGTACGGAACGCCGTCTCGGCATCCGTGAACTCCAGCAGCCCGGCCTTGCGCCCGGCTTCAAGCACCGGCTTCAGCCGTCTCGCCAGTGCGAAACGGCCATTCTCCAGCACGACGGCGCCAAGATCGTCCTTGCCCGATCCAGCATGGCCAACCGCGACCCGGTTCAGAGCGATCGATGTATCGCTCGAAATGACACTGAGCCAGTCAGACGCGAAGCGCTCGAGGCTCGCCGTCAGCGAGGCAAGATCCAGCCCCTTGCCGTCGACCGAAGCAACACGCACCTTCGAGGCCTGCCACTGCACCGTTGCCGTCAGCAGCCCGTCGCGGTCACCGAACCATTTGTACAGCGTTTCCTTCGAGCAGCTTGCCCGTCGCGCCACCGCCGTCATGGTCAGCTTGTCGCCCTCCTCGACCAACAGCCGCAATGCCGCGTCCAGAACGGTCTTCTGCCGGTCCGTCAGCGCCTGGCTGTTGTCGATGTCGGCGTTTGCCAGCAACACGGTCTTTCCTCGGGCAGGCTGGCCAGCAGGCGAGCCGTACCGTACGTTACGGTTCGGCATGCTATGGCGTATTGCACCGGACCTTGCAAGCCCTATTTCTATCCGGACGGTTTCGCTGTCGGCACCCCTGGGGCGAAGAAATGCTGATCGGGTTGCTTGCCTTGACCATAGCCGCCGTTTTCGCCGGCGCCGCGATCTATGTCAGCGTCGCCGAACAGCCGGCGCGGCTTCGCCTTGATGACGGGGCGCTGCTGCGGGAATGGCAACCTTCCTACAAGCGCGGCGCAGCGATGCAGGCGTCGATCGCAATCGTCGCTTGCGTCCTTGGTCTTATCGCCTGGTGGCGGACTGGCGGGCACGCTTTCCTGGCTGGCGCGATATTGATCATCCTGCCATGGCCATGGACCTTGATCGCGATGATGCCAACCAACAGGGTGTTGGAAGCGATGGATGTCGGCGCCGACAATCCGCGGGCCAGGCCCCTGATCGTCAAATGGGGCAATCTGCACCTCGTTCGCGTGGCACTCGGCGTGCTGGCGACGCTGGCCTTTGTCTGGGGCAGTCGTCTGGGCTGATGTCGGGTTCATCCAACGAAACGGTCAGGCCACTGCGCTTCGGCAAGCCCAGCCTGCCTGAACGGATCGATCGCCGTGCCGGCGACCATCGAGGCGAGGAACCGCGGAACCGGCGGGATCTTCGCGATGGTCGCCACCAGCCGGTCGCGGATGAAAGGGCAGCGCCACGTTGGCCCCTTGCCCGGGTTGGGGCTCGTCGAATGCGCGGCATCGCCGATGACAGCCTACCTCCGGCCGACGGGAAGCTTCATCGTGCGCCAACTGGCGGCACAGTCCCTCATGGAGGCAGCCAAGGCAAGCTGGCGCTTTTACGCTTACATCAGGCGCAAGCCGGGCTCAGGCTTGGGCGGCATCAAATCCCTTGCGCGCCTCGCGCACTGCATCGTGGTTGAGCTCGGCCCACTGGAGCAATTGATGTAAGGCGCCGAACATCGACCGGCCCAGATCGGTGAGGCTGTATTCGACGCTCGGCGGCTTGGTCGGGAACACTTCGCGATGCACATAGCCGTCGCGCTGCAGGTCATAGAGTGTCTGGGTGAGCATGCGCTGCGAGATATCAGGCACCAGCCGCCGCAGCTCGCCGAAGCGATAGGGTTGTTCGGCGAGCGCTGCCATCAGCAGCGAACTCCATTTGCCGCTAAGACCCTGGATCACGTCTCTGACCGGGCAGTCGGATAGATCGCCGCCGCCGGTGATCGCTTTGTAGATGTCCAGTTTCGATTTCAGGCTGACGATCCGGCTGTCCATGGCTGGTTCCCTGCGTGTGCCTACCTCCCGAAAAACTGCCTTCTTTACGGGGACTGGTCAATTCCTATTTTAGAGCTGGTCTCTTTTAGAGACCTACGAAAAACCAAAGAGAATCCCGCCCCTTCGGCACAAAATCAGGATCCTTCCATGCCCTTCTCGTCACCGGCGCGTCCGGCCAGCTTGGCCGCAGCGTCGTCAACCACCTGCTGGACACCTTCAAAGTGCCGGCATCCCGGATCATCGCCACCACCCGCACGCCGGCGAGCCTTGCAGATCTCGCCGCGCGCGGCGTCACCGTGCGGGCAGCCGATTTCGACGATCAGGCATCCCTCCCAACGGCCTTCGCGGGCGCCGACCGCGCGCTGATCATCTCGACCAACGAATTGGCTATCCAGGGAAAGCGGCGCGCGCAGCAGGTCACAGCGGTCGCGGCAGCGAGGCAGGCCGGCGTCAAGCACCTGCTTTACACCTCCTTGCCCAACACCGAGCCCGGTTCGCCCGTGCTCTTCGCGCCCGACCACTACGGCACGGAACAGGCCATCAAGGCGACCGGCATCGCCTACACGATCTTCCGCAACGGCTGGTACGCCGAGAACCTGTTTGTGGCCCTGCCACAGATCCTGGCGTCCGGACATTGGTATACCTCGGCCGGCGACGGCCGTATTTCCTATTGCGCACGCGACGACATGGCGACCGCCATCGCCGCCGGGCTCGCCTCCGGCAACGGTGAGAACAAGACCTACACACTGACCGGCCCCCAGGCCTACACTGTCGCCGAGGTCGCGACGCTTGTCAGCGACGTCACCGGCAAGTCGATCGAGGTTGTGCAACTGTCCGACGAGGCCTTGACCGAGGGAATGAAGGCGGCAGGCTTGCCGGACCCGATTGCCCGGCTTCTCGTCTCCTTCGATGCCGCCACCCGCGCCGGCGATCTCGGCATGGTCACGGATTCGGTCGAAACGCTGTCCGGCCGCAAGTCGACGTCGCTGAAGCAGTTCCTGAAGGCCAACGAGTCCGTGCTGGCGGGCTATAGCAATTCCAGGAAAATTGCGTAGCGGTTCCCCGTTCGGGGTTGCGTAAAAAAAGGAGTTAGAGCGGGTCGACGATTCTATCGAACGCTGAACGCTCTAAGTCGGCCCGGCGGGAATCGGATTAGATTCCCGCCGCGCTATTTCGATGTCTTGAGCAGGCCAAGCCGGATCAGGCTTTCGCCGGTCGCCGCCAGCGCGTCTTCCTGAGACCGCGGCACCCAGCCGAGCATGCTGACCGCCTTGGCGTTGGTGGCATTCTTGACCTTGCCCAATTCCGTCACGAGCTGCGCGACTTCCGGGTTGAACAATCCGACCACCCGCACCAGCCAATCGGGAAGCTGCCTTGTCGAGACGCGCGCCGCCGCACCGCCGAGCTGCGTTTTCAAGGTCCGCGCCATTTCCCGCACCGTCATGAAATCGCCGGCGACGGCGAGAAACCGCTGCCCCTTGGCAACGGGATTGGTCATGGCACGCACATGCAGCTCCGCCACGTCGCGTGCGTCGACAACGCCGAAGGACAGGCGCGGCAGCCCCGGCATGGCGCCATTCATCATGCGCTGGACAAATTCGGTGGAGGTCGAATGGTCCGATCCCAGAACCGGCCCGAAGATTCCGACAGGATTGACGACCGCAAGCTCCAGCCTGCCGCCCTCGGCGGCGATGAAATCCCAAGCCGCGCGCTCGGCCAGCGTCTTCGATTTCACATAAGCGCTGACCTTGCCCGTCGGATCGGTCCAACTCTCCTCGGCGAACGGCCGCCCGTCGGGCGGCATCTTGCCATAGCCAATGGCCGCGAAGGATGAGGTCAGCACGACGCGTTTGACGCCGGCGTCCCGTGCCGCCCGCAATACCCGCAATGCACCCTCACGCGCCGGAACGATCAGCTCATCCTCATGCTTGGGCACGCCGGGCGGAAATGGCGAAGCGACATGAAGCACATAGACGCAGCCGGTCACCGCTTGCAGCCAGCCAGTGTCACTCATGAGGTCGGCGACGGCAAAGGACAGCCTGTCGGCCGGTTCGGCGCCGCCAACCTTGATCATGGCCAGGACATCGGCTTCACGCTTGGCGGAGCGCACTGTCGTGCGCACGCGGTAGCCCGCCTTCAGCAATTCGAGGATGCAGTGGGCGCCTAGGAAACCAGATCCGCCGGTGACAAGCACCAGTTCGCCGCTCATGCCCGCCTCCGCATCTGTTCATATCAAGAGCAATTCCAGGAAAAAGTGCGTGCGGTTTTCCGTTCGGAATTGCCTAAACCCAGAAATCAAAGTGGTTCAGGCCCCTGAACCACGCTTGATGATCGAGCTCGTCAGATCGCCACCTGCGTTCCGATCTCTACCACACGTCCGGTCGGAATCTGGAAATATTCGGTCGCGTCGGCCGCCGTGCGCGCCAGGCCGATGAACAGCCGGTCCTGCCACACCGGCATGCCGGAATTGGGCGAGGCTTTCAGCGAACGCCGCGACAGGAAGAAGGATGTCGTCATGATGTCGAACTTCCAGCCCTGCTTGCGGCAGATGGCCAGCGCGCGCGGAATGTTGGGCTGTTCCATGTAGCCGAAGGTCAGCGTCACTCGCATGAACAGCTCGTTGACCGTCTCCATCTTGACCCGCTCGCTGTCGGGCACCACCGGCTGCGGCGCCGTCACCACCGAAAGGATGACGTTCTGCTCGTGCAGCACCTTATAGTGCTTCAGGCTGTGCATCAGCGCGGTTGGCGCGCTGAGCGGATCGCTGGTCAGGAACACGGCGGTGCCGGAAACCAGATGCGGCTTCTTTTTCAACAGATTGCCAGCGAGGAAATCGAGCGGGATCTCGTTGCGACGCGTCTTGTCGAAGAGGTAGCGGCTGCCGCGCACCCAGGTCCACATTCCCAGCACGATCGCGAAGGCCACGACCAGCGAGGCCCAGCCGCCTTCGAACACCTTGACGATGTTGGAGGCAAAAAAACCGACGTCGATCAGCGCAAAGAGCGCCGTCAATCCAATCGCCGGCCACAGGTTCCATTTCCAGATTCGCGTCATGATGACGAACAGCAGCGTCGTCGTCACCAGCATGTTGCCGGTAACCGATATGCCGTAGGCCGACGCCAGCCTGCTGGACTCGCCGAATCCGACCACCAGCATCATCACCACCAGCGCCAGCAGAAGGTTGACGCGCGGCATGTAGATCTGGCCGGACTGCTTTTCCGACGTGTGCAGGATTTCCAGACGCGGCAGCATGTTGAGCTGCACCGCTTGCCTAGTCAGCGAGAAAGCGCCCGAAATCACCGCCTGGCTGGCAATCACCGTCGCAGCGGTCGCCAGCACGACCATTGGGATCAGTGCCCAACCCTCGTTCATTTCGAAGAACGGATGGCCGACGATGCCGCCATTGGCCAGCACGAAAGCTCCCTGTCCGGCATAATTGAGCAGCAGGCAAGGAAACACGATCCACAGCCAGGCGAGCACGATCGGCTTGCGGCCGAAATGGCCGAGATCGGCGTAAAGCGCTTCAGCGCCGGTGACAGCCAGGAAAACAGCGCCGATCGTCACGAAGGAAACGTCGGGCGAATGGATCAGGAAGGCGACGATATAATGCGGGCTGATCGCCCAGAGGATTTCCGGGTCGGCGACGATGTGGTTGACGCCGGAAAGGCCGATGGCAAGGAACCACACAGCGGTGACCGGGCCGAAGACCAGCCCGACGCCGCCGGTGCCGAAACGCTGTACCGCGAACACCGCGGCAAGGATGA
This sequence comes from Mesorhizobium sp. B2-4-17, assembly GCF_006441275.1. NCBI lineage: Bacteria > Pseudomonadati > Pseudomonadota > Alphaproteobacteria > Hyphomicrobiales > Phyllobacteriaceae > Mesorhizobium > Mesorhizobium sp. B2-4-17. The sequence continues at coordinate 30,705 of NZ_VFUX01000017.1, read as the reverse complement.
CCAGTGTAAGCGGCACGACATAGGGCTGGAACGCGGGCGTGACGACATTCATGCCTTCGACCGCCGACAGCACCGAAATCGCCGGCGTAATGACGGCGTCGCCGAAAAACAATGAGGCGCCGACGATGCCGATGCCGAGAATGACAGCCGAGCGTTTTGGGAAACTGCCGCGCGCCAGCGCCATCAGCGACAGCACCCCGCCCTCGCCGCGGTTATCCGCTCTCAGCACGAACATGATGTATTTTATTGTTACCGTGATCGTCAGCGACCAGATGATCAGCGACAGCACGCCGAGAATATCGGCACGATTGGCAACATTGCCACCGGACGAGGCATGCAGGGCTTCGCGGAAGGCATAGATCGGGCTGGTGCCGATATCGCCATAGACGACGCCAAGCGCGCCCAGCATCAACACCTTGGTGCTGTGCTGTTCGATTTCGGGATGGCTCGACTGTTCGACGGGTTCTGCCTCACTACCAGGGTTGGCAAGGGCCATGGACGACACTCCGATAAGCGCGCGGTGCTCTACGCTTGCTGCAATGCAATATCAAGTGCCGCTGCGTGATGGCTCCCATGCCGGAAGCGCTGGGCTGCTCGGCAAACGGCCGGGCACCCGACATGCGCGGACCAAAACCACCGACACTACGTTGCTGGCGCCAGCAGGATTTGCCGCATAGGCCTTAAATAGCCACTTGCGTGCCGATTTCCACGACGCGGCCCGTCGGAATCTGGAAATATTCGGTCGCGTCGGCCGCCGTGCGCGCCAGGCCGATGAACAGCCGGTCCTGCCACACCGGCATGCCGGAATTGGGCGAGGCTTTCAGCGAACGCCGCGACAGGAAGAAGGATGTCGTCATGATGTCGAACTTCCAGCCCTGCTTGCGGCAGATGGCCAGCGCGCGCGGAATGTTGGGCTGTTCCATGTAGCCGAAGGTCAGCGTCACCCGCATGAACAGCTCGTTGACCGTCTCCATCTTGACCCGCTCGCTGTCGGGCACCACCGGCTGCGGCGCCGTCACCACCGAAAGGATGACATTCTGCTCGTGCAGCACCTTGTAGTGCTTCAGGCTGTGCATCAGCGCGGTTGGCGCGCTGAGCGGATCGCTGGTCAGGAACACGGCGGTGCCGGAAACCAGCTGCGGCTTCTTTTTCAACAGATTGCCGGCGAGGAAATCGAGTGGGATCTCGTTGCGACGCGTCTTGTCGAAGAGATAACGGCTGCCGCGTATCCACGTCCACATGATCAGCCCCATGAGGCAGGCAACGGTGATCGAAACCCAGCCGCCTTCGAGGATCTTGACGACATTGGCCAGTAAGAAGCCGCTGTCGATGACGCCGAACAGCAAGGTCAGCGCCAAAGCGAGCGCCAGCTTCCATTTCCACATCTTGCGCATCACCACGAACAGCAGGATCGTCGTCATCAGCATTTCGCCGGTCACCGAGATGCCGTAGGCGGAGGCCAGCGAGCTCGAACTGCCGAAGCCGACCACCAGCAGCATCACCCCCATCGCGATGAGCAGATTGACGCGGGGCATATAAATCTGCCCGAGCTGCATTTCGGAGGTATGCTGCACCTCGATGCGCGGCAGAAGGTTGAGCTGCACAGCCTGGCGGGTCAGAGAAAAGGCACCCGAAATGACCGCCTGACTGGCAATGACCGTCGCGGCCGTTGCCAGCCCCACCATCGGCATCAGCGCCCAGTCAGGCAGCATCTGGAAGAATGGATTGGTCGGTTTACCGTTATTGGCGAGCACAAACGCGCCCTGCCCGAAATAGTTGAGCAGCAGGCAGGGGAACACCACGGAAAACCATGCCAGCACGATCGGCTTGCGTCCAAAATGGCCGAGATCGACATAGAGCGCCTCGGCCCCGGTCACCGCCAGGAACACCGCGCCGACAGTGACGAAGGCAGCTGTGGGTGTGCTGACGAGATAAGCAACCGCGTAATAGGGATTGATGGCCAGGAGGATCGATGGATCATCCATCAGGTGATAGAGCCCCGCAACGCCGATGGCCAGGAACCACAACGCCGTCACCGGCCCGAACACCGCCGCCACCTTTCCGGTGCCGAAGCGTTGCACGGAGAACAGGACGGCCAGGATGAGAAGCGTGATCGGCACGACATAGGCATCCAATGTCGGAGTCACCACTTCGAGGCCTTCGACCGCGGACAGCACCGAGATGGCTGGCGTTATGATCGAATCACCGAAGAACAGCGCCGCCCCGCAAAGGCCGATAGCGAGGATCAGTCGCGCGCCTTTGGGATAGGCGCTGCGCGCCAAGGACATCAGCGAGAGCGTGCCGCCTTCGCCCTTGTTATCGGCACGAAGCACGAAGGCGACATATTTTATGGTCACGATGATCGTCAGCGCCCAGACGATCAGCGACAGCACGCCAAGCACGTGAACCCGTGTATCGATGCCTGGCGAAGCATGGAGCGCCTCGCGGAAGGCGTAAATCGGGCTCGTGCCGATATCGCCATAGACGACGCCGAGCGCGCCCAGCATCAGAACCTTGGTGCTGTGCTGCTCAACCCCGGAATGACTCGATTGCTCGACGGGTTCAGCCTCGCTACCGCGATTGGCAAGGTCCATCGACCACTCCCTGACAAGCTCGGGGCGCTTCATGCATGCTGCGATACGATATCAATTGCACGCCATGGCCGCCAATATCCGCAAAGCGAAGCTACCCCTACCACCCGCAGGCCTTCAGGAACCGACCCACCGTACCGGCCATGCCATACTCCAACGCGTCGGCTGTCAACCCATGTCCTATCGACACTTCGGCCAATGCCGGTATGCGTCGGACAAGGTCAGGCAGATTGCCTACCGTCAGGTCGTGCCCGGCATTGACCTGAAGGCCGGCGGCAAATGCCGTGTCGGCTGTTTTCCCCAATCTTTCCAGCTCCTTGGCCGCCTTTGCGGAATCGGAATGGTAACTGCCATAGGGACCGGTATAGAGTTCGATCCGGTCGGCACCCGTATCACGCGCGGCCGCAATGCCGGCGGGATCGGCATCGGAAAACAGCGACACCCTGAAACCGCCCTTCTTCAGACGCTTGACGATCGGTGACAGGAACGCGGCGTCGGCGACGAAGTTCCAGCCATGGTCGGAGGTTGCCTGCGCCGGATCGTCGGGAACCAGCGTCACCTGCTCGGGTTGGTGCATTTCCACAAGCGCCAGGAAATCCTCGGTTGGATGGCCCTCGATGTTGAATTCCGCCTTGGGGAACTCATCGTCGATCAGTGCCCTGATCTTGGGCAGGTCGGAACGCCGCGTGTGACGCTCGTCGGGACGCGGATGGACGGTCAGCCCATGGGCTCCAGCCGCAAGCGCGATGCGGCCAAGCCCGATCATATCAGGCCATGGCAGGTCGCGCCGGTTGCGCAGCATGGCGATGGCGTTGAGGTTGACAGAAAGCTTGGCGGGCATGGTTTGGCGTCCGTGAAACAGGCGATCGAGGCGCGCCACGCTCATTCGTTCCGGCACGGCGCATTGAGACGGCGCATCTATAGCGTCTTTGACGGGAACAGATAGGGCCTTTCCGGTGTTCCAGAAGACCAAATACTCCACGAAACGGAGGCACCACCTTGAATTTCCTCCAATCCGTGCCGGCGATCCGCCGCATCGAGACCAGCCGCGACGACCTCTTTGCCATCGATGTGGTCGGCCATGTCTCGGCCGCCGATGCCGAGAACCTGTTCGGCCTGCTGGAGGCGGCCTATTTGCTCCATCCGCGGATCGACGTGGCCGTGCGCATAGTCGATCACGAGGGCGTCGATTGGGCCGATATCTCCGATGAGACCATCAAGAAGGGTGCCGTCCACGCATTGGAACATATTGGCCGTTGCGCTGCGATCGGCGCCCCTGACTGGACGCCGAACGCACGACACGCCTTGCCTGCTTCATCGCCCGTCGAATTCAGGCATTTCGAGCTCGAGGACGAAGCCGCTGCCTGGGAGTGGCTCGGGGCGCGGCCGACGAGTGAGGAGGCCACGGCCGCTCCAGAAAGAGGATGAAACGGTTCTCCCGGCTACCGCCGATCCCTTCTATCTCACGATGGTCAATCGTTCGGCGGCCCGCGTAATCGCGGTATAAAGCCAGCGCTGACGCGTTTCCTTGAAGGCCCAGCTTTCGTCGAACAGCACGATCTCGTTCCACTGAGAGCCCTGCGCCTTGTGCACGGTCAGCGCATAACCATAGTCGAAATCGTCGAATCGCTTCTTCTGCTGCCAGGGGATGTCGGCGTCCGGATCCTCGAACGCCGCCTTGAGCAGCTTGATCTTGGCGACGCCGCGGTCCGGATCGTCCTCTTCCGGCGACACCAGAAGATTGATGCCAGGCTTCACCGTCTCGCGCGATGAGGTCATCACTTTCCAAAGCGACCCGTTGAGCAGCCCCTTGGCGGGATCGTTGCGCAGGCACACCAGCTTGTCGCCAGCCTGCGGATAATCGGCGTTGAACCCCTTGAGTTCACGCAGACGCTGGTTGTAGCGGCGGCGCGTCCGGTTGGTGCCGACCAGCACCTGGTCGGCCTTCAGCACCAGTTCCTGGTTGACGTGTTCCTTGCCGATCACCTGCGCCGTGCCATAGTCGCCGCGCATGAATTCGCGCCCCTCGCGCACGTCGAGCGCCAGCCGCAGGATCGGATTGTCGCGCGCCTGCCGGTGGATTTCGGTGAGCAGGAAGTCTGGCTCATGATCGGTGAAGAAGCCGCCGCCCGAAATCGGCGGCAACTGGCCCGGGTCACCCAGCACCAGGATCGGCGTGCCGAAGCTCATCAGGTCGCGGCCGAGCTGTTCGTCGACCATCGAGCATTCGTCGATGATGACCAGCTTGGCGCGCGAGATCGGGCTCTGCCGGTTGAGCGAAAAAGTCGGCGACATCGAGGTCTTGCCGGTCACCTCGTCCTCGACCGACTCCTCGCCCTTGGGCCTGTAGATCAGGGAATGGATCGTACGGGCGTTGACCGCACCCTTGGAGCGCAGCACCTGCGCGGCCTTGCCGGTGAAGGCGGCGAACTGTACCTGTCCGTCGACATGTTCGGCAAAATAGCGCGCCAGCGTCGTCTTGCCGGTGCCGGCATAGCCGAACAACCGGAACAGCTGCGGCATGCCGGCCTTGAGCCAGCGGGCGACCGCTTGCAGCGCCTCGTCCTGTTGGGGTGAAAATTCCATCTGATCGTGTGACCGGATTCGCAAGGCAAAGACAAGATAGCCGCCACCATCATCGCTATTATCGGCGGCGAACTCCCATGGCTACCTATCAGCCACGATTGAGAACGTAAAGGGAACACGATCTCCCCGCGTGATCACCTGGAAGCGCGCGGATCGTTCTCCAGCAAGATCGGCTTGCCGTGCGGCGTGGCATGCGCGGCGCGTTCCCAAGCCTGTGCCATCGCATCGACATCGGGCTTGGCGGCCAGTCCCTTGGACGCAAGCAGGCTTTCCAGCGCCGCCAGCCAATGCTCGTAATAGTCATGGCCGTCCGCCGCCGCCCGGCTTCTTCACCTCGGCCGACAGCGCCTGTGCCCACTCGCCCCACGAAAACAGGCCCTTGTCGTGCAGCGCCACCGTCATGGCGAAGGCCTCGGCCTGCCAGGGTTCGGCGAAAACGGGCGCGTCGAAACCGGCGGGCAGATCGTTGGCCGGCATGGTCGCCTCAGGCCGGCTCAAGATAGCTCTCCCAGGCGTCGATGGAGACAGTCAGGGTCGGGTCGGCGCCCTCGCCCCAGATCTCACCACCTTCGAAAACCACAGTATAGACCCATTGCGGATTCTCGCCCCGCCCGTGCGCGTTGGTGTCGGGAAAGACGAAGCCGTCATGCACCGCCTCGACGAGGCCCTGTTTGTCACGCGCGTAGCGCGGCAGCCTGGTGTGGCCGGCCGGATTGAAATTCTTCGTCCGCACGACATCGCCGGCCTTGAAGCGCGGTGCTGTCCCGACCGCGCGGTTGCAAGGACCGCCCTTGGCCAGCACGGCGGGCACATCGGCTGCCTTCAGCACCTTTTTCGGGGTTGCCGCCGCATCGAGCGCCTCGCTCGCCCTGAGGTCGCGGTCGCTGATGAACCCGTGTCGCTTGAGCAGGGTCTCCAGTGCCTTGATCCAGATCTGATAGTAGCTTGAAGCATAATAGTCGGCCGGGTGCAGCGATTCCCGCGCGTGCCGGCTCTCGTCGATGTTCCACGCGCCCATGGCGCCGGCGCAGAGCGTCACGCCGAGCGCCCGCCTTTCCCAATCGGCATGGAAATACGGTTCATCCCTTTCGGGCGCCACCGGCCCGAACCCCATTTGTCCGCCGAGATCCTGCGGCCCGTTCATGCCGGCTCCCTCGCCTGCGCCGTGCCGATCATCGCATCCCGGCTCACCAGCTCGGCGAGCTCTTCCTCGCTCCAGCCTTGGGTGTCGTCCGGCCGCATCGGCACCACGAGATAGCGCAGCTCCGCGGTCGAATCCCAGACGCGTATCTTTGTTGCGGATGGCAACGTCAGCCCGAATTCCTCGAGCACGCCGCGCGGATCGATCACCGCGCGCGACCGATAGGGCGGCGCCTTGTACCAGACCGGCGGCAGGCCGAGCACCGACCATGGATAGCAGGAGCACAGCGTGCAGACGACGAGGTTGTGGGTGTCCTCCGTATTGAAGACAGCCTGCATGTGTTCGCCTTGCCGCCCGGTGTAGGAGAGCGATGCGATCGCCGCGGTTGCGTCGCTTTTCAGCCAGGCGGCGAACTCAGGGTCGGTCCAGGCCCTGGCCACCACCCTGGCGCCGTTGCGCGGACCGATCTTGGTCTCGTAGGTGTCGACGATGACGTCGATCGCGGCGGGGTCGATCAGACCCTTGCGGGTCAGGATGGTTTCTAGCGCCCGAACCCGGGCAGCAAACGGATCGAGTTCGTTGTCGTGGTCATGATCATGGGACATGGCGACAAATTACGGCTCCGGTCCGCTGGCCGCAAGCAAGACGGCTTGGGCCAGCGAGGACGAAGCGAACTCTCTATTCCGCGGCCGCCTTTTGCGGCTCGCCTTGCGTCTCGTCGTCGGCGTCGAACAGCGAGGGCTGATCCCCTGATTCGACCAGGCGCAACTCGGCCTTGCGCTTAGGCATGAGCCCGAGCAGCCAGCCCGAGAAATTTTCCATGTAGACGTAGATCACGGGTGTCACGAACAGCGTCAGCGCCTGCGAAGCAAGCAGGCCGCCGACAACGGCAACGCCCAGCGGCTGGCGCAATTCGGCGCTGGCGCCGGTGCCAAGCGCGATCGGGAACGTGCCCATAAGTGCTGCCAGCGTCGTCATCATGATCGGCCTGAAACGCATAAGGCAGGCCTTGTGGATGGAATCCCTGGCTGACATGCCTTCACGTCGGAGCTCCAGCGCCACGTCGACCATCATGATGCCGTTCTTCTTGACGATGCCGATCAGCATCAGGATGCCGATCACCGCGATGACTGACAGGTCCATGCCGGCGAAGCGCAACGCAACGAGCGCTCCTAGCACCGCTGATGGCAGGCCGGTGAGAATGGTGAGCGGGTGGATGAAGCTCTCGTACAGAATGCCGAGCACGATGTAGATGGTCAGGATCGCGCCGCCGATCAGCAGGCCCTGGTTGGCAAGCGAATCCTGGAAGGTCTTGGCCGTGCCGGCAAAGGTGGTCGAGATCGCCGTCGGCATGCCGATCTGCTCTTTGAGCGCGTTGATGCGCGTCACGCTGTCGCCGAGCGCCACGCCTTGCGGCAGGTTGTAGGAAATCGTCACGGCCGGAAGCTGGCCGAGCTGGTTGACCGTCAAGGCACCGGCCGTGCGGTCCACCCGGGCGAAGGCGCCAAGCGGCACCAGAGAGCCGCTCGCCGTCCTCATCTGGATGGCGAGCATGCGCTCGGGCGACCATTCGATCTTGGGATCGAGCTCGGTGATGACTTCGTAGCTGTCGGCCGAGCCGAAGATCGTCGAAACCTGGTCGGTGCCGAACCCGCCATAGAGGGCGGAGCGCAGCGTGTCGGTATCGATGCCGAGCTGGGCGGCCTTGTCGCGATCCACCACCAGCGACGCCTGCAGCGCATTGTTCTGCAGATCGCTGGTGACGTCGGTGAAGGTCGTGTGGTCGGCGGCCATCGCATCGTTCAGTTTCTGCGCCCAGATATCGGTCTGGCCGGTATCGAGGCCCTGAACCACGAGCTGATAGGCGCTGGCCGACGAGCGCGAACCGAGCCTCAGGTTCTGCACCGGCTGCATGTAGGTCTCGATGCCTGCCACGCCGGCCAGCTGCTTGCGCAGATCCGAAAGCACCTTTTCAATGTTCGGCCGCTGGTCCTTGCCCTTGAGCTGGACGAAAAGCTGCCCCTGGTTGAGCGCATTGTTGCCGCTGCCGGCCGACCACGCCACATGGTCGACATAGGGCGAATGCGAGAAGACGCTGGCCACCTGCCCTTGCAGCTTGGCCATGGCATCGAACGAGATGTCCTGGCGCGCGATGGTCGTCACCGATATCTGGCCGATGTCCTCCTGCGGGAAGAAGCCTTTCGGCGAGATCTGGACCAGCCATACCGACGCCGCCGCGGTGCCGATGAAGATGAGGAATACCAGGAAGGTGTGCCGCAGGCAGAAGCTCAAGAGCCAGTCGTAGCTGCGTGTGACGAGATCGCGCCTGTGGCCAGCGCTGTGCGCCTCGCGATCGGCCTTGGTCACCGACAGCAACCGCGAACACAGCATCGGCGTCAGCGTCAGCGACACGAACATCGACGCCAGGATGGCGACCGTCACCACGACGGCGAACTCGTTGAAGATGCGCCCGATCACGCCGCCCATGAGAAGCACGGGAATGAACACCGCCACCAGCGAGATCGAGATCGAGATGATGGTGAAGCCGATTTCGCGCGCGCCCTTCAGCGAGGCGTCGAAGGCCGACAGCCCATCCTCTTCCATGTGGCGGAAGATATTCTCCAGCATCACGATGGCATCGTCGACGACGAGGCCGACGGCGAGCGTCAGGCCCATCAGCGATATGTTATCGATGGAAAAGCCGAACAGGAACATCGCGCCAAGCGTGGCGATCAGCGAGATCGGCACCGCCACGGCCGGGATGATGGTGGCCGTCACCCGGCGCAGGAACACGAAGATCACCATGACCACCAGCGCGATGGTCAACAGCAGTGTGAACTGGACGTCGTTGACGGCCTGGCGGATCGAGGTCGAACGGTCATTGAGCAATTTGATGTTGGCGGCGGCCGGCAGCTGGTCCTGGAAGGACGGCAACATAGCCTTGACCCTGTCGACGACGTCGACCGTGTTGGCGTCGGGCTGGCGCTGCACCGCCATGATGATCGCGCGGGTACCATCGTACCAGCTCGCCGTCGTCGTGGTCTGCACCGAATCGACGACGCGCGTCACCTCGCCCAGCCGCACCGGATGGCCGTTCTTGGTGGCGATGATGAGGTTGGAAAATCCCGCTGCGTTGGTCAGCTGCGTGTTGGCGGTGATGGTGAGCTGCTGCTTGTTGTTCTGCAGCACGCCGAGCGGCGTGTTGCTGTTGGCCGACGAGATCGCCGCCTGCAGCTGGTCGATCGAGATGCCGCGCGCGGCGAGCGCGGTCGGATCGATCTGGATGCGCACGGCATATTTCTGCTGGCCGAAGATCGAGACCTGCGCCACTCCGTCGATGGTCGACAGCGATGGTGAGATGACGTTTTCCGCGAAAGCGTCGAGATCGGTCAGCGGAACCGTGTCGCTGACCAGCGACATCAAGAGGATCGGCGCGTCGGCTGGATTGACCTTGCGATAGCTCGGCGGCGAGGTCATCTGCGGCGGCAATGATTTCTGCGTGCGCGCGATCGCCGCCTGAACGTCCGCCGCGGCCGCGTCGATGTTGCGGTTGAGCACGAACTGGATGGCGATCGAGGTCTGGCCGAGCGAGTTCGTGGTCGAAATGGAATCGATGCCGGCGATGGTCGCGAACTGCTTGATCAGCGGCGTCGCCACCGATGTCGCCATGGTTTCCGGTGAGGCGCCGGGCAACTGGGCCGAGACGTTGACCACCGGGAATTCGGCGCTGGGCAGCGCCGCCACAGGCAGGAACTTGTAGGCAAACAGTCCGCCCAGAATGAGGGCGAACGACATCAGAAGGGTGGCGACGGGCCTGCGGATGCAGAATTCGGAAATCATTGGGCCACCTCGCCGGCCTTGCCGGCTTGCGCGACCTTGGCTGAGGCCTGGTCGCCGGACCCGGCCGCCGCCTTGCCTTCATGCACCGCGGCACCATTCTTCAATCGCGTCTGGCCTTCGACAACGACCTTCTCGCCGCTTTTCACACCATCGCTGATGGCGCTGCTCTGGCCAACGGTCAGCGCCACCTGCACCGGTCGCATCTCGACCGTGTTGTCCGGCTTGACCACATAGACGAACGGTCCCTTCTGGCTGGGCTGTACCGCGACGGTCGGAACGGATGTCATGTGCGGCATGATGCCGGCTTCCAGGACGACATTTACATACTGGCCGGGCCACAGTGAGAGATCGGCGTTTGGAATGCTGGCCCGCGTGGCGATTGTGCCAGACGCGGTATCGACGCTGGAATCGACGAAGTCGAGCGTGCCCTTGCCGATCGGCTTCGGGTCGTCGTCCTTGGTCAGGGTCACCGCCCCTTGCTGCGGATCAGCGAGCGCCTTGTGCAGCAGCGCCAGATTGCTTTCCGGCAGATTGAAGTTCACTTGCAGCGGGTCGATCTGGGTGATGGTGACGAGCGGGGTCGCCGTGCTGCTGTTGCCATTGCTGACGGTGACGAGATCGCCGACGGCGACGTTGACCGCGCCCAGCCTGCCGGCGATCGGCGCCGTGATCGTAGCATAGCTCAGTTGGACGGTATCGGCGTCGATCGTTGCCTTGTCGGCATCGATGGTTGCGGTCGCCGCTTTCTGCGCCGCCAGCGCCTGGTCATAGGTCTGCTGCGTGCCGGCCTGCTTGGCCACCAGATCCTTTGCGCGAGAGAGATCGGCCGTGGCGCTGGTCAGCATGGCCTGGTCCTTGGCGAGCGTCGCCTGGTCCTTGGCAAGCTGCGCCTTCAGCGCCCGGTCGTCGAGCGAAAACAGGACGTCGCCGGCCTTCACCATCTGCCCGTCCTTGACGTCGATCGACACGATCTGGCTGGAGACGCGCGCGTTTATATTGACCACGGCGGGAGAGGAGACGAAGCCGATGGCATAACGCCGGATCGGGAAATCAGCCGTCGTCGCGGTCGCAGAAACGATCGAGGCCGAGCGGGCGCCATTGCCGCCGGCCGCCTGTTTGTCCGTTGCCCCCTTGTCTGCTGCTGTCTTGTCGGCTGCTGTCTTGTCGGCTGTCTGCGTGCCGGTTGCCGCCTTGTCCGCTACCGCGGCCTGCTTTGCGCCGATGAACTGCTCGACCTTGCCCAGCGTATCGGGAGACACATAGAGCCAGGCCGCGCCTGCACAGGCGGCTGCCAGCAATGAAAGAATGACTTTTCCACGCATCGTCAAGGGTCCGCTCCGTCCGACACGCCATAGCCAGGTGGTCGTATTCTAGCTCATTTCACGGCACCTGCCGCAATTTCGCTGAATAGATAGGACACGCGTTGGGCGGAAAAGGGCCAAAACACGGCATTACGAAGATTTAATGTGCACTGCACAATCGCTGTGCAGGCTGCCGCATCCGCGGATCAGGGTCTATCGACCCCCGGATTGTGCTACCGCAGCATCGGCCACAGCGTCGCCGCCAGCAGCACGCCCATGGCGATATTGAACCATTTCAGCCGCGCCGGATCCGACAGGAAACCGCGCAAAGCCGTACCGAAGCCCGCCCACACCGAGACGCTCGGCAGATTGACGATGGTGAAGGCTACAGAGATCAGCACCACAGACCGGAATGGGTGCTCCGGATTGCTGTAGACGGCCATGGCGGTGATCGCCATCACCCAGGCCTTGGGATTGACCCACTGGAACGCCGCCGCATCGATGAAACGCATCGGCTGCCCCTTCGCCTCCCCCTTGCCGCTGAGCGAGCGCGACATGGCGATCTTCCAGGCAAGGTAGAGCAGGTAGGCGGCACCGGCGATCTTGAGCGCGGTGTGCAGTGCGGGAAACGCCGTCAGCAGCGCGCCAAGACCAAGGCCCACGGCGAGCAGCAGGACAAGAAAGCCGATGCTGATGCCAAGCATATGCGGCACGCTCCTGACTAGGCCGAAATTCACGCCCGAAGCCAGCAACATGAGATTGTTCGGCCCCGGCGTGATCGAGGTCACGAAGGCGTAGACCAGCAGAGCGAGGAATGCGTCGAGGGACATCGGGATCACAAGGTCTGCAATGTTTACTCTTGTCGGCTGCCTCGCAAAGGCCAGCCGCCGGGCGGTGGCAAGCCATGCTTTTCAGCAAAGGCGTTTCCGGCTACCGCGCGCCCTACATGCCTTGCGGGCCGCGATTCATCGCCGCCACGCCGGTGCGGCAGATTTCGACCAGGCCGAGCGGCTTCATGATGGCGATGAACTGGTCGAGCTTTGAGCCCTTGCCGGTGATCTCGAAGATGAAATGCTCGGTGTTGGCGTCGATGACGCTGGCGCGGAAGGCGTCGGCCAGCCGCAGAGCCTCGACGCGGGCCTCGCCGGTGCCGGCAACCTTGACCAGCGCCAGTTCCCGCTCCAGCGGCCGCTCCTGGCCGAATTCGTGCGACCGCACGGTGAGATCGACCACGCGGTGGACCGGCACGATGCGCTCGAGCTGGTGCTTGATCTGCTCCAGCACATGCGGCGTGCCGCGCGTCACGATGGTGATGCGCGACAGATGCTTCTCATGCTCGGTCTCGGAGACGGTCAGGCTCTCGATGTTGTAGCCGCGCCCGGAAAACAGGCCGATGACCCGGGCAAGAACGCCTGGTTCATTGTCGACCAGCACGGAAAGCGTGTGGTTTTCCGGCCGCTCCGTCTCCTTGGCGATGAAGTAGGCGGAACCGGTGGGTTGAAGGTGCTGTGCGTTCATGACCTGGATCTCAAATTCTTGATCTAATTATTTGTTTGCGCACGGCCTCTTTCGACAAGGCCTGCCCTGGCTCGTCGTCTACACCAGTTCCCTGCCCTTGGCATCGATGGCGTTGGCCACGGCCTCGTCGGTCGCGTCGTCCGGCAGCAGCATCTCGTTATGAGCTTTGCCCGAGGGGATCATCGGGAAGCAATTGGCGAGGTTCGCCACGCGGCAGTCGAACAGCACTGGCTTCCTGACCGAAATCATTTCCTTGATGGCGTCATCCAGCTCGTCCGGCTTCTCGCAGCGGATGCCGTGGCCGCCATAGGCTTCGGCCAGCTTGACGAAGTCCGGCATCGCCTCGGTATAGGAATGCGACAGCCGGTTGCCGTGCAGCAGTTGCTGCCACTGGCGCACCATGCCCATATATTGGTTGTTGAGGATGAAGATCTTGATCGGCGCGTCATACTGCACCGCCGCACTCATCTCCTGCATCGTCATCTGCACCGAGGCGTCGCCGGCGATGTCGATCACCAGCGCGTCGGGATGCGCGATCTGCACGCCGAGTGCGGCCGGCAGGCCGTAACCCATCGTGCCCAGTCCGCCGGACGTCATCCAGCGGTTCGGCTTCTCGAAATGATAGTGCTGCGCCGCCCACATCTGATGCTGGCCGACCTCGGTGGTAATGTAGGTGTCCCTGTCCTTGGTCAGTTCGTAGAGCCGTTGGATGGCGTATTGCGGCATGATCACGTCGTGGTTCATCTTGAACGCCAGCGAGTCGCGCCCGCGCCATTTAGCGATCTGCTCCCACCAGGGATAAAGCGCCTTCTTGTCGATCTTGGCGGTCGCCCGCCACAGCCGCACCATGTCCTCCAGCACGCGGCCGACATCGCCGATAACAGGAACATCGGCATGAACGTTCTTGTTGATGGAGGACGGATCGATGTCGATATGGATCTTCTTCGAGTTCGGCGAAAACGCGTTGAGCCGCCCGGTGATGCGGTCGTCGAAACGGGCGCCGATACAGACCATCACGTCGCAGTCGTGCATGGCCATGTTGGCTTCGTAGGTGCCGTGCATGCCCAGCATGCCGACCCAGTTCTTGCCCGATGCCGGATAGGCGCCGAGCCCCATCAGTGTCGAGGTGATCGGGAAGCCGGTGAGGTCGACCAGTTCGCGCAGCAGGTGGCTCGCTTCCGGGCCGGAATTGACGACACCGCCGCCTGAATAGATGATCGGCTTCTTGGCACCGGCCATCAGTTCGACCGCCGCCTTGATCTTCTCCAGGTCACCCTGGACCTTCGGCTGGTAGCTGGTGCGCGGCGCGATCTGCGGCGGGACATAAAACCCCTTGGCGAACTGCACGTCCTTCGGAATGTCGACCACCACCGGACCGGGACGGCCGGTCGTGGCGACATGGAAGGCCTCATGGATGGTCGCGGCGAGGTCGTTGACGTCCTTGACCAGCCAGTTGTGCTTGGTGCAGGGGCGCGTGATGCCGACCGTGTCGCACTCCTGGAACGCATCGGAGCCGATCAAGGAGGTCGGCACCTGCCCCGTCAGGCAGACGAGCGGAATCGAATCCATCAGCGCGTCCTGCAGCGGCGTCACCGCATTGGTGGCGCCGGGCCCGGAGGTCACCAGCATGACACCGGCCTTGCCGGTCGAACGGGCATAGCCCTCGGCGGCGTGGCCGGCACCTTGTTCGTGCCTGACCAGAATGTGCTCGACCTCGTCCTGCTGGAAAATCTCGTCGTAGATCGGAAGGACCGCGCCGCCGGGATAACCGAAGACATGCTTGACGCCATTGTCCTTCAGCGCCTGCACCACCATTTCGGCGCCCGTCATTTCACGTCGCCCGTTCTGTCCATTGCTCATCGGTCTGGTCCCGTACTGTCCGCCATCTGGCGTTTGCTGGTCGTCTAGTCGTGTTTCAGGCAATAAAAAAGGCCCCCGAGGGAGCCTGTGTGTTGCGCATGGGAGGTTTTCGCCCGGCGGTTACACCGCCTTGCCCACGCGCCTTCCTACGAGAATGAGTGCCTTTTTCATGGTGGCGGACAATAGGATTGGTTCCACGCCGCTGTCAACGGCGAATGTGAATGGCATGAACGCGAATGAGCGGCGGGCTTACGGTCGGACGGCATGATCAGTCGTCACGAGACAAATACCCGGTCGGGTTTCGGTAAGCCATTGAAAACATGCCAAACTATTGGAGGGCGTGACGCAGCGAAGCTTTTGACGGGATACTTTGTCCATGTTGGACCGCCCCACCCGGCCACAATAGCTCGACCAAGAAGCGTTTCGAATCCGGAGGAAATTCATGCTCGACAAAGCCCCCAACAAAAAGCTTTCCGACCTGCTCGATGCGTTCGGTGGCGCTCTTGACGTCGGCGACATAGACAAGGCGGTCGGTTGTTTCCAGGAAGACTGCTATTGGCGCGACCTCGTCACCTTCACCTGGAACATCAAGACCATGGAAGGCCGTGACCAGGTCCGCGACATGCTGAATAGCCAGTTGTCGAGGACGAAACCCTCGCACTTCGCGCTCGCCGAGGGCGAGGATGCGACCGAGAGCGGTGGAGTGATCGACGGCTGGATCAGCTTCGAGACCGAGGTTGCGCGCGGTTTTGGCCATATCAGGCTGAAGGACGGCAAGATCTGGACGCTGCTGACCACCATGGTCGAACTGAAAGGTCACGAGGAGCCGGCGGGCTTCGCGCGGCCGATGGGCGCCAAGCATGGCTCCGGCAAGAACCGTCCAACCTGGAAGGAAGAACGCGAGAAGGAAGCGGCGGAACTCGGCTTCAAGACACAGCCCTACACGGTGATCATCGGCGGCGGCCAGGGCGGCATCGCGCTTGGTGCGCGCCTGCGGCAACTCGGCGTGCCGACCATCATCATCGAGAAGAACGAACGCGCCGGCGACAGCTGGCGCAATCGCTACAAGTCGCTCTGCCTGCACGATCCGGTCTGGTATGACCATCTGCCCTATATCGATTTCCCCAGAAACTGGCCGGTGTTCTCGCCCAAGGACAAGATCGGCGACTGGCTGGAAATGTACACCAAGGTGATGGAGCTGAATTACTGGTCGTCGACAGAGGCCAAGAGTGCGTCCTACGACGACAAGGAAAAGGAATGGACTGTGGTGGTGCACCGCGACGGCAAGGACATCACCTTGAAACCGAAGCAGTTGGTGCTGGCCACCGGGCAGTCCGGCAAAGCAAACCTGCCCAAATTCAAGGGTATGGAAAATTTCAAGGGCGACCAGCACCACTCCTCGCAACATCCCGGTGCCGATGCCTATGCTGGCAAGAAGGCGGTGGTTATCGGTTCGAACAATTCCGCCCACGACATATCAGCGGCACTTTGGGAAGCGGGCGCTGACGTGACCATGGTGCAGCGCTCGAGCACCCATATCTCCAGGTCCGACACGCTGATGGAAATCGGGCTGGGTTCCCTCTATTCGGAACAAGCGGTGCAAAACGGCATCACCACCGCCAAAGCCGACCTGATCTTCGCCTCCCTGCCCTACAAGATCCTGCATGAATTCCAGATCCCGGCCTATGCCGAGATGAAGAAACGCGACGCGGCCTTTTACAAGGGGCTCGACAAGGCCGGCTTCATGCTCGACTGGGGCGAGGACGAGTCTGGCCTGTTCATGAAGTATCTCAGGCGCGGCTCCGGCTACTATATAGATGTCGGCGCCTCGCAGTTGATCATCGACGGGTCGATCAAGCTGAAGAGCGGTGTCGACGTGAAGGAGATTAAGGAGCATTCGGTCCTGCTTGGCGATGGCACAGAACTGCCCGCCGATCTCATCGTGTACGCGACCGGCTATGGTTCGATGAACGGCTGGGCGGCCGACCTGATCTCGCGTGAAACCGCCGACAGGGTCGGCAAATGCTGGGGCCTCGGTTCGAACACCACCAAGGATCCCGGCCCGTGGGAAGGCGAACTGCGCAACATGTGGAAGCCGACCCAGCAAGAGGCGCTGTGGTTCCACGGCGGCAATCTGCACCAGTCACGGCACTATTCGCAGTTCCTGTCGCTGCAGCTGAAGGCCAGGCAAGTCGGTGTGCCCACGCCGGTCTACGGGTTGCAGGAAGTCCACCACAAGGGCTGAAGCAAAGAGGTGGATTGGGACGGAAGCCCGGTTGTGTCGGGCTTCGTCCTTATGTCGTCCTTTGGGACGCGAACTTTTCCACGACGCGCTGCAGCAAAGGCACATAGTCGCGAAACGCCCGCGTCTTCATATTGGCGATCTTGCCGCGCTCGTCCCAGATGCGAACCCTCACCGCTTCCTCATGGAACGGGTTCTTGCGGAACTCGGCCACCTCCTCGGCACTCATCGGTCCGCCCTGCAACGACAGCGTATGCACCGAAGCCGGCGACAGCTTGGAGAAATAAGTCGGATCGGTGGCGCAGAGATAACGCTTGGCCGCGACGTGCAGCCTCACGCACTCGACGATGACCGGCGGGAAGAACGGCGCCAGCACCTCGCCGCCGGCTTCGTCATGATGCTTGTCCTCGACATCGTCGGGCGAATAGGTGCCGAACTCGCTGGTGTAGTGGCCGATGTCGTGCAGCAGGGCGGCGGCCACCAGCACCTCCGGCGCTCCATCCTGCTCCGCCAGCCAGGCGCCCTGCAGCATGTGTTCCGACATCGTCACCGGCTCGCCGAGATAGGATTCCGCACCCCGGCGCTCGAAAATGTCGGCGATGAATTCGACGATATTGCCCGCGTTCAGATCCTGACCGCTCATTCCGCGGCCTCCTTGAAGCCGTGCTCGATCGCCGCCAGCGTCGACAACAGGCCGTCCTTGTCGGCGTAGCATCCCTGCAGCCAGCGCTTGCCTGTGCCGGAGAAAGCCTTGCGGGCATGCATGACCCGTGTGTTGTCGACGATGAACGCCTGGCCCGCCTCCAGCTTGAAGGTCACTTCGAAGGACGGATCCTCGATCAGTTCGGCGAACCGGCGATAGGCGCCATAGTAAGCGTCCATGTCTGCGAACGGCACGTCGACGACAGGCGCCAGCGAGCGGTTGTTGAAGCGGATGCAGATCAACTCGCCATCCGGTCCAAGCTCGATCATCGGACGCTTGGATTGCAGCCGAACGCCGGATGAGCCGGCATATTCGAAACGCGCCGGACAGGAACTCAACAGCCGGAAGCCTTCAGGGTTCTCGGTCTGCAGCGCCGCCGCGACGGCAAAACCGTCGACAACGCTGGATTCCCCACCCTCTACCGTATTCTCGATGCAGGACAGGATCTGCAGGGTCGGCACCGGATCGCGGTATGGGTTGTCGGTATGCGCCTGGAGGCCGAGATTGGTGTAGGCGAGATTGTTCGGGTTGACCTCGGCGCGCACTTCGAACCAGCGACCGTAATTGGTCTCCCTGATGTAGCCGAACAGATCGGAGACCTTGCACAATGCCCCGGATTCGGTGGGCAGGCCGTCCATCACGGCAAAGCCATAGGTCCTCACCGCCGAAAGCCACTCGCGCAGAACTGTACGATCACGGCTGGCAGCAGCGTAGCCGGCGCGTGGGATCGAGTTTTGCATGCTGGCCTTGGTCCAGCGCACAATATCCTCTCCGGTCCAGCCAGCCCCGCGCGCCGTATCGCGATCGTAGGCATTGGCGCTCAACCAGGCAGCCGGAAAGCTGACGGTCTTCTGCTCCGGCACGAAGCTGATCTCGAGGGCATCGCCCATGATCGCGGCCGCACCGATCTTCGTGTCGGCCGGAATGTCCAGGATGGTGATCAGGCGCTGGCCGTTGCCGGCGCTGCGCGTCTTGTCGTCCAGCGCATTGTCGCGCAGCCACATGGCATGAAAGCGGGTGTGCCTCCCGTCCTGCCAGCCAAGTTCGATTGTTCTGCCGTCGTCGCCAACCAGCGCGTGGGTCAACATGGAAATACTGTTCCTGTCCGTTACGGCCCACGGGCCGATCCGTGGGTTTCGAATGCATGTTGACCGCGCGAACGGCATAACTCAAATTATCGTTTTTTGGCCAATAACCGCAAATAGCTAATGGCTCGAAAATCCATTCCCTCCCTGCCCCCACTCGACTGGCTGCGCAGTTTCGAGGCCTCGGCACGGCTGTCGAACTTCACGGCGGCCGCGGCCGAACTCGGCCTGACACAGGCAGCCGTCAGCCAGCATATCCGGCTGCTCGAGGAACGATTGAAGACGCGCCTGTTCTCGCGGCTGGCGCGTGGTGTCGCGCTGTCGCCGGAGGGCGCCGCCTATCTGCCGCACATCCAGTCGGCCTTCGCCACCATCTCCAGCAGCACGACGGAACTGTTCGAACCCCGCGCCGTCCAGACCGTCTCGATCCGGGTGCCGATCTCCTTCGCTCTGCTGGTGCTGGTCCCGGCGCTGCCCGATCTTGCCGAGGCGCTGCCGCGCATCCAACTCGATCTTGTGACGATCCATCGCCCGACCGACTACGACCTGCCGGGCTCCGCGCTCGACATCCGTTTCGGCAACGGATCCTTTCCCGGACGCGAAGCCGACAGGCTGACGGCCGAGCGGCTTGTGCCGGTGGCCAGCCCGGCCCTGGCCGGCGCCGCCGACTGGACGTCCCTGCCGCTGCTTCTGGTCGCCGGCGCGCGCGAGATGTGGGCGGAATGGTTCGCGGCGGCCGGATTGGCCGGCCACCCCCAGCGATCCCACCGCTTCGACAGTTTCGTCGCCGCGATGGAAGCGGCGAGTGCCGGCGCCGGCGTGCTTCTGGGGTCGCGGCCGCTTGTCGACGCGGCACTCGAAAACAGGACCTTGGTGCCGCTTTCCGATTTCGAGCTCTCCAGCACCTCGGGCCATTTCCTGACCAGGGCGCCGACCGTGCGCCTGACCAGTGCCGAGCAGGATTTCCGCCGCTGGTTGCTGAGCCGCCTCTCCAGTGCGGCTTCGGCCTGACGGCGCGGAACTACCGGACGATGAGGCGATACGCTTCCAGTAGATCAGCGTGCCTGTCAGCCCACCATGCGGCTTCAGCGCATAGTCCGGTATTTCGCCAGTCAGGGTGAAGCCGAGTTTTTCGTAGAGGCCCGAAGCACCTTCCTCGGTCGCCGTGTCCAGGACTAGCAACGTGCGCCCCCTCTCGGCGGCGAGACGCTCGGCCGCCCTCATAAGGCGCGTTCCGATCCCCCTACCCCGGTGTTCGGCCGATGTCATCAGCTTGGCGATCTCGGCCCGATGCGGCTGGTTGGGCGGGCAATCGAGCAGCAAGGTGACGGTGCCGACCAGTGCCCTGCCATCCCACGCGCCAAGCACCACCCTCTCGCCTCTTGCCGCCGCGGCCAGCGACCTCTCCCAGAATGCACTTGCCGCCTCCGGCGCCAACGGATGCATAAAGCTGACAGAGCCGCCGGCGGCAACCGTTTCGACAAGCAGGTCAGTCAGCATCGCCAGCGTTTCAGCATTGACGCTCAGCACTCCGATTTCGATGGAATTCATGCCTGGTCCTCTGGAGATGACGCGACGTGGGCTCGAGGCCGTCAGCCGAGATGGCGCACGCGCCGTCGCTTGCGCGCGGCCTTGATGGCGCTGATGCGCTCGGTGTCGTCTTGCCGTCTGCGCTCCAGGATCTCGAGTGTGTATTCCTCGTAGGTCAGGCCCAGCCGTTCGGCCTTGTCCGTGCGCATCAGCATGACGTCGTGGCTCGGCGCCTTCCATGCCTTGGCGTGCGCGGCCTGCCAGGCCAGGAAGATGTAGGGGTCGCCCTGCCCCATGGCGGCCCCTTGGAGTCGTCAAGCGGCGGCCCCCCATTGTGGGAGCGCCTTGGCCGTTTCGCCATGATCTCAGCCCCTGACCAGCGCCACGAGATAGTCGACGTCCGCCTCCAGGGCATGGAAGGTGCAGTCCGACGGCGCGCCGAGTGCCAGGCAGTCACCAGATTCGAGCCGGTGCACCACATCGCCCTCGGTGAATTCGAGCCGCCCGGAAACCAGCCAGATCTGCTGCTTGATGAAGGCATAGGAGGCCGCGGGCAAGCTCACCTTGGCGCCCGCCGGCAAATGCACCTTGATCAGTTCGAGCGGCATGTCGCTGGTCGGCGACAAATGCCGCCTGACATAGCCCGTGGCAGGATCGCGCCACACCGGCTGGTCGGCCTCGCGCAGCACCCCGCCGCCTTGCAATTCCGCCCGCGCGATGAGGGTCGACAGCGTCATGCCGAAGGCCGCCGCGATGCGCACCAGAAGGGTCGCCGTCGGGCTCGTCATGCCGCGCTCGATCGTGCTCAGCATCGCCTTGGAAACGCCGGACCGCGCGGCGAGCTCGGCCAATGACCAGTCCCGCATGGTCCGTTCCGTGTGGATTCGGCTGCCGATGCCCAAGGAAATACTGTTCGCTATACCATTCATTCGTACAATATAGCGAAACTCGGACGATGAAGAAGAGCCATTTGCGACAATTTTCAACAGGCGCTTAATCCTCCTTACACCATCCAGCCTCATCCGAACTTAACCCCATCCCGCTAGGGTCCATGCTCCAGGGAAAATAGGGATTGGCCTGTCCATGTATGTCGAACGCGAAGCTTCCGTCGGAGAACCGACATCGCAGGAGCGCCGCAACGCAGAGCAGAACGACCGGCGCATCCTGGGCAATGTCGTGCAATGCGACGGCGCGCGCGCCACTATCAGCGCCTATGCCGACGACATTGATGGCGCCGTCACCGGCCTGTGGACGGTCGGCAAGATGATCTCTATCAATCTGGGCACGACGCGAACCGTCGGCCTGGTCTATGCCATCGGCAAATCGGACCGCGCCTGGAGCAATGAGGGCCAGAACGCTATCGAGGTCAGCATCGAGCTGATCGGCGAAGTCCGCGACGCGGCCGAACCCGGCGCCAAGCCGATCTTCGACCGCGGCATCACCACCTATCCGCACATTGGCGCCATCGCGCACCGCATCCGCAGCCGCGATCTCCAGGCCGTCTACGACCTGGCCGGGCGGCATTCCATCACCATCGGCTCGCTGTCGCAGGACGACGCGATCGCCGCCAACATCGCCATCGACGACACGCTGGCGCGCCATTTCGCCATCGTCGGCACCACCGGCGTCGGCAAGTCCACCGCCGTCTCGCTGCTGCTGCGCAAATCGATCACGGCGCGACCCGACCTGCGCATCCTGATCCTCGACCCGCATAACGAGTTCGCGGCCTCGCTGCCCGAATATTGCGTCAAGGTCGATTCCAAGACGCTCGACCTGCCGTTCTGGATGTTCCGGCTGGAGGAATTCGCCGAAGTGCTGTTTCGGGGCCGTGAAACGGTCCCGGAAGAAATCGACGCTTTGCGCGATCTCATTCCGCTCGCCAAGAATCTCTACCGCAACCCGAGCTCGGGCACCTATCTCAGGCGCGGCAACGATGCGCTGACCGCCGATACGCCTGTGCCTTACCGCATCGCCGACCTGCTCAAGCACATCGACGAGCGCATGGGCATGCTCGAAAGCAAGAACGACCGCCCGACGCTCAAATCGCTGAAGACGCGGATCGAATCGGCGGCCGCCGATCCGCGCTACCGCTTCATGTTCAGCTCGCGCCTGATCGAGGACACCATCCACGAGACGATCGGCAACATTTTCCGCGTGCCGCATCACGGCCGCCCGGTAACCTGCTTCGAGATGGCCGGCATGCCCTCCGAAGTGGTCAACTCCGTCTGTTCGGTGCTGGCGCGCCTGGCCTTCGACCTCGCTCTGTGGAGCGAGGGCAAGCTGCAACTCCTGTTGCTGTGCGAGGAAGCGCACCGCTACATGCCGGCCGATGCGCGCCTCGGCTTTGCGCCGACACGCCACGCGCTGTCGCGCATCGCCAAGGAAGGCCGCAAATATGGCTGCTACCTCGGCGTCGTCACCCAGCGTCCGGGCGAGCTCGACCCGACCATCCTGTCACAGTGCTCGACGTTCTTCGCCATGCGGCTCGCCAACGAGCAGGACCAGGCGATCATCCGCTCGGCCATCGCCGACTCGTCCGCCTCCACGCTTGCCTTCCTGTCGTCCATGGGCCAGCGCGAAGCCATCGCCTTCGGCGAAGGCGTGGCGACGACGATGCGGCTGAAATTCGAAAGACTGCCGGCGCATTTGATCCCCGGCACGTCCAGGCGCGAAGAAACCGCGTCGCCGAAGAGCGGCGACGATGTCGACCTGGTGGCGATCGTCGAGCGACTGCGAAACGTGCCAAAACCACAGCAGCAGGCGATGGCCTTCGCCGAGGTGGTCGATTCCGGCCGGCAGGCCGGTGATCCTGATTATCGCAAGCCGGCAACCGCTCGCGTCCAGTCGGACGACGATTTCGACACGCGCTATGGCCTCAAGCCCGCCACCTTCGGCCTGCGTCCCCAGAACGATTGAACCTGCAGCTTGCGGACTTCGTAGGCCACCTTGGTTAAATCCCGTCAGGGAATTCGTCAGGCTGAGTCCGGGTGGTGCTGTTTTCGAGAACCGAAGCGGAGCGGACATTCAGTCCGTGAGCACCGGAAGCGCAGAAAACAGCGGCAGACGGCCAGCCTCACGAATTCAATGATGGGATTTTAGGCGCAGACGCGGTTGCGGCCTTGCCTCTTCGCTTCATAGAGCTGGCGGTCAGCCCGGCGATAGAATTCCTCGGCGGTCTCCTTGCGGTCCCAAACGGCAAGGCCCACGCTTGTCGTGATCTTAAGCCGGACATTGCCCGAAAGGATCGACATGTTGGCGACCGCCCTGCGGATGCGCTCGGCGAATTTGGCCAGCAGTTCCGCCTCCATATTGGGCGTGACCACGGCGAACTCCTCGCCGCCCAGCCGTGCCACCACGTCGTGGTAGCGTGTCATGTCCTTGAGGCAGTTGGCGACAGCCCTGAGCACCTCGTCGCCGACATCATGGCCATGGGTGTCGTTGACCTGCTTGAAATGGTCGAGATCGAGGATCATCAGCCCGACCGGCTTTTCGATGCGCCGGAACTCCTCGAGATATTCCTTCAGCGCATCATCGAAATAGCGCCGGTTCTGCATGCCGGTCAGGCCGTCTGTCAGGGCGGCGTGCTCGAGCGTTTCGGAGCGGGCGCTGAGTGAAACAGTCATGGCGCGCAGCTTGCCTTCTTCCGTCGCCTGTTTGCGGATCAGCGGATAGATGAAGAAGATGCCGAAAAACAGCGCGGTCGCAAGCAGCACGCCCGTCGCGAACAACAGCTTGTTGAGGTAGATGACCTTGTCCAGGCCCGAGGCCGTATGGAGTTCGGTGGCGAAGGATTGCAAGAGCCCATAAGCGTGCAGCGTCACCAGGCCGGCGGCCAGGATCACGAAGATAAAGACGAAGAAAGCGGATTCCGCCTTATGGAAACGCATCTGCTCCCCGATGGAAAAGTACCCATCGACCTTATGGCACGGACCGACTTACGGAGCGTTAATTCCAACAACTTCGGCGGGAACCCTTCCCTCGATATCGACTTTTTAAGTTGCATTAGCAACCAGCGTTGAAATCTTGGTTTCGAGATCGTCACCCGGGCACAGTCTTTGCCATTCAGGCCCCAGCTGATGTCGAAACCAGGTCGCCTGCCGCTTGGCATATTGCCGTGTTGCGATCTTGGCGCGTTCGATCGCCTCGGGAAAACTGGATTGTCCGGCCATCGCGGCCTGCAGTTCGCGAACGCCGATCGCCTTCATCGCCGGGAGATCCGGATCGAGGCGAAGGGCCGCTAATTGCCTGACCTCCTCCAGCGCACCCTTGTCCAGCATCTGGTCGAAGCGCCTTTCGATGCGATCAACCAGCGCCGCCCGGTCCGGCTCGATGACCAGGAAACCGGCCGTCTGCCTGTCGATGAGAGGGCGACCGCGCGCGGCCTGCCAGTTCAGGATCGATCGGCCGGAGGCGTCGAGCACCTCCAGCGCCCGCACGATGCGCTGGCTGTCGGTTGGCTTCAGCTGCATGGCGGCTCTCGAATCTTCGCGCAGCAACAAGGCGTGCAGCTTGACCGCGCCTTGCTCCTTCAGCTCATAGCGCCAACGGTCGCGGATCGGCTGCGGAATATCGGGCATTTCCGAAATGCCTTCGGCAAGCGCGCGAAAATAAAGGCCGGTGCCGCCGACGAAGATCGGCCGCCGCGAGAGCGTTCCGTCGTCGATGAGTTTCATCACGTCGCGCAGCCAGGCGCCGGTCGAATAGGCGCTGCCGGGATGGACGTGCCCGTAGAGAAAATGCGGCACGCGTGCGAGCTCGGCCGCCTCCGGCCTCGCGGTCAACACGTCGAGAACAGAATAGCCTTGCATGGAATCGGTATTGACGATGACGCCGCCCGTGCGCTCGGCCAGATCGAGCGCCAGCGCCGACTTGCCGCTGGCGGTCGGCCCGGCTATCAGGATCGCGTTCTTCACGCGGCCTTCGCCCGCATCCGTGCCGGAATTTTCGATGCCGCTCATTGCCACGCTTGTTTCCCGTCCCGCCGACCGCGCCCTGTCGCCGTCGCTTGCGAATATGGCCTCGCGCTCGGTGGGCGCAAGCACTGTCGTCTGGCTGGCAGAAGGAATTGCCTGCGATCTCGCTTTGCCGCAGGCGGTCGACACCACCTATATCACCGCTACGCTGCGCACCGCACTGGCCGCCGAACCGATCGATGTGATCGTCCAGCAGGCCGAGACGCGTCGCAAGAAAATCCTCCTCGCCGACATGGATTCGACCATGATCGATCAGGAATGCATCGACGAACTGGCCGACGAGATCGGCGTCAAGGAGCACGTCGCCTCGATCACCGCGCGGTCGATGAACGGTGAGATCGCCTTCGAGCCGGCGCTGCGCGAACGCGTGGCGCTGCTCAGGGGCCTCGATGCCGCCGTCGTCGACCGCATCGTCGCCAACCGCATCACATTGGCCTCGGGCGGCCGGGCGCTGGTCCGGACCATGCGCGCCAACGGCGCCTGGACAGCGCTCATCTCGGGTGGCTTCGAGGTCTTCACCACGCGCATCGCCGATATGCTCGGCTTTCAGGAAAACCGCGCCAACCGCCTGCTCGAACAGGACGGACGCTTCACCGGGTTGGTTGGCGAGCCGATCCTCGGCCGTGCCGCCAAGGCCGAGGCGCTGCTCGAAATCGCGGCGCGCCTGGAATTGACGCCGGCCGACGCCATTGCCGTTGGCGACGGCGCCAACGATCTCGACATGATCCGCCTCGCCGGCACCGGTGTGGCGCTTCATGCCAAGCCAGCCGTGGCGGCGCAGGCCAAGGTTCGCATCGACCATGGCGACCTCACCGCGTTGCTCTATGTCCAAGGCTATCGTCAGGAAGAGTTTGTGCAATGAAACCCATGCGCACCGAACGCCTCATCCTGCGCAACTGGGAAGAGCGCGATCGTGAGCTCTTCCATCGCATCAACTCCGATGATCGCGTCATGGAGTTCTTCCCGTTCCGCCGCGACCGCGCCGCCGCGGACGCCAAGATGGATCAGGTCCGCGCCTGGGTCGATGCGGATGGCTATGGCTTCGCCGCTGCCGAGATTGCCGCCACGGGCCAGTGCATCGGCTTTGTCGGGCTCTCAGGAACCGAGGATATGGACGTCCTGCCGGCTGGCACGATCGAGATCGGCTGGCGGCTGGCGCCCGAATTCTGGGGCAAGGGCTATGTCACCGAGGCCGCCGAGGCGTGGCTGGACTATGGCTTCGAGACATTGAACGTCGACGAAATCGTCTCCTTCGCCGTCGCCGAAAACCACCGCTCGACCGCCGTCATGAAACGCCTCGGCATGACGACCGACCCGTCGGCTGATTTCGATCATCCCGGCATTCCCGAGAGCCATCCCGCACTCAAGCGGCATATGCTCTACCGGCTCTCGCGCGCCGAGTGGCAGGCGCGAAAAAAGGCGGCCGGTTAGCCGCCTTTTAGAAGTCGCTCGATTGAAAGCTCAATCCATCCGGATCGTCACGAAGCGCAACTCACCCGTCTTCGACGCGAGCATCAGCAGCGCGTTCTTGCGGCCCTGCTCCTTCAGCGCGCCGATCCGGTCCATGACGTCCTTGGGCGTGGCGACCGATTCCTGCGCGATCTCGGTGATCACCTCGCCCGGCTGGATGCCGCGCTCGGCAGCGGCGGAATCCTTGGCCACGTCGGTGATGACGACGCCCGAGACATCGGCGGCGATGCTGAACTTCTTGCGCGTCTCGTCGTTGAGCTCGCCGACGGTCATGCCAAGCACTGATGCGGTCGAGACGGCCGGAGCCTTGTCGCCGCCCTTGTCCTGATTGGTATTGCCCGGCTCGCCGCTTGCGAGCTTCTCGCCATCCTCAAGCCGGCCGAGCGTCACCTTCACGGTCTGCTCGACACCCTTGCGCACGATCAGCACGTCGACGGCCTTGCCGACGGGGCTTTCGGCGACCACGCGCGGCAGGTCGCGCATTTCATGGATGTCCTTGCCATCGAACTTGATGATGACGTCACCGGCCTGGATGGTGCCGTTGTCGACGGGACCGCCCTTGATGACGCCGGCGACCAACGCGCCCTTGGCCGTGGTCATGCCGAGGCTTTCGGCGATGTCGTCCGTCACCGGTTGGATGCGCACGCCGAGCCAGCCGCGCCGCGTCTCGCCATACTGGCGCAACTGGTCGACAACACCCGAGGCGAGCTGCGAGGGGATGGAGAAGCCGATGCCGATCGAGCCGCCGGACGGCGAAATGATCGCCGTGTTGATGCCGATGACCTCACCGGCGCTGTTGAACAACGGTCCGCCCGAATTGCCCCGATTGATCGCGGCATCAGTCTGGATGAAGTCGTCATAGGGACCGGAATTGATGTCGCGGTTGCGCGCCGAGACGATGCCGACCGTGACCGTGCCGCCAAGGCCGAACGGATTGCCGACCGCCATCACCCAGTCGCCGACGCGCATCTTGGTGGAATCGCCGAATTTCACCGCGGTCAGCTTGTGGCCTTTCGGATCGACCTTCAGCACCGCGACGTCGGTCTTGGTGTCGGTGCCGACCAGCGTCGCCTTCAGCGTCACCCCATCCGAGAAATTGACCTCGATGTCGTCGGCATCGGCGATCACGTGGTTGTTGGTGACGACGATGCCTTGTTCGGCGTCGATGACGAACCCCGAGCCCAGCGACTGCACCTTCTGCGCGCTGTTGTCCTTGCCGCCGCCGCGATTCTTGAAGAAATCGTCGAAGAAGTCCTGGAACGGCGAGCCTTCGGGAAGCTGCGGCATCGGCACGGCACCCGGACCCTCCGTGCCCTTCACCGTCTGCGAGGTCGAGATGTTGACCACCGCGCCGAGCAGGCCTGCCGCGAGGTCGGCCACCGAAGCAGGCCCGTCATTGGCGAATGTCGGCGTCACGAAGGACGGGATGGCGACGGTGCCGACAAGAAGCGCTGCCGTGCCAGCGATGAACGTCCGCCGTACCGTGCGCAAAAGCAGTGTGGATGTCATCGAGAGGCCTCCCGGTATTCTGAGAAAGAAAGCGCAACGGCGAAAACACCGTGCTGCGCCATGTTGGCAAAAAATACGGCACGTTTGCGGCTAGGACTATCCGCGGAGGATAAATCCTCCGTTAGCGCCAAGACGAAAACCGGCCGCCTCACCCGCCTCGCACCAGCCAGACGATGCCGACACCGATGGCGACCGCGGCCAGCCCGGCGATCCGCAACGCATTCTCCGGCATCGACAGCACCTCGCCCGCGAGCTTCCTCGCGAAGGCGGGAAAGCCGCCATAGACCAGGCCCTCTATGACGAGGACCAGGCCTATCGCCGCGAAGAAATCCTGCACCGGCCGTTACTGGCCCGTGCTGGGTTGTGTCGTCGGCGCGGCAGGCGCGGCAGGTGCCGGCGCTGGTTTCGCCGGCCCTTCCTTGCCATCGGGGTCGCGGAAGTAGCGGAAGAACTCCGAACTCGGCGACAGCACCATGGTCGTCCCGGTATTGTCCAGCGCCGTGCCGTAGGCGTTCATCGACCGATAGAAATCGAAGAAGGCCGGATCGCGCTTGTAAGCGTCGGCGAAGGTGGCGCTGCGTTGGGCCTCGCCCTCACCGCGCAGGATCTCGGACTCCTTCTGCGCTTCGGCGATAATCTCGACGACCTCGCGGTCGGCGCGAGCGCGGATGCGCTGCGCCGCCTCG
This sequence comes from Mesorhizobium sp. B2-4-17, assembly GCF_006441275.1. Taxonomy (NCBI): domain Bacteria; kingdom Pseudomonadati; phylum Pseudomonadota; class Alphaproteobacteria; order Hyphomicrobiales; family Phyllobacteriaceae; genus Mesorhizobium; species Mesorhizobium sp. B2-4-17. The sequence goes on along the minus strand of NZ_VFUX01000017.1, from coordinate 1,670 downwards.
TTGCCGCGTGCCCTGAGTCTTTCGGCCTCGGCCAGACGTTCGGCCTTCATGCGATCGTAGGTCTGTTGCGAGACCTCGGCCGTGAGGTCGGTGCGGCGGATGCGGACATCCTCGATCTGCAGACCGAGCGAGGTGGCGTCGGGCCGGAGCTGATCGCGCACTTCGCGCATCATTACCGCGCGCTCTTCGGAGAGGGCGGCCTCGAAGTCGCGCAGACCGTAGACGCGGCGCAAGGCGGCGTCGAGACGGGTCCTCAGCCGGGCTTCGGCCAGTTCGATCTGGCCGGACACGGCAGCACGGAACACACGCGGATCCGAAATGCGGTAGGCGATGAAGGCATCGACCTCGTAGAACTTGCCGCCCGAAACCTGGACGCGGATGTTGTCGAGGTCGAAACGCAGCACCCGGTTCTCGATCAGTTGCACCGTGTCGGCGTCAAAGAACGAGAACGGCGCCTTGAAGTAGATGCCGGGTTCGGTCTTGACGTCGACGATTTCGCCGAAGCGCAGCACCAGCGCCTGCTGGCGCGCATTGACCACGAAAACCGACGAATAGATCAGGAACAGGATAACCGCCGCGATAACGACGAAGACGGGAAGACGGTTGCCCATCACCGGTTACCTCCCGTGTTCGCGCCAGGCGCGGCTGATGCAGGCGCTTTCTGCTGCAATGCCGGCAGCGGCAGATAGGGAACGACCCCTTGCCCGTTGCCCTGCTCGACGATGACCTTGCCGGAGTCCTTCAGAACCCTCTCCATGGTTTCGAGATAGAGGCGCTTGCGCGTCACGTCGGGCGCCTTGGCGTATTCGTCGTAGACGGAGATAAAGCGCTGCGCCTCACCTTCGGCTTCCTGCACCACCCTGTTCTTGTAGGCGGCCGCGTCTTCGCGGATCTGTGCGGCCTCGCCGCGCGCCTGACCCAGCTTCTGGTTGGAATACTGGTTGGCCTGCTCGACGAACTTGTCCTCGTCCTGTTCGGCGCGCTGCACCTCGTCGAAGGCGTCAGCCACTTCGCGCGGCGGCGCCGCGTCCTCGATCGAGATGGCGTTAACCTGCAGACCGGCCTTGTAGCCGTCCAGCGTTGTCTGGATGATCTCGCGCACCGAGGCCGCAATGCCCTGGCGGTCGTCGCGGAAGATATCCTGCGCCGGCCTGCGGCCGACGGCTTCGCGCATGGCGCTTTCGGCGACCTGCCGCAGCATGCCGTCCGGATCGGAGACGTCGAACAGATAGGCCCGGGGATCGGAGACCTGATAGGCCACCGAAAACTGCACGTTGACGATGTTCTGGTCGCCCGACAGCATCAGGCCGTTGCCGCTGGTGTTGCCGCCGCCGATATCGACGAGCTGCTCGGAAATCTTGGCCGTCTCGACGGTTTCAAGCGGCCACCAATGGAAATGCAGGCCGGGCTGCGACAGTTGGGCCTTCGGCTTGCCAAAACGCAGTTCGACCGCGACCTCGTCGGGCTGCACGGTATAGACAGCCTGGAACGCCCACAGAACGACCAGCACCGCGGCGATCAGCCCGAACACGGCCGGACTGGCGCCACCGCCGCCGGGCAGAGCGCGCCGCAACCGGTCCTGGCCGCGGCGGATGATGTCTTCAAGATCGGGAGGCGAGCCCTGCGGGCCGCTCGGTCCCTTTGGCCCCTGCCCCCAGGGTCCCTGATTG
>NZ_VFUX01000016.1:0-142211 GCF_006441275.1 Mesorhizobium sp. B2-4-17 | reverse complement strand
GCCGTGCAGAACTTGTCCCATAACGCATCCTTCCAGTCGGAAGAAAATATCGCACCATTAAAGCTCGGGATCAAACAACTAGGGTCTGCGGGCGTCGCTTCGCTCCTTGCTCCGCCCTAGAATGACGAAGGATAGGATAGGGTGGCGCTCTTCGCCCACACAGGTCTTTCGGGGAGATGTCCGGCAGGACAGAGGGGGCGAAGGAACTCTACGTCTCTATCAACGCCCCTCACCAATCCATCACCACCTTGCCCGAGCTGCCGCTGCGCATCGCATCGAACCCAGCCTGATAATCGTCGATGCCGATCCGGTGCGTGATCAACCCCGACACATCCAGCGGCCCCTGCACCAGCGCGATCATCTTGTACCAGGTCTCGAACATTTCGCGCCCGTAAATGCCTTTCAGGTGCAGCATCTTGAAGATGACCTTGTTCCAGTCGATCTCGAAGCCGGTCGGCGCGATGCCGAGGATGGCGATCTTGCCGCCATTGTTCATGGTGTCGATCATGTCGCGGAAGGCGGGTGCGGCACCCGACATCTCAAGGCCGACGTCAAACCCCTCCGTCATGCCGAGCGCCGGCATGACGTCGCGCAGCTTTTCCTTGGAGGCATCGACGACGTGCTGGACGCCGAGCTTTTTCGCCAAGGCCAACCGCACCGGGTTGATGTCGGTGATGACGACTTTCCTGGCGCCCACGCATTGCGCCACCAACGCGCCCATGATGCCGATCGGCCCGGCGCCGGTGACCAGCACATCCTCGCCGACCAGATCGAAAGACAATGCGGTGTGGACGGCATTGCCGAGGGGATCAAAAATCGCCGCGACCTCGTCCGGCACGTCATCGGGGATCGGTACCACATTGTGCAGCGGGATCGCCAGATACTCGCCGAAAGCGCCCGGCCGGTTGACGCCAACGCCGAGCGTGTTGCGGCAGAGATGCCCTCGCCCGGCGCGACAGTTGCGGCAATGGCCGCAGACGATGTGCCCCTCGCCCGAAACGCGCTGGCCGACCTTGTATTCGGTGACCGCCGCACCGAAATCAGCGACGGTGCCAACGAATTCATGGCCGGTCACCATCGGTACCGGCACCGTTTTCTGCGCCCACTGGTCCCAATTGTAGATGTGGACGTCGGTGCCGCAGATCGCGGTCTTCTTCACCTTGATCAGCACATCGTTGGGGCCGATCTCCGGCACCGGCACCTCTTCCATCCAGATGCCCGGTTCGGCCTTGGCCTTCACCAGTGCCTTCATCATGTTCGACATGCTTTTGTCCCTTGAATCTCTTGATCCGGAATCGTTTTTCGGTACCGGCCGTTCAGGAAATCACGCCCAGTTCCTTGCCGACCGCGCCAAACGCCGCCACCGCGCGGTCAATATCCGCGGTGGAATGCGCCGCCGACATCTGGGTGCGGATGCGCGCCTGGCCCTTCGGTACCACCGGAAAGGAAAAGCCGATGACATAGATGCCGCGTTTCAGCATGCGTGCCGCCATCTCCTGCGCCAAGTTCGCATCGCCCAGCATCACCGGTATGATCGGATGATCCGCTCCCGCCAACGTGAAGCCGAGCTTGCCCATTTCGGACCTGAATCGCGCCGCATTGGCATATAGGCGCTCGCGCAAGGCATCGCCATGGCGGATCAGGTCGAACACCTTGATCGAGGCGCCGGCGATCGCCGGCATCAACGTGTTGGAAAAGAGATAGGGCCGCGAGCGCTGGCGCAGCCAGTCGACCACCTGGCTTTTGCCCGACGTGTAACCGCCGGACGCGCCGCCGAGCGCCTTGCCCAGCGTGCCGGTGATGATGTCCACCCTGCCCTCGACACCGCAATGTTCGGCCGAGCCACGGCCATTCCTGCCGACGAAGCCGACCGCATGGCTGTCGTCCACCATCACCATCGCATCATATTTGTCGGCGAGATCGCGGACCCCCTTGAGGTTGGCGATGATGCCATCCATCGAAAACACACCGTCGGTGGCAATCAGACGAAAGCGGCAGTCCTTCGCTTCCTTCAGCCGCGCTTCAAGGTCGGCCATGTCGTTGTTGGCGTAGCGAAAGCGCTTAGCCTTCGACAGCCTGACACCGTCGATGATCGAGGCATGGTTCAGCGCATCCGAGATAACAGCGTCTTCCTCACCAAGCAGCGTCTCGAACAGGCCGCCATTGGCGTCGAAGCAGGAGCCATAGAGAATGGTGTCTTCCAGGCCCAGGAAAGATGAAATCGTCGCCTCGAGCTGCTTGTGCTCCTCCTGCGTGCCGCAAATGAAGCGCACCGACGCCATGCCGTAGCCATAACGGTCGAGCGCCTGCTTGGCCGCCGTTCGCAAATCAGCGCTGTCGGCGAGGCCCAAATAATTGTTGGCGCAGAAATTCAGTACTCTCTCGCCGCCGACCTCGATCTGCGCCGACTGCATCGAGGAAATCACCCGCTCGGACTTGTAGAGGCCGGCGGATTTCAGTCCTGCAAGCTCGCTGTCGATATGGGAGAGAAATGCTGCGGTCATGATCAGGCCTCGTTTGACGTGGGCAGACTGTCGTCCCCCCAGCGCAAAAAATCCATCGTAAAAGCGACCGGATCGGGTGGCCGGGCAGCATCGGCTGAGACGCCACGGGTATCGCTCAAATGATCATGCGGGGACGTACGGGACGACGAATGTTCAAATGCGGGCCGACCGCGCAAGAACCCGATAACCATTTCGCGATCTTTACCCCTTTGCCCCTTGCCGGCCGACCGTCGATTTCCAGTCCTGTTAACGTTTACGCTTCAATGGTGCTCACACAGGAATCCGTTGGCGAGAGGCCGCCCCCGAAAATGTCGCAGCAGCCGGTGCAAACCGTTTCAGGCAAGCTCATCCTGCTGATCAAGGCCGGCTATTGGCTGGCGCTGCTGATCATTGCCGCCATGGTGGCGGCCTCCTTCGTCCTGCTGCAGCAGACGATGGCCACGCAGCAGCACAACCACACCTTGCTCGACATCGTCGGCACGCAGAAAACATTGTCGCAGCGCATCGTCTTTCTTGCCAGCGCAACGGGCGCCGCCTCTCGCGACAAGCAGCCGGCGCTGGTCAGCGCTCTGAAGCAGGCTACGGCAGAGTTCGAGACGAACTACGATCTGCTGCTCAAGCAGACGGGGGCGAAGCCGGAATCGCCGGCCAAGCTCAATTCAAAATCGATCGAGAGCGTGCTTTTCGCCAAGCCCTTCCATCTCGACTATTTTTCGGTTGGCCTGATCGCAAATGGCGACCGTCTGGTCTCCGCCTTCGAATCGCAACTCAACCATCCCGACAATGGCGGCTACAAAGGCGGCGCCGAACGCGTCAACCTGGATGCCTCGGTCGCCAATGCCACCCTGTCGGGCTATGCCGCGCTCGGACAGCGTATCAGCGCCGATGCCGACGAGCGCTCCGAAAAGCTGCTCGCCCTCCATCGCACGCTCTTCTTCGCCACCCTCGGCGTCATCCTGCTGGTCGCGCTGTTCATCTTCAGGCCGATGTCCAACGCGATCCTGCGCAAGACGCGTGAACTGGTCGATGCGCGCAATTCGATGGCCTTCATCGCGGTTCACGACGGCCTGACCGGCCTGCACAACCGCACCTTCCTGACCGACCATTTCGACACGCTGATCAAGGGCGCGCATCGCCGGCGCGAACGCTTGGCCGTAGTCCAGTTCGACCTCGACCGCTTCAAGCAGATTAACGATACGCTTGGCCACGCCGCCGGCGACTACGTCCTGGTGGTGACGGCGCAGCGCATGCGCGATTCCTGCCGGGCGTCGGATCTGTGCGCGCGGCTCGGTGGCGACGAATTCGTGATGATCCTCAATGGGGCCGGCAGCACCGAAGATATCAACATGCTGGCACGGCGTATCCTTGCGCACATCAATGAGCCCATCATTTTCCAGGGCACCACCATTCTTCCTGGCGCCAGCGGCGGCATCGCCGTCTATCCGATCGATGCCGACAATGCCCAGGACCTGCTCGTCCATGCCGATCTGGCGCTCTACTCAGCCAAGAAGATGGGCGGCGGCAACTTCTCGTTCTTCTCGGAGGAGCTGCGTCGCGAGCTCGACTACCGCAAGCAGCTCGAGCATGACATCAAGGTCGCCATTTCGGAAAAAGCGTTCCAGGTTTATTTCCAGCCGCAGGTTTCCCTGACAAACGGCACCATCAGCGGCATCGAGGCCCTCGTGCGCTGGAACCATCCCAAGCGCGGCATGATCTCGCCGGGCGAATTCATTCCGGTCGCCGAGAAATGCGGCTTCATGCCGGAGATCGGTCGCATCGTGATCAGCAAGGCGATCAGCGAGGCAGCCGAATGGAACCGTGCCGGGATTGCCTTCGGCCGGCTTGCCGTCAATGTCTCTGGTACCGAGTTGCGCGAGCACGATTTCGATACGTTCCTGTTCGAGACACTGGAGAAGGCCGGATTGCCGCCACAGAAACTGTCGCTGGAAATCGTCGAGTCCGTCATCCTGGACGATGAGAAGACAGGCATCGCGGCCAAGCTTCGTCACATCAGGGCAGCCGGCGTCCATCTGGAGCTCGATGATTTCGGCACCGGCTATGCCTCGCTGAGCCACGTCAATCCCAACGAGATCGATCGGCTCAAGATCGATCGCCGCTTTGTCCAGAACATCCATGAGAACGGCGACAACTCCAAGATCGTGCGCGCCATCACAGAACTTGCCCGCGGCCTCGGCATCTCGATCGTCGCCGAGGGCGCCGAAACCGAGGCCGAGCTCGACTCGCTGATGGCGATCGGCTGCGATCAGGTGCAGGGCTATTCGATCGCCTTCCCCATGCCGCACGACAAGGCTTTGGAATGGCTGACGGCCCGCATGCCGAAGAAGGCCAGGCTGACAGTGCTGCAAGGCAGCCTGGCGTAGGTAGAGCCCGGCCCGCCTTGAAAACCAGCCACGGCGATGGGCCACTGAACGGCACCAGCAACATCCTCGACGTGCTGGAGGTGGAGCAGGCTCCAGCAACGCTGTTCATGGTCGGCATGCATCCTGAGGCCGGTGCATCCAACAGCGCGCTGGTCCGGCGCGCCAATCGCTGGCTACGATTAAAGTGATGGATTGGCCGCGGGGGGCGGCGGAAGGACCTTCAGCAGATTCAGCATTGGCACCCCAGAGGTGCAAAATGGCGCTCGTTTTCCGTCAATATCATCAGCCCACGAACCTCAGCCGTCGCGGCGATCGCTATATCCTCGTATCCTGGCCGATGTGCCCTTGCACGGTCGACAATCGCTCCGGCGGCATTCGCCGCGCGCAAATCAAAGGGAAGAATCCGCGCTCCATAAAGACACTCGATCGCCTGCCACCAGTCGCGGAGCAAAGCGGCTTTCGTGGTCGCTCCTTCGCGCTCGGCCTTGGCTATTCCGGCTGAGATTTCGGATGCCGTGACAACGGACAGGAATAGATGTTCCGAAACAATGCGGTCGTCACATCCCGCCGACATTGGCACGCAACAACGCCAGCATGTCCGCGAACTCCTTCAGCCGTTCGTCGGACAACCCTGCGCGAAGCCGCTTGTCGAAGACGAGCGCTGCTTGCCGCAACGTCTCGAACAGCGTTTCACCCGCCTCTGTCAATTCGACCAGATGAACCCGACGGTTGACGGGATCGCGGCGGCGGGTCAGCAGGCCCTGTGTCTCCATCGCGTTGAGATGATGGGTCAGTGTCGCCCCCTGAATGCCGATCATGTCGGCGAGTTCGCGCTGGTTGGCCTGCTTGCTCGACTTGACAGACAGCAGCGTCAGCCAGACCGGCAAGGTCCCGCCCGCTTCAACCAAAGCGGCATCGAAGGCTTGTGCAACAAGCTTGGCTGTGCGGCCGAGATTCATGCCGACAGGCGGGCGTTCAAAGGGTGTCATTGCCGGACACTAGAGCATGATGCCGAAAAGTGTGAAGCGGTTTTCGGACGACGTCATGCTCTATCTCTTTGATCTAGAGGCGCATTCAGATTTCAGGTCGATCGACCTGAGAGCATCCGGCTCTAGATGGTGTTTTCCCATGGATGGGGAACAGGTTCGCGATTATACATTGACATCTAACAGTTAGATATCTAACTATTAGGCGCAGCAAGCGAGAGAGGAGAGCCGGCATGCAATATGTCTACATCGTCGTCATCGGTCTTCACGTCATGGCGGGAGTGTTCTGGGCTGGCACCACCATCACGCTTGCCCGCGATCCAGAGATCAAGGCGGAACGCTTCATCCAGCCGCAGATGGGCGCGGCCGGCATGGTCTTCCTGATCGGGGCGCTGCTGTGGTATTTTTTCCACGGCGCCTATTTCGGCTCGATGGAAATGGTGTTGGCGCTCGGCATCCTGGCCGCATTCGCCGCCGCCGGCGTGCTCGGCGCCATGGTCAGAGCGCCCAGCAGGCAGCTTGCCGGCGCCAATGCGGAAATCGCAACTCGATTGCGCGCCAGAATGGCGATGGGCGAACGCATCGCCGCATGGCTGCTGGTGGTCACCGTGCTGTGCATGGCGACCGCCAGGATGATCTGAACATACGCTTACAAAGATCGCACGTTGCCCGGCGATGAGCCAATGACGTGCGGGCGCGCGGCCAGGCCGGCATAGATGGGCTCTCGTATGCAGGCCAGACCGCGCGCCACCAACGCCGACGCATCTCGGCCGTGCTGTATCACGATCTCCGGCAAGATATGCGCACGGCCTGCGTCCACATCATGCGGGCACAGGGCGCGTTGCCGAAATCGGTCGCGCCGGGCGCATCCAGCATCCAGATCATAAGGCCGTTCAACATGCCGATCTAGGCGGGCCGCGGATCAGATCCGCAGGCCGAAACGGATCCCGTCATAGATGGCGGCATGGATGTTGCGCGAGGCGACGGCGTCGCCGATACGGAACAGCACAAACGATCCTTGCGGATTGCGTGCGGGAAAGATGTCGCCGCCGTTGACCAGGCGTTCGTAGTCGACCGCGCCGCCGTTCTTCGCGAGCGGTTTCAGCGAGAGATAGAGGTCATCGAGCGGCACAGTGCCGTGCTCAACCACCACTTGGTCGACCCTGCGTTCCCCGCGCCAGCCATCGGCAAAATCCGAAGCGAGTTCCGCGACCAGTTGATTGCCCTCGCGTCGCACTGAACGCAGGCGCGTGTTGATGGTGACTGTGACACCCCTTTCCTGGAAGGCCCTGACATACGGCACGTGGTTCATGCCGCCCATTTCCGGCGCGAAGAAGCGTTCCGGCGAAACCAGTTCCAGCCTCGAGCCGCTGTTGGCGATCAGTTCGGCCGCGCCCATGCCCTGATGGCCGCCATTGTCGTCATAGAGCAGCACATTTTCGGCCGGCTTGACGCTGCCGGCCATGATGTCCCAGCTCGATGTCACGAGATTGTCGCCCGCCGTCAGCGGTGGGTTCTGGGGCAGGCCGCCGGTGGCGATAACGATCACATCTGGCGCCAGCGCCAGAACGTCGTCCTTCTCCGCCCAGGTATCGTAGCGGATTTCGACGCCGAGCCGGTCGAGTTCAGCCAGGCGCCAGTCGATGATGCCGATCAGTTCCTTGCGGCGCGGATTCTGCGTCGCCAGCCGCACCTGGCCGCCCGCTTGTGACGACGCCTCCAGGACCGTGACTTGATGGCCGCGCTCGGCCGCTACGCGCGCCACCTCCAGTCCGCCGGCACCGGCGCCGACGACAACGACTTTCTTGCTCGGCCCATCTGTCTTGACGATGATGTGCGGGATATCGGCCTCGCGGCCGGTCGCCGCGTTGTGGACGCACAGCGCCTCGCCCCCCTCATAGATGCGGTCGAGACAATAGGTGGCGCCCACACATGGGCGGATCTCATGTTCGCGGCCTTCCATCACCTTCCTGATGATGTGCGGATCGGCGATATGTGCTCGGGTCATGCCGACCATGTCGAGCTTGCCGGTGGCAATCGCGTGGCGCGCCGTAGCGACATCGGAAATGCGCGCCGCGTGGAAGGTCGGGAACTTTGTCGCCGCCCTCACCTCACCGGCGAAATCGAGATGCGGCGAAGACCGCATGCCGGTCACCGGGATGACCTTCGTCAAGGCGGCATCGGTCTCGATCGAGCCGCGGATGATGTTGAGGAAATCGACCTTGCCCGAACCGGCCAGCCGCCTGGCGATCTCGATGCCCTCCTCCTTGGACAGGCCTTTCTCGAAATCCTCGTCGGCGACCATGCGGATGCCGACGACGAATTTGTCGCCCACCGCCGCCCGGACCGCGTCCAGCACCATGTCGGTGAAGCGCAGCCGGTTGTCGAGCGAGCCGCCGAACTCATCGTCGCGGTGATTGGTGGCCGGCGACCAGAAACCATCCATAAGATGGCCGTAGGACTCGAACTCTATGCCGTCGAGACCCGCGGCCTGGCAGCGCTGGGCGGCGGACGCATAGTCGGCAACGATGCGCTCGATGTCCCAGTCCTCGATGGTCTTGGGGAAGGAGCGGTGTGCGGGCTCGCGCACCGGCGAGGCCGAGAGCACCGGCAGCCAGTCGGCCTTGTTCCAGCCGGTGCGGCGGCCGAGATGGGTGATCTGGATCATCACCACGCAGTCGTGTTCATGGCAGGCATCCGCGAGTTCGGCGAGCCACGGCACGATGCGGTCGTCATAGACATGCAGATTGCCGAAGGCGGCAGGGCTGTCGCGCGAGACGATGGCCGAGCCGGCGGTCATGGTCAGCGCCATGCCGCCCTTGGCCTTTTCGGCATGATAGAGCCGGTAGCGTTCTTTCGGCATGCCGTCCTCGGAATAGGCCGGCTCGTGGCTGGTCGACATCACCCGGTTCTTCAGCGTCAGATGTTTGAGCTGGTAGGGTTGGAGAAGCGGGTCGTTGCTGGTCATCGTCTTCCTGCCGTTTCAAATTGTGCTAATGAGCGCCCAAATGCGCCGCAGCCAACTGGATGCGGGGCTTGTTCGACCTTTGTTTCGTGTTCGCTGCCGTGGAGTTTCCAGCGGCCAACACCAAGGAGCCACTCATGATCGATACCAAAACCCTCACCCAGCTCGGCGCGCATGTCGAGACGCCACACAGCCCCGAACAGGCGGTCCTGGAGACCGTGCCGTTTACGCGCGGTGACGGACCGCCCGCCATCGTGCGCTTCACGGTCCCGGAATTCACCTCGCTGTGCCCGGTCACCGGGCAGCCGGATTTCGCCCATATCGTCATCGACTACGCACCCGATGCGGCTCTGGTGGAATCGAAGTCGCTGAAGCTGTTCATGACCTCGTTTCGCAACCATGGCGCCTTCCATGAAGACTGCACCGTCATGATCGGCCGCCGCATCGCGGCGGCGACCAAGCCGCTGTGGCTGCGCATCGGCGGCTACTGGTTTCCGCGTGGCGGCATCCCGATCGACGTCTTCTGGCAAACCGGCGCTCCGCCGGAAGGCGCCTGGCTGCCGGAGACCGGCGTGGCCCCTTATCGCGGGCGCGGCTAGTTCGACCATCATTCGCATTGATATTGGCTGAGCGCCCATTCGCCGGTCACCGATAAAAGGTCCGATATTTTCCATTCGCCGCCGACCTTCTTGAGCTTCCATTCGAGGCGGTGCGGGTTGCCGGCGACGACGAAGGCGACGATGACCTTGGCCTGATCGCCATTGATCGCCTCGAGTGTCTTCAGGCTCTTATCGATCTCGTCCTTGTCATAGTTCGCATTGTCGAGCGCCATGTTGGGGTCAAGGCACTCGCCCTGCCCGGATTTGCGCAACCCATCGCTCTTGTCGAGCACCGTTTTCGCCGGATCCACGAAGTGGCTGCGCTGCGACGGATCGATCTCCAGGCCGACCTGATCGTAGAACGGCCTCACCACCGCCGTCGGTGACCCTGGCTGGATGGGAGCCGGAGGCCCGCCGGCAACCGGCGGTGTTGCCGGCTCCACGGCCCCGCCGGGCGCATTCGCCGGCGGCGAACCGCTGTCGCCTGGCGCGGTCCCGGCCGGAGCGTTTGCCGGCGGCGCGCCGAGCAACCCCTGGGCAGCGGCGCCGTTCAAACTCGCCGCCAACAGGCAGATCGCCGACAGTGCCAGGATCGGACGACGGGCCATCGCATCACTCCTGATCTTGGCCCGTCATGCATTCGAGCTGGCTCAGCGTCCAGTCGCTGGTCTTCGAAGCGATGTCCGATACCTTCCACTTGCCATCGACCTTCTTCAGCGACCAATGCATTTCGCGCTGTGAATCGTCTCCTTCCGAAAAGAGGCTGAAGTTCGCCACCACCCGCGCCGTGTCGCCATCCACCGTCTCGGACACTTTCAGCGTTTTTGAGATGGCCTTCTGGTCGAAATCCTGTGCATCCAGACCTGGGTCGAAGTCGATGCAGGCGACCTGGTCCGGATTCTTCTTGGTTGCCTGGTCGTTGAGATCGAACAGTTTCGTCACCGGCTCGGTGAAGCGATCCCGGTATTGTGCGTCGGCTTCGAACTTGACCTGCGGAACATAGAAGAACTTCACGGCGTCGGACGCCGGACCAGCCCAAGCGGCGGCGGGTGCGGCAATCAACAGGATAGCAGCGAGCAGCAGTTTCATGGATTTCCCCGAATGTTTGGCTGCGGACAGCAATCAATATCACGCATCGTGCATATCGGCTTTTTTGCGGCTCATGAAGCCTTCGGGCGGCTCGTCTGCTTGCACGGATCACATCATTCGATCCTCAGTCTCCGAAAGCCGCGATCGGCGCGTTGAGTTGGGTGCGCTCAGGCTTGACGCCGAGCCCTGGCGTCTGCGGGACGCGTATATGCCCGTTCTCGATCACGATCGGGTTTACGGGATCGGTATGTCCTTCGATGTACTCCTGCGCGATCCAGGCTCCCTCAAAACGTCTCGGCTCGACGGTAGCGGCAAGGTGCACGCATGCCGCGGCAATGATATCCCCGCCCCAGGCGTCGTCGCAGCTGTGCGGAAGCGATCGTATCGCACAGAGGTCGCGAACCGTGGCCATCTTGGTGAGACCGCCAAGGCGCGTGACTTTCAGTCCGAAACCATCCGCGATGCCTGAACTAACCGCCCGCAGCACGGCATTTAAATCCTCGGTGTTCTCATCGAGATAGATCGGATGGGTAACGCGTCCCTTGAGGCTCGCGACTTCCTCCATGGTATTGCAGGGCTGTTCGAACACGAATGGAATTGCCTGGCAAAGTCGATCGATGTGCAGCGCCGCGGCAGCGGTCAGGCCACGATTGGCGTCGACGGCGATCCGGGCCTTGAAGCCAACCGCCTCCCATACTTTGTGCACCGTGGCGACGTCCTGTTCGAGATTCCGCCCGCCGATCTTGATCTGAAGCCGTGGATAACCGGCCTTGACCTTGTCGGCGGCAATACGCGCGGTCTCGTCTGGAGCACCGACAATCGTCGAATAGTAAGACGGCACACGATCGGTGAGCGCACCGCCAAGAAGGGTTGAAACCGGAACGCGCAACCGCTGGCCGGCGAGGTCGAGGAGAGCGATATCCACGGCCGCCTTGGCATAGTTGTGACCGTTCAGCCGTTCGTCCATTCTTTTGGCGAGGCGGCGCATGGACGCTGTGTCCTCGCCGATGAGTCCAGGCGCCATTTCGGCAATTGCCGCCCTCGCGCCAAGAGCGTGTTGCGGCTGATAAACAGGGCCGATCGGGCAAGTCTCGCCCCAGCCTGACAGTCCGTCCTCTGTCGTCACTTCAACCAGCGTGCTGTCCAAATTCTGCACGGTATCGCTGGCCATCCGGTAGGCACCGCCTTTGACGGGCAGAAGCACCTGATAGACTTTGATTGACTGGATACGCATTCAGACATTAGCCCCGTTCATGCTTGCCTGGTCTGGCGCCTTTCGCGATCGTCAAAGACCAAGCGCCACCTTGCGCCCGTCATGAATGGCAAATGCGGCCTGTCTGGAAGCGGTACAATCGCCGATAGAGGTGTGCGCAATCCCGCGCTTTTCGAGCTCGATGGACAGGCTGTCCTGCGCCATGCTGGTGGCGGCGAAGACCAATGCGTCGGCCTCGACCTCTTGCTCGGTCCCGTCGAGCAGCGAAGCGACCCTCGCCACTCTGCCATCCCAGTGCACGATGGCGCTCTCGGTCACGAACTTGACCTTCAGCCCGGCGAGTGCCCGACGCAGCGGCGCATCCGCGGCCATTCGCTGGAGTTCCTTGCCAACCAGGGCGTCAGGCGTGACGATCGTCACATTGTGCCCGTCCTCGGCAAGCTTCCAGGCGGTGCCACACCCTTTCCAGTTGCCGCCATCGTCCAGGACGATCACATTTTTTCCCGGTCTTGCTTCTCTGGCCATCACAGCTTCGGCAGAAAGAACTGGGCCGCCACCCGGAATCCCGTCCCACTGCGGCAGTGCCCGCTGAAAAGCGCCGTCCTGCGGCATGGAGCCGGTCGCGACAATGACGTGATCCGCGCCTTCGCGTTCGATATCCTCCGCTTCTACATACTGACCGTACCGCACATCCACCTGAAGCTGGCTGAGCTGGCGCTGGTACCAGTCGATGAGGTCCAGGATCTGCGCCCGGCGCGGCTGCAGGCCGGCAAGCCGAAATTGGCCGCCCAGGCGATCCGACGCCTCGGCCAGCGTGACATGGTGACCGCGCTCGGCTGCCACACGCGCCGCTTCGAGGCCGGCCGGGCCGCCGCCAACGACAAACACGCGTTTCGGCCGAACGGCTGCGGTGAAGCGGTCGCCGCCCCATTCCCACTCTCGCCCCGCCGACGGATTGATTACGCAGCTGATCCAATAGTCGCGGCTGCGTCGACCCCAGCACATCTGGTTGCAGGACAGGCACCCGCGGATGTCCTCGTGCCGTCCGGCTGCGGCCTTTGCGGCAAGATGCGGATCGGCGATCTGCCCGCGCACGATGGAGACAAGGTCAGCGCGGCCTTCACTCAGCACGCTCTCGGCGTTCTCAGGAGTACGGATGTGGCTCTCGGCGGTGATCAACGCATGGCTCACGGTCGATTTGAGCACCGCTGCAAGGTCAGCGCCGAGCTTTTCCGGATATAGGAAGGTCGGCATGATCTTGTAGAAATCGAAGTAGGAACCCGTCCCGCAGGTAACATAATCCATCAAGGTGTCACGGTCGTGGAGGTCGATTATCTCGGCCAATGCCTCGCGCTTCAGCGCCACTTCGACTTCCGGTTCGTCATTGATGGCAAGACCGATGATGAAGTCGTCGCCGCATTCCTTGCGAATGCGCGTCATCACCTCGCGGCTCATCCGGGTCCGATTTTGGAGGCTGCCGCCCCATCGGTCGTCCCGGCGGTTCGACCAGGGCGTCCAGAACTGGTCCAGCATCGAATGGTACGCGGCCCAGACCTCGACGCCGTCGAAGCCGGCGTCGCGGCAACGGCGCGCTGCCTGTACGAAACCGTCGATCGTTTCTTCAATCTGGCGCTCGGACATCCGATGCGAACCGTCGGAGTCGTGATAGCTCGGTAAGCCTGAAGGTGACCAGCCGGCATGGAACGAGTTGTCCGCGTCCGCGTGTTGACCGACATGGTAAAGCTGCTGGATGGCGACGGCGCCATTGCCGCGGATTGCATCCGTCACTTTGCGAAAATGCGGGACGACGCTGTCGTCGGAGGGGCGAAAGTTGCCGCGCGTCAGCACTGCAGCCTGATGTACAGGCATCGGCTCGACCACGATCATGCCGGCTCCGCCGATCGCGCGTTCGGCGTAGTAGCCGATATGGCGTTCGGTCGGCAGCCCCTCTTCGGCCATATTGGCGGTATGCGCTCCAAACACGATCCGGTTGCGCAGCGTTTTGCCACGCAATTTTGCCGGCTCGAACAGACGCTTGAAGACCCGCTCAGGCATACGCTCTCTCTCCTGCGCCGCGCGATCGCACAGTGGCCTGGTGCCGATGGGAAACGCCGGCACCTTGGAGCGGTGCCGGCACAGCTTGTTGCCAAGCCTCGGGAATTACGCGTCCAGCCAGACGTTCTGGAGATCCATCTCGAAGGTCTGGTGAACGCCGTAGTTCTTCACCTTCTTGTTCATGTGGCTGTAGAGCTTCTGCCAGAACGGCTGAATGATGACGCCGGAATCCTGCAGGATCTGCTCGACATCCTTCATCACCTCTTTGCGCTTGGCGACGTCGATCAGCGAGAGCGCCTGCTTGAGCTTGGCATCGAACTCAGGGTTGGAGTACGCCGTCTCGTTCCAGGCCTCGCCGGTGCGATAGCCGAGCGCCAGCACCTGGACGCCGAGCGGACGCATATACCAGATGGTCATCGAATACGGGTATTTCGTCCAGTCGTTCCAGAAGGTCGAGCCGGGCAGCACCGTACGCTTCACCTTGATGCCGGCCTCACGCAACTGGCCGGCGATCGCATCGCCGGTGGCCTTTTGCCAATCGTCCTCGACGGT
This sequence comes from Mesorhizobium sp. B2-4-17, assembly GCF_006441275.1. Classification (NCBI taxonomy): domain Bacteria; kingdom Pseudomonadati; phylum Pseudomonadota; class Alphaproteobacteria; order Hyphomicrobiales; family Phyllobacteriaceae; genus Mesorhizobium; species Mesorhizobium sp. B2-4-17. The sequence goes on along the minus strand of NZ_VFUX01000016.1, from coordinate 127,867 downwards.
GATCAGTTCATGCTCGAAGTCGGCCTGCCCGGCTTCGGCCATCAGCTTCTTGGCGCCGGCAGCGTCGCGGGTCTTCTTGGGCAGCGGATAGTATTCTGGGTGAATCGGGCTGACATGGTGGTTCTCACCGACCGTGCCTCGCCCATTATAGCCGAGCTGCAAGACGGCATTGTTGTCGACGGCCATCTGCAGCGCGTTGCGCACCTTTTGGTCGTCATAGGGCTTGTGCGTGATGTTGGTCCGGGCAACGAGCGTGGTCGCCGTCGCGACTTCCGATTTCACCAGCCCCATCTTGTCGAGGATGTCGATGAAATCGGAGGGCGTCTCGAAATTGAGGTCGATCTCGCCGGAATCGAAGGCGTTGACCGAAGCATTGAAGTCGGTGCCGTAGTCGATGAATTCGACACCGTCGAGCGGCGCCTCGCCGCCCCACCACTTGCCATTCTCGCGGCGCTTGACGACCGCCTTCGTGCCGACCGCGTAGGACACCAGCTCAAAAGGTCCAGTGCCGATCGGCTTCTTGATCGGATCGGCGCCGGCGGCATCGAAATTGCGGTGGACCACAAGCGCCGGATAGTCGGTGAAGTTTGGAATGATCGCGATGTCGGGTTCGCTGAGCTTCAGCTTGACGGTGTTGTCGTCAACCTTGGTGATGGCGCCGTCCCTGGCCTTGCCGGTTTTGGCATCGATCAGCGCGCCGACGCGTGCGGCCATGGAATTGCCGGCAGCACCCTTCTCGCACCAGCGCGTCAGGTTGAAGACCACGTCATCGGCGTTGAAGGTATCACCATTGTTCCAGGTGATGCCCTTGCGCAGATGCAGCGTGTATTCGGTGGCGTCGTCATTGATGTCCCAGCTTTCGAGCAGGACCGGTTCGAAGGTGAATTGTCTGGTATAGCGGACAAGCGGTTCCAGCCAGCTGCGGGTGATGTTTGCCATTTCCACCCAGTCGTAAGTGCGGGGATCCTTCTGCGCCTTCACCGGCATCGAGACGTGCAGCGTTCCGCCTTTCTTCGGTTCCTCGGCCAAGGCCTGCCGGGGCGCCGCAAGGCCGATCATGCCGTAGGCCACGGCCGTCGATGCGCCGAAGGCGCTCGCCAGCGCCAGGAACTCGCGCCGGTCCATACGACCCGCGCGCGCCTCTTCAGCCATCGCCTCGATAGCGGCTGGAACGCGATCACCATTGCTTCTGTAGACTGTCATTTTTCTTCTCCCATTGGTTCCGTCGGGTCTTTCGCCCGTTCTATCAACTAACGCTGTCTGGCAGTTTCTCCTCGCGCCGCGCGATCAAATCCGCGAGACCCTCGGCGATGCCCTCGTCGAGCTTCGGCTCCTCGTAGTCGGCCAGCATGTTGCGCGCTTTGTCACGGCCACGCGTATCGTGGTCTTTTGCCCCTTCGGCATTCCATTGTTCGTACGAATTGAAGTCCATGATGCTGGGCATGAAGAAAGCCCGCTCGAAATGGTCAAGCGTGTGCTGGGTGCCGAGAAAATGACCCTGCGGCCCCACCTCGCGGATCGCCGCCATCGCGTCCTTGAAGTCGTCGAAGGAGAGCCCGCCGGCATATTTGTACCAGCCGACGAGTTGCTCGCAGTCTGTGGCGAATTTCGAATAGCCGCAGGCGAGACCAGCCTCGAGCCATCCAGCCGAGTGCCAGATGTAGTTGGCGCCGGCAAGAATGGCGGCATGCATGAGCATGTTCGCCTCGTAACCCGCCTGGGCATCGTTCAGCTTCGACCCGACATGGAAGCCGGATGTGCGCCACGGCAGCCGGTACTTCCGCGCCAGGGCTCCCATCAGATACATCATCTGCGCGGCCTCCGGCGTGCCGCCCATCGGAGCGCCGGTCTTCATGTCCACCGTCACCATGAACTGCCCGTAGATCTGCGGCGAACCCGGACGCAGCAACTGGGTGAAGGCGACACCGGCCAATGCTTCCGCATTGACCTGCGCCACCGCGCCGACGGCGGAAGCCGAGGTCGAGGCGCCGCAGAGGGCGAAGGGCGCGAGAATCAGCGGCTGGTTGTGACGTGCATAGACCTTCATGGCGTCCAGCATGGTGGCGTCCCACACCAGCGGCGAATTGCAGTTTGTGATCGACACCAGCACCGGGTTGTCGCGGACGAAGTCCTCGCCGAACACGATGCCGGCCATCGCCATCGTGTCTTCGGCGCGATCCTTTGACGTCACGATGCCCATGAAAGGCTTGTCGGAGTGCTTCAGCGCTGAATGGATGATATGAAGGTGGCGCTTCGGCACCGGAATTTCCATCGGCTCGCAGATGATCGAGCTCGAAGAGTGCAGCGCCGGCGCCATGTAGGCGAGCTTGTGGAAGTTGTTGAGGTCGGCCAGCGTGCCGTAGCGCCTGACGTTGTCGAGATCACGCACATAGGGCGCGCCGTACATCGGCACGAAGATCGAATTGTTGCCGCCGACGCGCACCGTGCGCTCCGGATTGCGCGCATTGAGCGTGAACTCCGACGGAACCTTCGAGACGAGTTCCATCAGGAGGGCGCGGTCGATGCGGACGCGCGTCTCGGAAACGTCCGCTCCGGCCGCCTTCCACATGGCGATCGCCTCATCGTCGCGGAATTCGCATCCCACCTCTTCGAGGATGGAGAGCGAAGCTTCGTGGATCAGCTCCACCGCCTCGTCCGGGACCATCTGATAGACGGGAATCTGCCGCACCAGAGTCGGAAAAGAGGCAATCGGCGCGCTGCGGAGCGCCTTGCGCCCGAGACGGCCGCCGCCACGGCGGTGTGTCGATTCGGTCAATTCAGCGGCCGGCGCGTTCATGGCAACTCCATTCCTCTTTTGGCTGCCAGCCTAATCAGACAAAAAGGGGCTGTGACGCTGGAAAATCCTGATCTCTTGTATAAGCTGTGCTTATGCGAAGCCTGCGCCACCTCTTGCCGTCCGCCGGCAGCCTGATCGTCTTCGAGGCTGCGGGCCGGTTGTCGAGCTTCACCGCCGCCGGGCGCGAGCTCGGCATGACCCAGGCTGCCGTTTCCTATGCGGTGCGCGGCCTGGAGGAACAGCTTGGCGCCCAGCTCTTCCAGCGCCGCCATCGCCAGGTCAGCCTGACCGAGGCCGGCGAGCGTTTTCATGCCGATGTCTCGCTTGGCCTTTCGCACATCCGCAAGTCGGCGGAGGACCTGCGCCTGCAGGCGACCGGCGGCCATGTGACGCTTGCCGCCTCGACGGCCTTCGGTTCGTTCTGGATGATGCCGCGCCTGCAGCGGTTTCGCGACGAATTGCCGGGCATTGACCTTCGCATCCAGACCGGCGACCGCGATCTCGACATCATCGCCGAAGGCATTCCGCTCGCCGTGCGTGGAGGCGTGCCACGCGACTGGCCGGACTATCATTCGCTGTCGCTTTCCGATGAAGAGATTTTTCCGGTCGCGGGCCCCAGCTACCTCGCCAAATTCGGCCGGCCTGAGACCGTGGAGCAGTTGGCGACACATCGCCTTATCCATCTGGAGGAGCCCTATCGCGAGGCCCCTAATTGGGACGAATGGTTCCAGTCGGCCGGAGCCAGCCTGCGCAATGCCGAGCGTGGCTTGCGCATCAATGATTATGCGATCGTGATCCAGGCCGTCATGGAAGGGCAAGGCATCGCGCTCGGCTGGCGCCACCTTGTCGAGCGGCTGCTGTCGACCGGGCTGCTGGTGCCGGTGACGGACCACGTGATGAAGACGGGCACGGCGTTCTACGTCATCTGGCCGAAGAACCGCGAGCTCAGCGACAATGCGCGCAAGGTAAGGGATTGGCTATTGGCGCAGGCGTGAGGCAGCCGAACACCGCAACCCGGCAGCCGGATTGCGGTGCTTTAAGTCTTTGTTTTGATGCATGTCGTTGCCCGTTAGCAGTTCAGACAGAACCGTCATTCTTCAGGCCAAGGACGTCGATCTTATCAATGGTCGGCGGGCCGACGAACAGCGCTTCGGCATTGGCCATCAGCGCCTTGGCAATCTCGCCGGTGAGATGCGCCTGCCGCCCAGTCTCGTCATGGAAGGCATCGAAGACGCCAAAGACGCTTGGCGAAAGCTGCAACGCGAACCAGATCGGTGTCTTGGCTTCCTGGTTGGCCATCTGCAATCCCACGTTCAGGAATGCGGCGACGTCCTTCTCCTTGCCGGGCTTGGCTTCGAAGCGTGCGAACAGTGCGAGCTTGATCATCTGACTTCTCCTGTTGATATTTCCTGCGGCCGAACCGACCGTCGATATCAAGCCTCGCAGGAATGATGCGAAAACCGTATTGGCAAAAATGACATCTTTGATATCATTGTTGCCATGAATATTTCCGTGCTTGTTCTCGACGGCGCCTTCGATACCGGCCTCGCCGCCGTGCTCGACGTTTTCGGCACCGCCAACGAACTGGCCGGCCTGCTACCGGCCCCGCCTGCCCACTTCAGCACGGCCATTGTCGGCGTCAGGGACACGGTGCTTACCGGTCAAGGCCTGCAAGTGCCGGTGACCAGGATCGGCTCGGAGGCGGCGCCGGACTGGCTGCTCATTCCAGCACTCGGCCAGAAGATGCCTGAGCCGCTCGGGCAAGCGCTGCTCAGGCCGGATATCGCGGACGCGGTAGCAGCCTTGCGCGGTGCCGCCGAAACCGGCGCTCGCATTGGTGCGGCCTGCATCGGCACCTTTGTGCTGGCGGAGACCGGCCTGCTCGACCGGCGGCCATCAACCACGACATGGTGGCTGGCACCGATGTTCAGGCAGCGCTACCCGCAAGTGCGGCTCGACGCGGCGCGCATGCTGGTCAATGACGGGCAGTTCGTCACCGCCGGGGCAGCACTCGGCCATATCGACCTCGCTCTGATGGTGGTCCGGCAGACGAGCCCGGAACTGGCGGCGCTGACGGCGAAATACCTGATCGTCGACAGCCGGCCGCTGCAATCAGCCTATGCCATCTCAGACCACCTCGCCCATTCGAACCCGCTGGTCGAGCGCTTCGAGCGCTGGGCGCGCGAGCATCTTGCGGTTGGCTTCAGTCTCGATGAGGCAGCCGCAGCCCTTGGCGCCAGCAAGCGTACGCTGTCGCGGCGCGTCAACGACGTGCTCGGCAAGACACCGCTGTCCTATTTCCAGGATCTCCGTGTCGAGCAAGCGGTGCATCTCTTGAAGACGACGTCCGACAGCGTCGACCATATTGCTGCCAAGGTCGGCTACGGCGACGGGGTGACGCTGCGCAATCTGCTACGGCGACGGCTGCACAAGGGCGTGCGCGAAATCCGCGCCACGAACTGATCCATCATCCGCAAGATTCTGCCCTCTCGCATGGGTGTCGAATCCGCCTATAATCGCCGCATGCCTATCCGCCAGCTTTCCGAAACAATGATCAACCAGATCGCCGCCGGTGAAGTCATCGAGCGTCCGGCGAGCGTGGTCAAAGAGCTGGTCGAGAATGCGCTCGATGCCGGCGCATCACGCGTCGAGGTCGTTACCGCAGGCGGCGGGCTGAACCTGATCCGCGTCACCGATGACGGCTCCGGTATCCCCGAACAAGAGCTTTCATTGGCAATCGCGCGTCACTGCACCTCCAAGCTCGCCGAGGACATTCATGACATCCGCTCGCTCGGCTTTCGCGGCGAAGCGCTGCCATCGATCGGTTCGGTGTCGCGGCTGTCGATCCGGTCGCGCACGGCTTTCGGCGACAGCGCCGCGGAAATCGGCATTGAGGGCGGCCGCGTCCTGCCCGTCAAGCCGGCGGCCGCCAATCGCGGCACGACGGTCGAGGTGCGCGACCTGTTTTTCGCGACGCCGGCGAGGCTCAAGTTCATGAAGGGCGAGCGTGCCGAAAGTTCGGCAACCAGCGACGTGGTCAAGCGCATCGCTATCGCCTTCCCCGCCGTTCGGTTCACGCTGGCCGGTTCCGACCGCTCGACGCTGGAATTGCCGGCGGCCGACGACAGTGCGGAAGGCAGCCTGCGCCGCGTCGCCCAGGTGATGGGCGCCGACTTTCCCGACAATTCCATTGCCATCGATGCGATGCGCGAAGGCGTGCATCTGACCGGCCATGTCTCGATCCCGTCCTTCACCCGCGCCAACGCGCTGCAGCAATATGCCTATGTCAACGGCAGGCCGGTGCGCGACAAGCTGATTGCCGGCGCCATCCGCGGCGCCTTCGCCGATGTCCTGCCGCGCGACCGCCACGCGGTGACGGTGCTGTTTCTGTCGCTCGATCCGGCCATTGTCGACGTCAATGTGCACCCTGCCAAGGCCGATGTGCGTTTCCGGGATCCGGGCCTGGTGCGCGGGCTGATCGTCGGCGCCATTCGGCAGGCGCTGGCCGAGGCGGGTATCCGCTCAGCCACCACCGGCGCTGCGGGCATGATGGCGGCGTTCCGGCCAGGTGCCGCATCCTATGATCACGGCGGCCCAGCCAACGGCCATCGCAGCTACGAAGCGGCTTACCGAGCCTCCGGTCCGGCCGGCTTCGACCCTTCGCGCTCGCCGCTGCGGCCGCTCGACATGCAACTCGAAGGCTCGGGCTTTGAACGCGCCAGCGCAACGCACGGCGGCTTTGGTGAACCCGACCAGGCGGCGTTCGATACCGGCACACTTGCGAGCGCCGATACACGCGCAGGGCAGAGTGAAGCGACAGAGACGCTGCTTGGCACGGTGCTCGGTGCGGCACGAGCCCAGGTGCATGAAAACTACATCGTTGCCCAGACAAGGGATTCACTCGTCATCGTCGACCAGCACGCCGCGCATGAGCGGCTGGTCTACGAAGCGCTGAAGAACGCGCTGCATTCGCGTGCCGTGCCCTCGCAGATCCTGCTTCTGCCGGAGATCATCGATCTGCCGGAGGAGGACGCCGAGCGGCTGGCCATGCACTCCGAAACGCTCGCCCGCTTCGGCTTCGGCATCGAGCGCTTCGGCCCGGGCGCCGTTGCCGTACGTGAGACGCCGTCGATGCTGGGCGAAACCAACGTCCAGCAACTGGTGCGGGATCTCGCCGACGAGATCGCCGACAACGACACGGTCGACACGCTCAAGGAACGGCTGGACAGAATAGCCGCGACCATGGCCTGCCACGGCTCGGTGCGCTCCGGCCGGCTGCTCAAGGCCGAGGAAATGAACGCGCTGCTGCGCCAGATGGAGGCGACGCCGGGTTCCGGCACCTGTAACCATGGCCGTCCGACCTATATCGAGCTCAAGCTGGCCGATATCGAGAGGCTGTTCGGGCGGCGGTGATTTTGCCCAGCGGCGGCCGACGGCTGCCGGCTCAGCATAGCCATCCGGCTGGCGGGTGTCTGCATCAACCAGTGATCGTGGCGGCTTGCGATCTTGAGTCCGCAAACGGCTCCAACTCTTTGTCTTACCTCTTCAAATTCACCACGATGACGCCGCCGAGCGCCAGCGCGCCGCCGAGGATGCCGAGCAGCGTCGGCACTTCGCCCAGCCAGAAGAAGCCGATCAGGGCGGACATCGGCGAGACAAGGTAGAGAAAATTCGAAGCACGCGCCGCCGGCAGGCGCGACAGGGCCGTCGCCCAGGCCGCGTAGGCAATCAGGCTCGGCACGATGCCAAGGAAGATGACGGCGCCCAACCCGGCCGCGTTGGCGACCGTCGCCTGCGAAAGAGCCGTGGGCAGGAAGGGCGACAGGCAGAGCGCGCCGAGCACCATGTTGGAGGCCGAGATGGTCAGCGGATGATGGCGCGCAAAAAGCGGCTTCTGGACGATGGTGTTGACGGACGAGCAGAGCGCGGAGCCGAGTACCAGCAGCGCGCCGACGTTGAAGTGCAGGCCATGGCCGTCGGCCACGGCGATGATGCCGATGCCGGCGAAGGAAATGGCCGTGCCGACCCATGCCATGCCGGAGAAACGCTCACCCAGGAGCGCCATCGCCATGATGGCGGTGAAGATCGGGCTGACATTGATGATGAAGCCGGCCGCACCCGCGGAGACGGTCAGTTCGCCGAAATTGAGCATCGCCGTATAGAGCGCCACGAAGACGGCGCCACCAAAGCCGAAGCGCCACAACTCGCCCATTCGGGGCAGCGCCGGGCGCTTGACGGCAAGGAAGATCGCCGCAGGCACGGCGGCTATGGCAAAGCGAAGCGCGCCAAGCTCCAGCGGCTGGAAGGACGCAAGGCCGGCACGGATGGCCGGAAAAGCGGATGCCCAGCCGACCACGGTCAACGCAACGGCGAAGGCTGCGGTGCTGTCCATCCGCTGTGTCGAATTCAACGTGCCTGTCGTCGCACTCATCTCACGGTCCCCGTGTTCTTCCATTCTGAAAGCCACAAAACGCCTTTTCTCGCTTATTGACAAACGACCAAATCGAGGATCACCTGTGAGCATGGATCACAGCTCAGAGGCGATGGTGCCGCTCGAAACGCTGCGTGCCTTCGATGCGGCGGCGCGGACCGGCAGTTTTTCGGCAGCCGCCGAAAGGCTCAACATCACCCATGGCGCCGTCAGCCGGCAGATCGCCAAGCTCGAGGGCTGGCTGGGGCTGAAAGTGTTCGATCGCGGCGCGCGCGGCGTGACGCTGACGATCGAAGGCAACCGGCTGCATCTGCGGACATCGGAAGCCTTCGCCCTAATATCGAGCCATTCGGACCGCTGGACCGAGCCGCGCGGAACGGCGGTGGTGCGGCTGACCTCGATCCCCTCGGTCAGCGGGCTGTGGCTGATGCCGCGCATGGCGGCACTGGAAAACAATCCCACCAGGCTGCGCATCGTTCTCGATGTTGACGTCCGCCAGGCCGATCTTGCCGATGAAGGCATCGACCTGTCGATCCGCTGCGGCCGCGGCGGCATCCCGGGCCGCGTCTCGGTAGAACTTTTCGAGGAGCATGTCTTCCCCGTCGCCTCGCCCGAGCTGGCACGGGAGATTGGGAGCGGCGACCCCGCCCGGCTGCTCGGATTTCCGCTGATCAATGATTCCGACGCCTCCGGCTGGCGCGCCTGGTTCGCGGCGCAAGGCATGGACTATCGGCCGCGCCCGCAGGACCGACGTTTCGAGGACTATAATCTGGTGCTCGACGCCGCCGCCCATGGGCTCGGCATCGCGCTGGCGCGTCCGCCGCTGAGCGGGCATCAGCTGATGTCGGGCCGCATCACCGCAGTCGACAAGCGCACCGCGCTCAATCCGGTGTCCTACTGGCTCGACCGGCCGATCGGGCGGCCACGTACCGCAGCGGCGGACCTTGCCCGCCGCATCGCGCAGCAGGCCGGACTGGCGCCGGAAAAGATCGAAGCGTTCATCGAGGCGGAGCGATAGGCTTGGCCGCCTTTCCCGAGCACCCGCCGATTCGCGGTTCAGCGAAGCAGCAGCAGGATGAACCCGACGATCCCGGTTCCCAGCAAAGCGGCCATTATCGAAACAAAGCCAATCTTCACCAGCAGCCGGTCAGGGTTCGGCGCCGCTCCATAGGATTGATTGGCAGGCTGTCGCCGGCCTGCCGATGCATCCAGGGCGGCGGCGTTGCGCGGGACAGGACCCTGCGGCGGGATAAGCGACAGCAGTGACAAGCTTACAGCTCGGGCCGGAGTGTTGTCGTTGGCCGTTGCCGAAGACGGCGAGAAGCCTCGCTGCTGCGACTCGGCTTCAGGCGCCGCTTTCCTTGCCACGACCGTTGTCAGCGCCGCTTCGTCCCTCGCGTCGAGTTGCGCCATATAGGCTTCGACGATGCCAGCCGAAGCAATCTGCTGCGACTTGGCGGCCGCCGGCGCCGCGGGCATCGCCAACAGCGCCGGTGCCGTCCGCTGCGCGAACAGGGAGGCCACCGGAGGCTGGACCAATTCCCGGACCAATGCCGTCCTGACCGGATCGGCCTTCGCCAAAGGCACGGGTTGCGGCGTCATTGCCTCCTTGAGCAGGGAAGCCAGGCGGGCGGTAGAAATAGCCATCGTGCCCCCACAAAAGCGCTTTTCCAGCACCTCGTAACGGATCAGCATTGTCCGAGGCTTGTCGGATGCTTGACCTGGACGGCGATTTGTGGCGATGAAATCTGCATGAACCTCGGCACCACCGCATGATGAACCGTTTCGAAGGCCCGGGCGGCAAGGAAGCCCGCATCCGCTACCTCGATGGCGATTTCCAGGTCACCAGTCCCGGCTCGTTCGTGCGCTGCGCCGTGACGGGAGAAAGCATCCCCCTGGACGAGCTGAAATACTGGAGCGTCGCCAGGCAGGAGCCCTACGCCAACGCCGCCGCCTCGCTGCGCCGCGAAATCGAGGTGCATCCAGAGATGCGCAAGCGCGGCTAGGCTCTCAACCTGCGCTGCCGCCAGGCATCGAGCGTTTCCTCGATGATGCGCTCGGGCACATGGTCGAGTTCGAACACCGTGTCGATTTCCAGCACGTCGAGACGCCCGAGAAATTCCTGCGAGGCGCCGTGGCGCAGCCGGGCGGCGTCCTTGGAGGTGGTGATGAGGCCGAGGCCTTCGGCGTGCGCCGTCGCCGCCAGTTCGGCGAGTTCGTCCTCGGCGTAAAAATGATGATCCGGAAATGGCCTGGAGAGAACCACCTCGCCGCCGGCCTGGCGCACCGTGTCGAAGAATTTGTCGGGATGGCCGATGCCGGCGAAGGCGAGGAACCGCTTTCCGCCAAGGCCAGCCTTGCTGCTTGGCTTCGTGTGAGCCTCGAAGATCGGGCGGCCGGCGCGGGCCGCCTGGCGCACCACCATGTCGGCCGCGGTGCCCTCCCCCATCTTCAACAGCCCGCTGGTGTAGACCAGCTGGTCGACGATCTTGGCCCGAAGCGGTCCGCCCGGAATGACGCGGCCATTGCCGATCCCATAGCGGGCATCGACCACGACCAGCGCATAGTCGATGTGGATGCGCGCGCTCTGAAAGCCATCATCCATGATCAGGAAATCGCAGCCATGCCTTTCCAGCAGCAGCCGGGCGCCGGCCGCGCGGTTCGGCGTTACCGCGACGGGGGCGTGTTTGGCCAGGAGCAACGGCTCGTCGCCGACATGCTTGGCGCTGTCGTGGCTGGCATCGACGACGTGCGGCTCGGCAAAGGAGCCGCCATGGCCGCGCGACAGGAAACCAGGCTTCAGACGCATGCGCTTGGCCTGTTCGGCGAGCGCGATGGCGACCGGCGTCTTGCCGGTGCCGCCGACGGTGAAATTGCCGATACACAGAACCGGCGCGTCGATCTTCTCGCGCCGGGCCCGCCGCATGCCGCGGCCGGCAACCAGCGCATAGACGGCCGACAGCGGCGACAGGGCCAGGACTTTCCAGTCCGGCTTTTCCCACCAGAATGGCGGTGCTTCGGAGACCACGTTAACGACCGTTCGCGCCCTTCAGGCGCGACTTGATGACCAGCGGCTGGATATAGGGTTCAAGCGATTTCAGCGTGCGCGCCAGCGCGCCGCGCATCTCGTCGACGGTCGCCACTCCAGCGGCCATCATCTCGTGGCGTGCGACTTCATTGGTCAGCAGGAAATTGACGGCCCCGGCCAGCATATCGCGATCGCGCACCAGCTTCGCGCCGCCGCTGTCGATCAGACGCTGGTAGGCTTCGCGAAAATTCTGCACATTGCGCCCAGCGAGAACCGCGGTGTCGAGCATGGCCGGCTCGAGCGGATTCTGGCCGCCCTCGGAGGTCAGCGAGCGGCCGACGAAGGCGATCTCGGTCAATCGGAGATAAAGCCCCATCTCGCCGATCGTATCGCCGAGAAGGATATCGATGTCGGGCCCGATGCGGTCGCCCTTGCTGCGCCGCGCGACCTTCAGGCCCATGCCTGAAATCTGCGCGGCAAGCGTGTCGGCGCGATCGGGATGGCGCGGAACGACGATCGTCAGCAGGCCTTGGTGGCGCTTATGCAGCGTCGCGTGGACTTCCGCCGCGACCACTTCCTCGCCGTCATGGGTCGAGATCGCCGCCCAGGTCGGGCGGCCGCCGATCTGCCGCTGCAACGAGGCCAGCGCCCGTCCGTCGGCCGGCGGGGGATTGGTATCGACCTTAAGGTTGCCCGACACCGTGACCGGCCGGGCGCCAAGCGCGCGAAAACGCTCGCCGTCGACGTCGGACTGGGCAACAACATGGGCGAGATTCTCGAACAGCGCCTCGGCGATATTGGCCCGCTTCTTCCACGAGATGAACGAGCGGTCGGAAAGCCTGCCATTGACCAGCACCTGCGGAACGTGGCGCGCGCCAAGCTCGAGGATGGTCATCGGCCAGATCTCGGATTCGGCGATGATCGCCAGGTCCGGCCGCCAGTGATCGAGGAATCGGCTGACCGCCGGCTTCAGATCGAGCGGCACATATTGGTGGATGATGCGGTCGCCGAGCCGCTCGTCGGCAACCTGCGCCGATGTCACGGTGCCGGTCGTCAGCACGATGTTGACGCCATAATCGAGAATGCTTTCGACCAGCGGCACGACGGCTATGGTCTCGCCGACGCTGGCGGCATGGATCCAGATAACGGGCCCTTCGGGGCGCGGGCGACCGGCGACTCCGTAGCGTTCGCGGCGGCGGTTGCGGTCCTCCTTGCCGCGCGAGATGCGCCAGGCGACATAGGGCCCGATCAGCGGATAGGCGGCGGCACCCGCGAAACGGTATGCCGTCAGCATGGCACGCGCCCAGCGGCCGCTCATCGCGGACCGTCCACGAGACGGTAGGCCTCGGCCGTCGCGGCATTGAGCGCGGTGGTGATTTCCTGGCGCTTGCGCTCCATTTCGGCGTCGTCGGCGTCCGCGGCCACAAAAATCGGCGCCCCGATGGTTACCGCGGAACGGCCGAATGGCAGGTTTATGGTGGTCTTGTCCCAGCTCTTCTCCAGCACCTTGCGGCGGCTGGTGGCGATGGCGACCGGCAGGAGCGGCCGGCCCGAGAGGCGCGCCAGGAGAACAATACCAAGCCCCGCGTCGCGCGGTGTGCCGTGGGGAATGTCTGCGATCATGGCGACGTTCTTGCCGGCGGTGAGCGACTTTTTGAGGGCGATCAGTGCCTTGGCCCCACCCTTGTCGAGATGCCTGGCGTTGTCACGCCCGCCCGAACCGCGCACCGCCTCGATGCCGAATTTCTCCAGCATTAGTGCGTTGAGCTCGGCATCGGCGCTGCGTGACACCATGGCGACCAGTGGTTTGCGCTTGGGATAGTAGGCCGGCGTCAAAAGATGCTGGCCATGCCACAAAGCGATGATGCCGGGCTCGAACTCGGCGTAGGCCCCTCCCGAAAACCGCGCCGACCCGGCGACCAGGGGACTGGTCAGGCGAACCAGCCGCACGAACTGCGCGAGCAGGCTGGCAATGGCATTCTTGACGAATCGCGACTGTGCGAGCGGTTCGCGGATCTTGCGCCAGAAGGCCTTGGTCGTGCGGCTGCGGCCTCTGCCCGCGGACTCGGCCTCGCCGGCTGGCTCTTTCGCCAGATCATGCTCCATCGAAATCAACCGACGACCTTGTTGTCGGGGTCCAGCAGACGGTGCAGATGAACGACGAAATAACGCATATGGGCATTGTCCACGCTGGCTTGCGCCTTGGCTTTCCACGCCGTATGCGCGGATTGATAGTCCGGATAGATGCCGACGATGTCGAGCGCCTCGAGATCGCGGAACTCCGTGCCGCCAAGCTTCTTCAGTTCGCCGCCGAACACCAGATGCAAAAGCTGTTTCTTTCCGTCTTCCGCGGCCATGTCGGTCCTTCACATATCGTGAGTTTGTGACAGGTCTAGACCAAAGCCGTTGACTTTGGAACCTTCGAAAATGCTTTCAGGCATCCAGCCCAGCGATGACATCGACGAGCACCGCCAGCAAATCACCGCTGCCGGCGGCAAGCGCGCCGTGGCGGGTCACCTCGCCGGCGTAGAGCGGGGCGCGGCCATGCGGGTCGAGCAACTGGCCGCCCGCCTCGCGCAGGATAAGATCGGCGGCGGCGATGTCCCAGTCATGCGCGTTCGGCTTGACGAAGGTGGCGTCGAGCGTGCCGTTGGCGATCATCGCCAGGCGGTAGGCAAGCGAAGGGCTGTAGGGCGCCCGTATCAACCGCTTCTGCCAGCCGGGCGGCACCAGGTCGATCAACTGCTTCAACCCGGATATCTCGGCCATATCCCCAAGCGTGCGCACCGCAATGCGCTTGCCGTTGCGGAACGCGCCCTGGCCGGGCAACGCCCAATAGATCTCGTTCATCGCCGGGCATTCGAGCACGCCGGCCAGCGTGCGTCCGTTTTCGACGACGGCAACGCTGACGCACCAGGTGCGCTGACCTTCCAGGAAGCCACGCGTACCGTCGATCGGGTCGACGACGAAGGTGCGGCGCGCCGAAAGCCGCACCGGATCGTCGACCGTCTCTTCCGACAGCCAGCCATAGTCCGGCCGCGCCGCCAGCAACGTGCGGCGCAGATAGGCATCCGCCGCATGATCGGCTTCGCTGACCGGCGAAGTGCCGCCCTTCATCCAGACTTGCGGACTGTTGCCGAAATAACGCATGGCGATGAGGCCCGCCTCGCGGGCGGCATCGCGCAGCAGCGGCAGATCCCCGATAGCGCCAGAGGGGGCACCGGCAGTGGTCAGTTCATGCGCCGGCAAGGGTCATGCCTTCGATCAGGAGCGTTGGGGCCGCCGTGCCGAAATTGCGGTCGAGGTCATCAGCCGGCACCATGTTCAGGAACATGGTCTTCAGGTTCGAGGCGATGGTGACTTCGGCAACCGGATAGGCCAGCGCGCCATTCTCGATCCAGAAACCGGAAGCGCCGCGGCTGTATTCGCCGGTGACCATGTCGACGCCCTGCCCGAACACTTCGGTGACATAGAAACCGGTCTTGAGCGACTTGATCAGATCCTCCGGTGACCGCTCCCCCGGCTCGATGGCGAGATTGGTGGAGGATGGCGACACGGAAGAGCCGCTGCGCGATCCGCGCCCATTGGTGACGAGGCCAAGCTCTCGCGCCGCCGAGGTCGACAGGAACCAGTGGTTGAGCACGCCCTTTTCGACCATCAGAAGCTTCTCGCCCTCGACGCCTTCGCCATCGAACGGGCGCGAGGCCTGGCCACGCGGCCTGAGCGGCTCGTCGGTGACCGTGATCGCGGACGCGGCCACTTGCTTGCCCATCATGTCGCGCAGAAACGAGGTCTTGCGCGCAACGGAGGCGCCATTGATGGCGCCGGCAAGGTGGCCGGCAATGCCGCGCGCGACGCGCGGATCGAACACCACATCGACCGGGCCGGTCGCGGCCTTGCGCGCGCCGATGCGGCGCACGGCGCGTTCGCCAGCCTTGCGGCCGATGTCTTCAGGCGCATCGAGATCGGCGAAATGCTGGCGCGAGGAGAATTCATAGTCGCGCTCCATGCCGGTGCCTTCGCCGGCGATGACGCTGGCAGAACGCGAAAACCGCGAGGCGACATAGTGGCCGAGAAAGCCGTGCGACGTGGCCAGCACCAGCCCGCCCAGCCCGGCACTGGCATTGCTGCCTGACGAATTGGTCACGCCCTTGACCGCAAGGGCCGCCGCTTCCGCGGCAAGGGCGGCCTCCTTCAACTGGTCGGCGGAGACTTCGGTGGCGTCGAACAGGTCGAGATCGCGAATTTGCTTCGCAAGCAGCGCCGGATCGGCAAGGCCCTGATAAGGATCCTGCGGCGACACTTTCGCCATAGCCACGGCCCGCTCTGCGAGTGAAACCGGATCGGATGCGGCGGTGGCCGAGACGCTTGCCACTCTCTGGCCGACGAAGACGCGCAGCGAGACGTCCTCGGCCTCCGATGATTCGGTGGCCTCGACCTTGCCGAGCCGAACCGACACGCCGGTGGAGCGGCCCCGCACGGCCACCGCGTCGGCGGCATCGGCGCCGGCCTTCCTGGCGGCCTCGACCAGGGCCGCGACGCGGTCGGCCAATTTTGCTGCGTCTGATATGTCGGCCATGACTGTGATCCTGCTGTTGCGGCCAAAGCCTGGCCGCTGCCCACCCATCTATTGTTCCGGTCCGGCTTGTGCAATGGCATGGGCTTCAATCAAAATGCAGGGTTCGCAGTTCCCATCTCGAACCCAGTGACGCAAAATCAGTCCGCCAGCCTGTACGGAGCATCTTCGATGACGCCTTTCCATCTCGCCTTTCCGGTCCGCGATCTCGATGAAACCCGCACTTTCTACAGCGAGGTGCTGGGCTGCGCGATCGGCCGTTCATCGGCGACCTGGATCGATTTCGACCTTTACGGCCACCAGATGTCGGCGCATCTGCGGCCGGCGCAAGCCGCCAGCGACGGCAAGGTAGACGGCATCACCGTGCCGATCCCGCATTTCGGCGCCGTGCTGTTGATGGACGACTGGCAGCGCCTGGCGACCCGGCTGGAAGCGCGCGACGACATCGACTGGCTGGAACGGCCGATGGTCCGCTTCAAGGGCGAGCCGGGCGAACAGGCGACGCTGTTCATCCGCGACCCTTCTGGCAACGCCCTGGAATTCAAGGGCTTTCGCTCGCTGGAGCAGGTTTTCGCGCACTGAGGACGAGAGGGCTCGCAGCGGGCGCTGTCGTTCAGGACGCCGCGACCGGCGTCCAGATCACATCCTCGATCTTTTGCGCGCCCGTCGCCAGCATCGCCAGCCGGTCGAAGCCGAGCGCGATGCCGCTGGCCTGCGGCATGATGGCAAGGGCGGCGAGAAAATCCTCGTCCAGCGGATAGCGCTCGCCATAGATGCGCTCTTTCTCGTCCATCTCGATGATGAAGCGACGTCGCTGCTCGGCCGCGTCAGTCAGCTCGCCAAAGCCGTTGGCGAGCTCGACGCCGCAGCAGTAGAGCTCGAAGCGCTCGGCGACGCGCGGATCCCTGGGGCTTGGCCGGGCAAGGGCCGCCTCGGCGACAGGGTATTCGCACAGGATGGTCGCCTGGCCGATGCCGAGATGGGGCTCGATTTTTTCCACCATCACGCGGCTGAACAGGTCGGCCCAGCTGTCGTCGGGCGCCGTGCGCATGCCGGCCTTGGTCAAGGCGGTGTACAGCGCGTCGCGGTCGGTGCCGCCATCGGCGGCGACCGTGGCCAGCAGATCGATGCCGGCATGGCGCATGAAGGCATCCACCACCGTCAGGCGCTCCGGATCGGCAAACGGATCGCAATCGCGGCCACGGAAGGAAAAGCGCCTGGTCCCTGCCCTTGTCGCGGCCAGCGCCAGCAGATCAGCGCAGTCACGCATCAGGCTCTCATAGGTCTCGCCCACCCGGTACCATTCGAGCATAGTGAATTCGGGATGGTGCAATGGGCCGTGCTCGCGGTTGCGGTAGACCGGACCCAGGCTGAAAATCCGGAGCTCACCAGCGGCGAGCAGCTTCTTGCAAGCGAATTCCGGCGAGGTATGGAGATAAAGCGGCGAGCGAGCGCCATCCGGCCCGACCGCTTCCGTGGCGAAAGCGGCCAGATGCGTCTCGTTGCCGGGCGAGACCTGCATGGCCGCCGTTTCCACTTCGACGAAATCATTCCGGGTGAACCAGTCGCGCAGGGCGGCCGTGAGGCCGTTGCGCAGCATCAGGCGCGGGCGGCGGTCGGCATGGACATGCGGCGTCCACCAGGGCGAAGCGGTGGTCATGGGCGGATTGAACGCATGCCGATTCGCCTGGGGGGCTGGCGGTTCGCGCCAAGATGCGCTAGGGCCCCATCCAGCGCCGCACAAGCCGGCAAACGCCAGTCAACTCTCGCAGGATTTAAAACCGTGGTGAAAGTCATCGCCAGTTCGCTCCGCAAAGGCAATGTCGTCGACAAGGACGGCAAGCTTTATGTGATCCTCTTTGCCGAAAACATCCACCCAGGCAAGGGCACCCCGGTGACGCAGCTCGACATGCGCCGCATCGGCGACGGGGTGAAGGTTTCCGAGCGCTACCGCACCACCGAACAGGTGGAGCGCGCCTATGTCGAGGAGCGCGAGCACACCTTCCTTTACGCCGACGGCGAAGGCTATCACTTCATGAACCCGGAAACCTACGACCAGGTGGCGGTATCGGAAGCCGTGGTCGGCGACGCGGCGCCCTACCTGCAGGAAGGCATGCCGGTGCAGGTCTCTCAGTTCAACGGCATCGCGATCGCGCTGGTGCTGCCGCAGCGCGCCACCTTCGAAGTCGTGGAAACCGAGCCGACGACCAAAGGCCAGACGGCATCGTCCTCCTACAAGCCTGCCTTGCTCTCCAATGGCGTGCGCACCACCGTACCGCCGCACATCGCTCCCGGCACCCGCGTGGTGGTGATGACGGCGGACGGCTCGTATGTGGAGCGGGCGAAGGACTGAGGCCGGTGTTCGATTTAGCCGGCACTCGACGCCGGCCCGAAGCGGTCCTCGCTGCTAGTCTGGCGGATGGTATCGCGGACTTCGATAAAGCGGCCGAGGACGGTCATGATCGACTGACGTTCGCCTTGCGGTCGCCGCAAGAATAACCGGCACGACATGGCGCACGTCCGCCCCAATTCGCTCGATTGTCGATCGCATCGAGCGTTGTTTCGCCCGGTAAGTATCGGCCTGAAAACCTGACTATTACCCAGCCACCCGATTCCCGCGCTCGCTCTTGCCAGCCCGCGCGTCCACAACCCTCTCCACCTCCCGCTTCAATCGATCCTTGATTTCGGCCGTTTCGTTCATCAGGGCATCGATCTTCAGGAAGTCGAGCACGCGGTATTTTGACACTGCCGGGCGGACCAATATATCGGGGCGGCACTGTTTCAGCTTGTTGGCGATGATCGACTGCATCATCAGCTGCGTGGCGCCGAACATCAGGTCGACGGAGGTCGGCTGTTTGCGGTCGGCTTCTTCCGGCGCGCCGACCACGTCGACGCCAATGATGATGTCGGCGTCGTCCTCGATCAGGTCGAACGGCACGGGATTATAGATGCCGCCGTCGATCAGCAGCCTGCCGTCGCGGGTCACCGGCCGAAAGACCGCGGGAATGGCGGCAGAGGCGGCAAGCGCGGAGTGCAGGTCACCGTCGTCGAACACGGCGAGCTTGTGGCCGAAATAGTCCGTCGCCGTCACCTTCAGCGGGATCTTCAGCTCGGCGAAGGTTTCGGGAATGGCCTCGGGCAGGAAGGCCTTCAGGATGCGCTCGACATTGAACTGGCTGACCCGGATGCCGCCTTGCATGGCTTCCGCGATCGTGCCCGGCCGGGCGCGCCACATGCGGCTTGCCACTTCGGCGCGCCGGCCGAGGATCGAGCGGGCATAGTCGTGGATGTCCTTGCCGGTCATGCCCGATGCCATGCCGGCGCCCATGATGGCGCCGATCGACGAGCCGGCGATCGCCACGGGCCGGATGCCAAGCTCGTCCAGCGCCTCGATGACATGGATATGCGCCAGACCGCGCGCCCCGCCGCCGCCGAACGCTATCCCGAAAGTCGGACTCATCCCTTACCGGCCCCGGCCAGCGGAGGCCCGACCACCATGATGGTCGGCTCGGCCGAGAGCAGCTTCCGCGCCGCCGCCTTGACCTGATCCAACGTCACCGCATTGATGTAGCCGGCGCGACGCTGCATGTAGTCGATGCCGAGATCGTCCAGCTGCAGCTCGACCAGCGTCGCGGCGATGGAGCTTGAGGAGTCCAGATTGTTGATGGCATAGGCGCCAATCAGATATTTCTTGGTCGCCGCAAGTTCGGCCTCTGTCGGGCCCTCCTCCGCCAGTCGCTTGACGACGTCGCGCACGATGCCGAGCGTCTCGGCCGCACGGTCGGAGCGCGTTCCGGTGCTGACGATCAGCGCATTGGCATGGTCCTGATTGACCAAAGAGGAATTGACGCTGTAGGCCAGCCCACGCTTTTCACGCACTTCCTGGAACAGGCGCGAGGTGAAGGTGCCGCCGCCGAGGATTTCGTTCATCAGCACGGTGGGGAAGAAATCCGCCGCCTTGCGCTTCACGCCGGGCCAGGCGAGTTGGAGCGAGGTCTGCGGCAGGTCGTAATTGACCTCCACACGCTGCGCCAGCTTGGGTTCGATATCCGCAACAGGGGCGAGCGCCTGGTTCTGCGGCAGGTCGCCGAACACCATGTCCAGCTTCTTCTTCAGCGTTTCGGCATCGATGGCGCCGACGACGGCGACATGCAGACCGCCGCGCGCGAACACCGCCTTGTGCAAGGCTTTGAGATCGTCTTGCGTGATGGCGGCGATGCTCTGCCTCGTGCCCTGGTCGGAGCGCGAATAGGGATGGTCGCCATAGATGGCGCGTGTCCAGCGGTTCTGCGCCACCGTGTCGGGGTCATTCTCGTTGGCGATAATGCCGGACAGGATTTGGGCGCGGATCCGGTCGATCGGTGCCTGATCGAAGCGCGGCTCGTTGACCGCCAGCCGCAACAGGTCGAACGCCTCGTCTCGCTGTTCAGCCAGCATGCGCATCGAACCATAGACGCCGTCGCGGGTCTCTTCGAAGCTCATCTCGGCGCCGGCATCGTCCAACCTGATCTGGAAGGCTTCCGAGTCGAGAGAGCCGGCGCCTTCGTCGAACAGGCCGGTCATCAGGTTGGCCAGGCCTTCCTTCCCTGGCGGATCCTGCGTCGAACCGCCGCCGAAGACGAAGCGGATGGCGACGACCGGCACGGAATAGTCCTCCACCAGCCAGGCAGTGATACCCTTCGGAGAAGTGACGGACTCGATCTCCATGGCGCGGGCGGCAAGCGCCGGCAAGATCAGGAAGAAGATGGAGAGGAAGAGGGTTGCCAGTGCGGCACGCGCCTTACCTTCGCCGCTTGTAGGATGGTGGTGCTGGCTCATCGTCAATTCCCCGCCTGTTGCTGCGGCAAGAGATAGCCGGTCGTCGAGCGAGCCAGCACCAGATAGCGCGCGGCGACGGCCTTGACTTCGTCCGCCGTGACCTTGCGGATGCGGTCCGGCCATTGCTGGACATCCTTCACGTTGCCGCCTGTGGCCAGGGTCGAGCCATAGATGTTGGCCATGGAATCCTGCTTGTCGCGGGCAAAGATCATCGACCGGACGTAGCGGTCCTTGGCCTTTTCGAGCTCATCCGCTGTGACGCCGTCGCTCGCGATGCGCGCCACCTCGGCATCGACCGCGGCCTCGACATCGGCCAGCTTGGCGTCGCCGCGCGGCGCGCCGTAGACGGTGAAATTGGTGTCGTCGAGCATGGTGCCCTGGAAATAGGCGCCAGCGCTGGAAGCGATGCCTTGCTGGACCACCAGCGCCTGGTAGAGCCGGCTGCGGTTGCCGCCGCCGAGGATCTCGGCCAGCAGGTCGAGCGCTTCGCCTTCGCCCGGCTTGGCGGTGTGGTAGGACGGCACCACCCATTGCGTCGAAAAACTAGGCACGCTGACGCGGGCATCGGAGAGTGTGACGGTGCGCTTGGTGTTCTGTTCCGGCTCTACCGGGCGTACGCGCGGCGGCAGGTCCGGCCCGCGGGCCACCTTGTCATAGGTCTTCTCGGCGAGCGCCTTCACGGTGTCGGGTTCGACATCACCGGCCACGATCAGCACGGCGTTGTTGGGCCGGTAGTATTTGTTGTAGAAGGCCACCGCGTCGGTGCGGTTCAACTGCTCCATCTCCTGCATCCAGCCGATGACCGGAATGCGATAGCGTTGATTCTGCCACAGCGTGGCATCGACTTCCTCGTCGAGCACCGCCTGCGGATTGTTGTCGATGCGCGAGCGGCGCTCCTCGAGAATAACATCGCGCTCGGTCTTGATGACGTCATCGGTCAGGACGAGGTTGCGCATGCGGTCGGCTTCGAAGCTCATCATCAACTCGAGCGCCGATGGCGCCACCGTCTCGTGGAAAGCGGTGTAATCGTAGGAGGTGAAAGCGTTGTTGGAGCCGCCAATATCGGAGACGGCGCGGTCAAACTCGCCGGCCGCGTGATTGGTCGTCGCCTTGAACATCAGATGCTCGAAGAAATGAGCGATGCCGGATTTGCCCGGCGGCTCGTCGGCACTGCCGATCTTGTACCACACCATATGGGTGACGATCGGCGCGCGGTGGTCGGGAATGACGACCACTTCCATGCCGTTGTCGAGCAGGAAATCCGTCACCTTGAACTCGGCCGGCACCGTATTGGGCAATACCGGGCCGTCGGCCAGCACCGGGCCGGTCATGGTAAAGGCCAGCGACGTCGTCAGCAGTGCCATCCGCAGCCATTCGGCCCTTTGTGTCATCAATGGCTCCGGTCTCCTCGGCAAGACGATAGGCAAGCTGTCTGTGACAAGCAAAGTGAATTGTTGGCTATGTTGCCGGCAAAGGCGGCGGCAAAGAGGCCGCCGCCGGGCGCAGGCGTGTCACGCAGCCTCGATGAAGCGGATGACGGTCTCGCCGTAGTTGCGCTCATCAAGCACCGAAAAGCCGGGGCCGGGTTCAAATGGAACCGCCAACGTCTCCTCAACCACGCACAGTGCACCGGGGCGCAGCCAGCCGCCGGCACTGGCCGACCGCAGGGCACGTTCGCCAAGACCCTTGCCATAGGGCGGATCGGCGAAGACGAGACCGAACGGCGCCAGCGTGCCTGCCTCGCCGAGGGCGGTTGCGTCGCGGCGGAAGATCTTGGTGCGGCCGGTCAGGCCGAAGGCCTCGACATTATCGCGGATCAGGCCACGGCCTTCGGCCGACTCCTCGATGAAGACGCCATAGGATGCCCCGCGTGACAGTGCCTCCAGACCAAGGGCGCCGGTCCCGGCAAACAGATCGAGCACGCGGACTCCGTCCAGTTGACCAGCAAAGCGATGCGCCAGCACGTTGAAGACGGCCTCGCGGGCGCGGTCGGTCGTCGGACGGATGGCGCTGCTGCGGGGCGTCGCCAGCGGACGCCCGCGAAACTCGCCGCCAACGATCCTCATCTCGTCCTGGGGCCCTTGGGACCGCCGCGCGGACGCTCACCGCCACCCGCGCCGCCCGGACGCTCGCCACGCGGCTTGCCGAACGGCTTTGCACCGACCGGTTTGCCGCCGGGCTTGCCATAGGCCGGCTTGAACGAGGCCTTGCGCGCCTTGGCGTCGGCGGCCTTGGCCGCTTCGGCCTCAGCCCTGCCCTTGCCGATCGGCCGGGCACCCGGCGCCATCCAGACATTGGCCTTGCGCTGGCCGGGCGGCTCAATCGGCCGCTGCTCGCGCTCGGGTTTCTTACCACCGCCACGAGGCTTGTCACCGAAGCGCGGCTTGTCACCAAAGCTGCCACGCGGCTTATCGCCGAAGCCGCCGCGTTCGGGTCTCGGACCGCGTTCGCCAGGGCTCTTTTCCGATAAACTTCTGTCAGGACTTGTCGACAATTTGCCGAGCGCCTCGTCGCGGCTGCCTTCCCGGCGCTTGCGGTTCTTGATCAACCCGCCCTCGCCGATCGGCCGGCGCTCGCCGTCACGCGTGAATTTCGGCCGCTCGGGCTCTGCTTCACGGGCCTCGGTGCGCCGCACCGGCTTGTTCGAAAACGGCTTTGTTATCTCGGCATCGAAGTTCGCGCCGGATTCCTCCACCAGCCGCTCGCCAAGCTGGTCGCGCAGCACCCGGCCCTTGATCTCCAGCACATGGCCCTCCGGAAGATCCTCGAGCTGGAAGGGTCCGTAGGAAATGCGGATCAGCCGCGTCACGTCGAGGCCGAGCGCACCGAGAATGTTCTTGACCTCACGGTTCTTGCCCTCGCGCAAGCCGATCGTCAGCCAGGCGTTGGAGCCCTGCTCGCGGTCGAGACTGGCCTCGATGGCCCCATAGAAGACACCGTCGACGGCAATGCCTTCGCGCAGGCCGGCCAGCGCGCTTTCCTCGACCTTGCCGTGGACGCGCACGCGGTAGCGGCGCAGCCAGCCGGTGGCCGGCAGTTCGAGCACGCGCGACAGACCGCCATCGTTGGTAAGCAGCAGCAAGCCTTCCGTGTTGATGTCGAGCCTGCCGATGGTCATCAGCCGTGGCAATTCGGCCGGCAGCACGTCGAAGACTGTCTTGCGGCCTTCGGGATCGCGGTTGGTGGTGACGACGCCGGCCGGCTTGTGAAACAGGAACAGACGCGTGCGTTCGATCGGCGGAATTTCCATGCCGTCGAGATGAATAATGTCGTCGGGCATGACATTGAAAGCCGGCGAAGCCAGCACCCGGCCATTGACCTTGACGCGGCCGGCAGCGATCAGGTCCTCGGCATCGCGGCGCGAGGCGAGACCGGCACGCGCCAGCCGCTTGGCGATGCGCTCGCCGGCTTCTTCCGTTGCTTCCGCCGGCCGCGGGCGTGGCTTGAAACCGCCGCCCGATGCACCTTGGGACCGGTCACTGAAATCATGCTTGGGTCTGTCGCTCCCGAAGTCGCGCTTGGGACGGTCAGCGAAGTCACGCTTCGGACGATCTGCGAAATCACGCTTGGGACGGTCGAAGCGCTTTTCGCCGCCCTCCGGCGAAGCAGCAACCGGACGATCACCACGTGGGGCGTAGGGCTTACGCGGCCCCTCGCGCTTCTCATACGGCTTGCGCTCGCCTTCGGCCGCCATTGGGCGGTTGCCACGTGGGGCGTAGGGCTTACGCGGCCCCTCGCGCTTCTCATACGGCTTGCGCTCGCCTTCGGGCGCCATCGGACGGTCGCCGCGAGGCGCATAGGGCTTGCGCGGGCCTTCGCGCTTCTCATAAGGCTTGCCCGCGGGGCGTGGCCCCTTGCTGAATGGCTTGTCGCCGCCCTTGAAGTCGCGCTTCGGGCGCTCGCCCTCAGCGGCCATCGGCCGATCGCCACGCGGCGCATAGGGCTTCTTGGCACCGAACGATGGCTTGCCGCCCCTGTCGCCGCGCGGAGCCGCGGGTTTCTTGCCCGGGCCTTTTTGGCGCGGAGATTTCTTGTCGTTGTCGTCCATGTGGCCTTTGTCCGTTTGCGCTGCTACAGCGTGGCGCATCCTTTCGGGCGCGCAACGAACGCTGTAGCACTTTGATTTGGCGCATGATCATTTCTGAAAATCGAGTCCGATTTTCAGGTTGATGCGCTCAATAACAGGATCACCGCCGGGAGGCGAGGAGATAATGGGAATGGAAACCGCGTGAAGCGGCCGGATTTCATGGCCGTGGCGTTGCAGGAGGCCAAAGCGGCAGCCCTGCGCGGCGAAGTGCCGGTCGGCGCCGTCATTGCGAATGGCAGTACGATTGTGGCCAGCGCCGGCAACCGCACCCGCGAGCTTGCCGATCCAACGGCGCACGCCGAGATGCTGGTCATCCGCGAAGCCTGTGGCAAACTCTCCAGCGAGCGGCTCACAGGCTACGATCTCTATGTGACGCTGGAACCCTGCGCCATGTGCGCCGGCGCCATTTCCTTCGCCAGGTTGCGCCGTCTTTACTTCGGCGCTCCCGACGAGAAGGGCGGCGCCGTGGTCAATGGCGTACGCTTCTTCGCCTCGCAAACCTGCCACCACATACCGGACGTCTATCCCGGTATGGGTGAAACGGAAGCAGCCTTGCTCCTGAAGGGTTTTTTTCGGGACCGTCGCGATTGAGGGGCGCAAACGCCCTTCAGCATTGAAAGAGCTTGCAAGTCTTACAGGGACGGCAGCCAGTCGAACCAGCCACCGCTCTTCTTGCCTTCGGCTTCTTTCCTTAGGCGGCGTTCCTTCTTGTACTCGTCTTCACCAAGCTCGTTTTGCGGCGCGGTATCGGAGGCGACGCGATAGGCGACCGGCGGCTCGCTGAGATATTTGCGAGTGTTCGGGTCGCCCTGCTTGCTTTCGGCAAGACGGCGCTGGATTTCGGCAGCGCGGCCCTTGTCGGAATCAGCGGGCGTCCAGCGCGGCGGGTGGCTCGAGCCAGAATCTTCCATCGCCTTTTTCACAGATGCGGGATCCGTCTGCACGTCGTCAACGATCTGCGACTGGTAAGATGGATCATCCTGATGAGCGGTGGCGTCGGCACGCAGACGTGCACGGCGCTGCTCGGGCGATTCGGGCCATTGAGCACTTGCCGTTTCGATGCTGTCCTGCGGAGCCGGCAGCGCGCCCTTCTGGCCAGGCGCCGGCTTCACCAATGTGGGACGCGGCTTATAATCGATCTGGTCCTTGTGCTTCGGCGCGATGGAAAAGGCGCTCGATAGATCGCCGGCCAATTGTTCGCCGGCGGTCTTGTCGGTGCCGTAGGTCGGGGAGCCGACGCAGCCGGCCAGAGCAAAGCCCGATGCGACAAGCGGCGCCAGCAGCGCGAGGCGCGCATTGTATCTCACGGTCATGCCAAAAAGTCCCACTCTAGACAGCCTCTCGATCGTCACCGGCCCGGGTCCGGTCCCCATCGTCCACGCACTTGCGACGGAAATCCGGCGACAATTTGTCTTCCGGAGTTTCGCGTGTTTACCTCAACCACTCGTTAAGGGCAACGCGCGGGCGGATTTGCATCGCCCGGCGTGGCATTTGTGCACCTTTTTGACTGCATGCGTGTCGTTGTCCCAAACCGCTACATACTCTTGGGCGACATGCATCAGAGCCTACCGAGCTCTTTCAGCTCATGCAGCACCGCGGCGTCGCGCGCCGAGACGCCAGGAAAGGCGGGATCCTGCCCGACATCGGCCGTGTAGCGCCAGGAACGCGCGCATTTGACCAGGCCGCGGTCCCCGGCCTTCTCGACGACCACGGCGACGCCCTTGACGTCGTCGAGCGTGAAAGCGCCTTCCGGCGCCTGGCCATGGGCAATCACGAGATCACTGGTGATCGCCATCTCGGCCATATCGATGTCCGATATCGCCGCCTCGAGCCCAGCGTCATTGATCGTCACGACAGGCACGGCCTCAAGCGAGGAGCCGATCACCTTCCGGGCACGCGCGATCTCGAGCGCTCCGGTGACGACGCGGCGCACTTGCCGCACCTTGCGCCATTTCTCCGCCAGCGCCTCATTCTTCCAATCCGCCGGAACCTCCGGGAACTGGTCGAGATGCACCGACACCGCATCGGGATGACGGTCGAGCCAGGCCTCTTCCATGGTGAAGGGCAGCATCGGCGCCAACCATTTCACCAAGCAATCGAAGAGATGACGCACCACCTGCACCGAGGCCTGGCGCTTCACGCTCGACGGCGCCTCGCAGTAGAGCGCGTCCTTGCGGATGTCGAAATAGAAGGCCGACAGCTCGACCACCATGAAATCGAGCAGCGCGCGGGTGATACGCTTGAACTCGAAGGCGTCGTAGCCCTGACGCACCACCTCGTCGAGCTCGGCCAGCCGATGCAGCATCAGCCGTTCCAGCTCCGGCATCTCTTCCAGCGGCACGGTCTCGCCATCGTCATGGGCGAGCGTGCCCAGCATCCAGCGAATGGTGTTGCGCAGCTTGCGGTAGGCGTCGATGTTGGTCTGCAGCACGTTCTTGCCGAGCCGCTGGTCTTCCCAATAATCCGTAGTCACCACCCAGAGCCGCAGGATGTCGGCGCCGGACTGTTTGATGACGTCCTGCGGCACGACGGTGTTGCCGAGCGATTTCGACATCTTGCGCCCGTCCTCGTCCATGGTGAAGCCATGGGTGACGACAGTGTCGTAAGGCGCCCTGCCCCTTGTGCCGCAGCTTTCGAGCAGCGAGGAGTGGAACCAGCCGCGATGCTGGTCGGAGCCTTCGAGATAGACGTCGGCCGGCCATTTGAGATCAGGACGGTCCTCCAGCGTGAAGACATGCGTCGAGCCCGAATCGAACCAGACGTCGAGGATGTCCATCACCTGCTTCCATTTGGAGGCGTCGTGATTGCCGAGGAAACGCTCCTTGGCGCCGGCGGCGAACCAGGCGTCGGCGCCCTCGTTCTCGAAGGCGTCCATGATGCGCTGGTTGACGGCGTCATCCCTGAGCACATTGCCGTCCGCGTCGGCGAAGACGGCGATCGGAACGCCCCAGGCACGCTGGCGCGAGAGCACCCAATCCGGGCGTTCCTCGACCATGGCGCGGATGCGGTTCTGGCCGGCGGGCGGCACGAAGCGGGTGTCGTCGATGGCCTTCAGCGCGCGGCTGCGCAGCGTCGTGCCGTCGCCGAGATCCTTGTCCATGTAGACGAACCATTGCGGCGTGTTGCGGAAGATCACCGGCTTTTTCGAGCGCCAGGAATGCGGATAGCTGTGCTTCAGGCGGCCGCGCGCAAACAGCGCGTTGCGCTTGATCAGCTCGTCGATGACCGCCTGGTTAGCGTTGCCCTTCTTGCCATTGTCGTCAATGACGCGCGCGGGCCCGCCCTCGCGGTCGGGGCCGAAGCCCGGCGCATCCTTGGTGAAGAAGCCGGCATCGTCTACCGTGAAGGGGATCACTGTGTCGATACCGCGCTGGCGAAGGTCCGGCGCCGCATCCATCCAGGCGTCAAAATCCTCACGTCCGTGGCCGGGCGCCGTGTGCACGAAGCCGGTGCCGGCATCGTCGGTGACATGGTCGCCGGCAACCAGCGGCACCTGGAATTCGTAGCCGCCGCCGAGACCCTTGAAGGGATGCGAAAGCACAAGACTTCCAAGCTGTTCGGCCGAAACGCTGTGAAGGCGATTCAGGGTGATCTTGGCCTTGGCCTGGCTTTCCTCGGCCAGCGCATCGGCAAAGATCAGCTTCTCGCCCGGCTGCGGCCCAAACGCGTTTTCGGCGGCCGTCACTTCGTAGAGGCCGTAGGCGACGCGCGGCGAATAGCTGACGGCACGATTGCCCGGGATGGTCCATGGTGTCGTCGTCCAGATGACGACATGGGCATCCAGCAGGTCCAGCGACCGCCCGCTCAGGTCGGGATCGAATTCGGCCGGCTGGCCGTCGACGACGCTGGCGACGACAAGATTGGCCACCGGAAATTTCACCCAGATCGTGTCGGACTCATAGTCCTGGTATTCGATCTCCGCCTCGGCAAGTGCCGTGCGCTCGACAACGCTCCACATCACCGGCTTGGAGCCGCGATAGAGCTGACCCGACATGGCGAATTTCAGCAGCTCGCCGGCGATGCGCGCCTCGGCGTGGAAAGCCATGGTCGTATAGGGGTTCTTGAAATCACCGACGACGCCGAGCCGCTGGAATTCCGCACCCTGAACATTGATCCAGTGCGCGGCGAAATCCCGGCATTCCTTGCGGAACTCGTTGATCGGCACCTCGTCCTTGTTCTTGCCCTTGGCGCGATACTGCTCCTCGATCTTCCATTCGATCGGCAGGCCGTGGCAGTCCCAGCCCGGCACGTAGTTCGAGTCGTAGCCGCGCATCTGGAACGAGCGGGTGACGACGTCCTTGAGGATCTTGTTCAGCGCGTGGCCGATATGGATGTTGCCGTTGGCGTAGGGCGGGCCGTCATGCAGCACGTACTTCTCGCGGCCGGCAGAACTGTCGCGCAGCTTGCGGTAGAGGTCCATATCCTGCCAGCGCTTGACCAGCACCGGCTCCTTCTCGGGTAAGCCGGCGCGCATCGGGAAATCCGTCTGCGGCAGGTAAAGCGTTTTGGAATAGTCGATCGTCGGGGTGTCCAGTGTTTCGTCGGTCATTGGTCTGCCATGTGCGTGCCGGGCCATGCGGCCTGCGGCGTTGATTTTACTTCCGCGCCTGTCGTTTTCCCAAACCGGGGCCACTTTTGGGCGACATGCCTTGATGATCTGGAAAAGCGCGACGGGTCGCGCGCAAGATTCCCGGCGGCTCCGACGGCCTTCAGGCCGCCAGGAACACCGGGCTGGTAATTCGTATCATCGGCGCGTGAAGGCGCGAAAAGCTCGTCATTGGTCGGCTTTTAGCGGAGATAGGCGCAGGAATAAAGCGTCTCGTTCGATTCGCTTACATCTTGAAGTCGAAGCGATAGGTCGTCGACACGCCGACCATGAACTGGTTGCGGTCGCCGCGCTCCCTGACCAGGCTGGAATCGGCCGCCGGACCTTTCAAGCGCGAATATTCGCCGAACAGGCTGGCCGTCATCGGATCGGTCACCTTCCAGGTCACCGCGCCACCGAGGCCGACGGATTTAAGGCCGCCGCCAGGATTATATTGGCTCAGGCCCGAGGCCACGGCTTCCTGCGCGTCGACGCCGTAATAGGCGTCGAAATATTTGGCCGAGGCAAAGGACACCCGCGGCCCGCCCGAAATCCTGACCGTTGGCGTCACATCGTAGAAGGCGTCGGCTGCGATATCGGCGACAAAGCCGTTGTGAGCACGGATGCCATGCCGCAGTTCGGCGCGCGCGCGCATCCAGTCCGTCGGATAAAATTCGATGAAGCCGCCGACTTCGCCGCCCCAGCGGACCGGATCGAGGCCTTTGAGCTCGTCGGCATCGCTGTCATCGCGTGAGAACAGGAATTTGCCGGTCAGGCCGGCGCGAACGCCGCCATCATCGATAAGCGCCAGCGAAATGTTGTCGTTACGCGACGTGAAGCGTACCGCGGGACCCGCCTTGCCCAAGGAGATGATGGGCTGGGCGCTGAGCATGTATTTCTTGCCGCCCTCGAAATTCGGCGCGACCAGGCCCGTGGCGCCGACCGTGAGATACCAGTCGCCGGACAGCCAGCCAAAAGCGCCGTCGCCGGCCTCGGCCGCGCCTGACGTCGCCAGCATGATGGTGGCCAAAGCTACCGAAATCTTCCCGACCGGACTCATGACCACTCCACTACACGATACAACTATCCTGCGGCGACAGCTTTGACGAGGCTTTGGTAAAATTTGATTTAAGGGCGAGACATCCGGCCCGCATTGCCCTGCACCATCGGCGCCACCGGTTGGCGGTGGACTGGCACCGAAGCTAACTTCGTCGCATACTGGCAGACCTCAACGGAGGTGGCGACATGACTTTGCACGGCGATACACTGAAGAACGCGATCGGCCAGACGCGAGACAAGTGGGGATGGTTTGTCGGTCTGGGCGTGGTGCTGCTGATCCTCGGCGGCATCGCCTTCGGCAATCTGTTCATCGCCACGGTGGCTTCCGTCTATGTCGTGGGATGGCTGATGCTGGTGGCCGGCATCATCGAGATCATGCATGCCTTCGGTGTAAAGACCTGGGGCCGCTTCTTCTACTGGCTGCTCAGCGGACTGCTTTATGCGGTGGCCGGATTTTTCGCTTTCGACAATCCGTTGCTGGCCTCTGCGGTGCTGACCTTCCTGCTGGCCGTTGCGCTTGTCGCTTCCGGCGCGCTGCGCGCCTGGGTCGGCTACAGCCACCGCCCGGAAAGCGGCTGGGGCTGGATCGTCGCGGCCGGTGTCATCAGCGTGCTTGCGGGCCTGATCATCGCCATGGGCTGGCCGGTCAACAGCCTGTGGGTGCTCGGCATGTTCCTGGCGATCGACCTGATCTTCCAGGGCTGGACCTTCATCGCGGTCGGCCTTGCGCTGAAAAAGTAAGGTCTCGTCTGCGCAGTCCTTCAAGCGAAGCCCGATGCCGAAAGACGGTGATCCCGGCCGAAAGCCGGCACCGGGTTTCGGGATCATGCCTTAAAACGCCACTGCCGCGTCCAGACTGGACAGCGGCTTGACGCCGGCAAGCAGCGCGCGAGCCTCGGCTTCGTCCCGCCTCATCTGTACGACCAGTGCATCCAGCCCGTCGAACTTGATCTCGCTGCGCAGGAAGCCGAAGAACGACACCTGGCAGGTCTCGCCATAGAGATCGCCGGAAAAATCGAAGACGAAGGTTTCCAGAAGCGGTGCGCCATTATCGTCGACGGTCGGGCGCCGGCCGAAGCTCGCGACACCATCGTGCAGCGTGCCGTCAGCGCGGCGAAAGCGGACGGCATAGATTCCTTCCTTGAGAGTGGCCTCCGCGGCAAGCCTCATATTCGCGGTCGGAAAGCCTAGCGTTCGCCCGAGCTGCTGGCCGCCCACGATCTCGCTTTCCACCGTGAAGCGATAGCCGAGCAGACTGGCGGCTTCGGCTATCTCGCCATCGCACAGCAAGCCCCGGATTCGGCTTGACGAAACCACCTCGGCACCCTCGTCTCGAAAGGCGTCGACAAGCGTGACGCCGAAACCATGGCGCTCGCCGGCCGCCATGAGATAGGCCGGCCCGCCCTGCCGGTCCTTGCCGAAATGGAAATCGAAGCCGGTCACGGCATGAGTGATGCCGAGCGTCCTCTCCAAGACATCGGTGATGAAAGCTTCCGCTGACAGCGAAGCGAAATCCCGCGTGAAGGGCTGCTCGACGAGCGCGGCAAAGCCCAGCAACGACAGGAGGCGCGCTTTCATTGGCGGCGGCGTCAGCACGAACAGCGGCATGTCCGGCCTGAAAACCTTTCGGGGATGCGGCTCGAAAGTCAGCACCAAGGCCGGCACGCCACGCCGCGTGGCCTCGGCCAACGCCCGTTCGAGCACCGCCTGATGGCCGCGGTGGACGCCGTCGAAATTGCCGATCGCGACGACACCACCACGCAGATCGGCGGGCAGCGGCGCGGTTGCTGAAAGATGCTGGAAAGCCACCATTGTCACCTACTGCAGTCTGGCTATGACGGACACCGGACGATAGCCGTGCCGTTCCAGGAAGAGCCCGAGTTTTGCCGGATCCGGCCGCAAGGCGTCGCCATAGTCGCGGGCGTGAATGCCGCCAGAGACATAGAGAACGTCGAAGCCATTGTCGGCCGCGCCCTTGACGTCGGTCATGATGCCATCGCCGATGGCCAACACCTGCGAACGCTCGACTGGCCGTCCGAGAACCTCGGCCACCTCCTTCATCGCGACTTCATAGATCGGCGCGTAGGGCTTCCCGGCGATCAACGTGCGACCGCCGAGTTGGGCATAGTCGCGTGCCAGGGCGCCGGCGCACCAGATGATCCGTTCGCCGCGCTCCACCATGATATCGGGGTTGGCGCAGATGAACGGCAGGTTCCTGGCGCGCAATCGCCGCAACAGTTCCGCATAGTCCTCGGGCTTTTCGACCTCGTCGTCGAACAGCCCGGTGCACACGACGCCGGCGGCCTCGAATTCCTCGACGAGCTCGACCTCCAGGCCATCATAGAGGGTCAAATCGCGGTCAGCGCCGATGTGGAAGACTTTGCGTGGGCCCTCCGCGATCAGGTCGCGGGTCACGTCGCCCGACGTCACCACACGGTCGTAGGCCGACGGGGGAACGCCGATCACGCTCATCTGAGCCACGACATCGGCGCTGCGGCGGGGCGAGTTGGTGATCAGGACAACCGGAATACCGGCCGCCCTCGCCCTCGCCAACGCGGCGGCGGCTGCCGGAAAATGCCATTCGCCGTTGTGAACGACGCCCCAGACATCGCAGAGAATCGCCGAATAGGCTTTCGACGCATCTTCGAGCGAGCCGACGATCTCAGGCGAATCCGCCATGCCGTTTCCTTCAATGTAATTGTTGCAAGTGCCAAGGCCGACGGTTCGCCGCAGCCGGTCCGAATTATCCGAACCGGCCCATGCTGTCACCAGCTTTCGCCTGGAGATCGACGCGAACCGCCGCCTGTCCGCCCGATCGGCGCCTTCGATTGACGGCAAAATCCGCGACCGGGGCGATGTTTGGTTAACGAGCCTTGAAGGGGAGGCTTGATTCTGGACTCGACCGGTCAACGTTGAACGCGGCCGACAAGGAGACGATCGATGCGCTGAAGTCCTGCTCGTCGGATTCGCGCTTCTAAGCCACACGGCCTTTTTGGCACAACGTCTGTCGCCGTCAAGCTCTTGCGTGCGCCTGCCGTGACAGGCACATATCGCTCGGAAAAATCGCGCATCCAGCGCGGCCCGCTGGGGACGAACAATGCCCGAAACCGCCAATCACCTCGCCTTCGCGCTGGTCTGCCTCGGCATGGTGCTGACGCCAGGCCCGAACATGATTTACCTGATCTCGCGCTCGCTGTCGCAAGGGCCAAAAGCAGGGCTGATCTCGCTTGGCGGGGTCGCTGTCGGCTTTCTGTTCTATGTGCTGTCGGCCGCGTTCGGCATCACGGCGCTGCTGCTTGCCGTGCCCTATGCCTACGACGCCCTGCGCTTTGCCGGCGTGCTCTATCTCTTGTGGTTGGCCTGGCAGGCCGTGAAGCCCGGCGGACGCTCGCCATTCCAGGTGCGCGAACTGCCGAAGGACAGGCCACGCAAGCTCTTCGCCATGGGATTGATGACCAATCTGCTCAACCCCAAGGTGGCCGTCCTTTACCTGTCGCTGCTGCCGCAGTTCATCAACCCCGGCAAGGGTCATGTCCTGTCGCAGCTTCTGGTGCTCGGCGCGACGCAGATATCGATCAGCCTCAGCGTCAATGCCATCATTGCGGTCACCGCTGGCTCGATCGCCGCCTTCCTGGCTGGACGGCCATTATGGCTGGTGATTCAGCGCTGGATTATGGGAACCGTGCTGACGGCGCTGGCGCTGAAGATGGCGACCGACGCGCAACGCTGAAGGCGTCCTACATTGGCCGACGGATCGGCCGGATCTGCGCCGGCTCGACCACCTTGCGGTACAGATGCCAGGTAGCATGGCCCAGGATCGGCATGACGACGGCCAGCCCGGCAAACAGCGGGATAGAACCGATCACCAGCAGCACGGCGACCGTCAGGCCCCACAGCGCCATCTGCAGCGGGTTCGCCATCACCGCGCGGGCCGATGTCTCGATTGCCGAGACGGCGCCGACATCACGGTCGAGCAACAGTGGGAAGGCGATCACGGTGGTGGCCAGCACGACCACGGCGAAGACAAACCCCACGGCATTGCCGGCGATGATCAACGTCCAGCCCTTGCTGGTCGTCAGAACGTCACGCAGGAAGGCGCCGACGGAAGCTGGTGGCTGGTCACCAAACTGGCTGGTGTAGATCGACTGTGCCGTGAACAGCCACAAAAGGAACAGGGCGAACAGCATGATGCCGATGGCGGCGATCGAGGGCAGCGCCGGGGAGCGACGGACATCGAGGGCATGCCGCCAGCTGGTGTTCATGCCGAGCTCGCGGCGGCGGCTGATCTCGTAGAGCCCGATGGCGGCGAACGGGCCGACCAGCGCAAAGCCCGACATCAAGGGATAGACGAGCTGGATGGCATTGGAGCCCGACGACCACCGGGTGAGGATCAGGCCGACGATCGGGTAAATCAGGCACAGGAACACGTAGTGGGATGGTTTTGCCCAGAAATCTTCTGCGCCGAGCCGCAGCGCGTCCCAGAGGTCGGAGGTCGTGATGTGGCGCACCGTGGGCTGCACATGCATTCCGCGCGCGTCCGCCATGACATGAAAGCCGGCCATAACCTTCCTCCGTTTTTCTCGGGGGGCGATCACCGCCTAGGGTGGCCGCCCGTAGCTGCCACTTCAAGAACGCCGGCATCATAGCCGATCTTCCCGGGATTGTCGCCGCATGGACGGCATTTCGCCTCTCCTCACGCGATTTTTATTGCCCAGCCCGGTAAAAGCCATGATCGCGACTATGTCAGGCAAGCATGACCGCTGAAAAAATCGAAATCCGTCAAGCAGGCCTGAACAGGCGCATGTGGCTCAACGCAGCCGGCCTCGTGGCCTTGGCCGGGCTGGCCGCCTGCGGCACCGTTTCTGTGCCGACCGGTCAAGGGGCGGGGGTCTCCTCCTCCGCCACCGGCACGCTGGCGAGCTTGCGCGCGACCGCGGGACTGGGGCCACTGGTTCCCGATGCACAGCTGGAACAAGCAGCACTCCAGCAGGCCGGCTACATGGCGTCACGGGAGCGCATGAGCCATACCACAGGTTGGGGCAAGGATTTCGCTTCGCGCATGAAGGACAACGGAGTGCGAGGTGCCGCGGCCGAGAACATCGCCGAGGGCCGCTTCGACCAGCAAAAACTGTTCGACATTTGGATGCATTCGCAGGGCCACCGGCGCAACATGCTCGACCCGGATTTCAGCCGCTTCGGGCTTGCCTATGTCCGGGACGGACGTGATCCTAATCTGCGCTATTGGGCGCTGGTTCTCGGCAGGTAGGCCCCTATTTTGGTCGTCGCCTTGAATTTCCCCATCAGGTAGGGACCGGAGCGCACCGGCTCGTATTTCGGCGCTTCGTGCCTTTGACCACGCCGCGTCGATCACCGCCTGTGGAATTCCGTGGTTGGTTACAGCCAGAACCCAGTGTCGCGGCAGATGCGATCGACTTCGACGGCGAGCGCCTTCTTCTCGTCAGTGCTGGCGTTTCGAACCGCCCGGGATCGAATACCGGAAAGTGTCGGTCCGCCTGCCGCCGGGCCTAGTCCATATGCGCTGCAGGCGCGCCGCCGGCCGGACCGGCCGTCGGCTTGCGCAGCAGGAAGACAAACGGGATGGCGAGCAGCGTCATCACCATCAATATTTTGAAGTCGTTGACGTAGGAGATCATCATGGCCTGGAGATTGACCATGCGGTCCACCTCCGACAGCGCCATTGGATCGCCACCCGCCGCAGCCGGCGAGACTGCCCAGAGATTGGGGTTGAACGGGCTGATGAAGGCGGAAAGTTCGGCGTGATTGACCTGCGTGTTGCGCACCAGCAGCACGGTCACGACCGAGACGCCGATCGACGAGCCAAGATTGCGCACCAGGCTGAACAACGAGGTTGCGTCGGTGCGGTAGCGTGCGTCGAGCGTGGCGAAGGCAACCGTCGACAGCGGCACGAATACCATTCCCATGCCCAGGCCCTGGATCACCCCGGAGCTGATGATCAGCCAGTTGTCCATCTGCGGCGTGAAGCTGGCCATGGTGTAGAGCGACTGGGCGGTCAGGAGAAAACCGATGACGACGAGAATTCTGGCGTCGATCTTGCCCATGATCCGTCCAACGGCGAGCATCGAAATCATCGTGCCGACGCCGCGTGGTCCCATGACGATGCCGATGGTGACGGTCGGATAGCCGAAGATGGTGGACAGCATCGGCGGCAGCAGCGACATGGAAGCTAAAATCAGCACACCCATGACGAAGATGAACGCCAGCCCGGTCACGAAATTGCGGTCGAGGAAAATCTTCGGATCGATGAAGGGATGTTCCGATGTGACCGTGTGAATGATGAACACCCAGAAGCCGGTGATCGAAAGCCCCAGCTCGATCCAAATCTCGACCGAGGAAAACCAGTCGACCTCGCCACCGCGGTCGAGCAGCAGCTGCAGCGCGCCGACGCCGAGCGATATCATGGCAAAGCCGAAGAAATCGAAGCTGCGCACGCGCCGGGCAACGACCGGCAAATAGGCGGCCATGCCAAGGAAGGCGACGATGCCGACCGGCAGGTTGATGAAGAACACCCAGCGCCAGTTGAAGTTCTCGGTCAGCCAGCCGCCCAGCGTCGGACCAAGGATCGGCCCCAGCATGATGCCGGCGCCCCAGATGGCCATTGCCTGGCCGTGACGTTCCTTGGGATTGATGTCGAGCAGGAAGGTCTGCGACAGCGGCACGATCGCGGCGCCGAACACCCCTTGCATCAGCCGGAAAAGCACCATGGTTTCCAGGCTCCACGCCAGGCCGCACAGCATGGAGAAGATGGTGAAGCCGACCACCGCCGTCAGGAACAATTCCTTGCGGCCGAAGCGATCGGCAAGCCAGCCGGTGACCGGCGTCATGATGGCGGCGGCCACGATATAGGAGGTCAGCACCCAGTTTATGTTGTCCGGGGAGGCGCCGAGATCGCCGGTCATCGTCGGCAGCGCGACATTGGCGATGGTCGTGTCGAGCGCCTGCATGATCGTCGCCAGCATGAGCGCGACCGTGATCAGGCCGCGATGCGGCACTTCTTTGAGGGGTTCGGGCGTGCTCATGCGCGCAACTTCCAGCAGGTAACAAAAACGTGTACACAGGGTTTCCGGGCGGCAAGGCCTTCCCTGAGAGACCTTCATCGCGGTGGGACGCGATTATCGATGTGGGGGTTACATCGACCGAAAGTCTCGAGTGAGCGGATGCCTGCCGCCCGGAAACATGAGGACCGACGGGGCGGTGTCGAAGATTTCAGGTGTCGGCCAAACCACGACGCGGCTCGAACCAGGCACTGGTCCTTCCCGCTCCTCCCATCAGACCAATCCTGCTATTCGCTTCCACCCGCCTGGTCCTCGCGGGCTTCCGCCGACTTACTGCGCGTGCTCGCCAGCCGTTGCGTGACCGAATATAGCCGGAAAACCGCGGGCAATCCCGGTATCGACTGTGACGGAGACGCTCATGCCGGTACGCAGAGCCATCTTGGCGTCGGGATCGGTCAGTTCCAGCCGCACCGGGATGCGCTGCGTGACCTTGACCCAGTTGCCGGTGGCATTTTGCGCGGGCAGCAGCGAGAATTCCGCACCGGTTCCCGCACCGATCGCCTTGACGGTCGCCTCGAAAGTCCTGCCCGGATAGGTGTCGACGACGATCTCGGCCTTCTGCCCCGGCTTCATGTTGGTGAGCTGGGTTTCCTTGAAATTAGCATCGATCCAGGTGTCGCCGGTCTCGACCAACGAAAACAGCGGCGTGCCGGAGCCGACAAACTGGCCGACCTTGAAGGATGAGGCTTGGGAGATGACGCCATCGGCGGGTGCCTTCACCGTGGTCTGCGCCAGGTCGTAGGCGGCCTTGTCACGGGCGGCGAGCGCCGACATCACGGTCGGATGCTTGTCGGTTTCGATGTCGGGGTTGCCACCAAGGGCGGCCTTGGCGCTGATGATGCCCTGCTGGGCAACGGCGAGCTGCTGCTTTGCCTTGTCGAGATCGTTCCTGGCCTGGTCGAGTGAAGACTTGGCGTTGATGCCTTTCTGGGCAAGATCGGCGGCACGGCCGTACTGCGACTGGGCGTAGTCGACCTCGCTGCTGGCGGACTTCTCCTGCGCCATTGCCTGGCTGTAAGCGGCGCGCAGCTGCTCGACATTGAGGCGCGCGGCAGCAACAGCCGCGTCGGCCTGGGCAAGCGCGATCCGGTAAGGCTCGGGATCGATGGCGAACAGGAGATCGCCCTGCTTAACCATCTGATTGTCCGATATGGCGACCTGAACGATGCGTCCCGCAGTGTCCGAGGCGATCGACACCTTGGCCTGCTGCAGGTTGGCGTTCTCCGTCTCCTGATAGCGTCCGCCGGTCACCCAGACATAGCCGCCGCCGATGACCAGGGCCGCCGGCAAGGCGAACATCAGAAAAAAACGGCCCATGCGGCGCTTCTTCGGCGCTGGCACTGGCTGCACGGGAGGAGCGACGGCAACAGG
Source organism: Mesorhizobium sp. B2-4-17 (assembly GCF_006441275.1). NCBI lineage: Bacteria > Pseudomonadati > Pseudomonadota > Alphaproteobacteria > Hyphomicrobiales > Phyllobacteriaceae > Mesorhizobium > Mesorhizobium sp. B2-4-17. The sequence goes on along the minus strand of NZ_VFUX01000016.1, from coordinate 89,021 downwards.
AGCAGCAGCCGGCTGGGCCGGTGCTTCCATCTCCACCTTGGGGGCGCTCTCGTCTATCTTGGCTACCGCGTTCATGCTGCTGCGCCTTCTGTATTCTTGACCTTTTCGTCCGACGATGAATCGCCATCCGCGAGATTTTGCGCCATCACATCGAGCGACCTGATCAGGATGCGACGGTCCTCCGGCGAAACGCCGACAAGCGATTCCTCATAGACCTCGCCGGCGAGGCTCTTGACCTCGGCATAGGCCGCGCTCGCCTTGGCGGTCGGAAAAATCATCCGCACCCGGCGGTCGGCGGCGTCGGCGCGGCGTTCGATCCACCCGCCCTCCTCCATCCGGTCGACAAGGCGCGAGACGCTGATGGGCTCGATTTCGAGCAATTCCGCGAGCCGGGCCTGGGAGACCCCCGCCTCCTTGGCGACACGCACCATAAGGCGCCACTGCGCCGACGACAGGCCAAGCCCGCTGGCGCGCATCTCGAAGCGCTTGCGCAGCAGACGCTGTACGTCGTGGATTAAAAATCCCAATCTATCGATGCCATCAGAAACCATGAGCGATACTTATAATAAGCGTGCTTACTATTCAAGGTGCCAAATCGTGACGGAAGCCGGCAAATGTGTATCGCGGCCGTGGGACGCGGTGATGGTTAGCGAAAGGTGCACGCCATGGAATGCGGCCGGACAGGGCAAGTACCACCCGGTTCACAGGCGATTTCGAACGACCATCGTGACGACGAAGAACGCGCCGAGCGAACTGGTGATAATGCCGATCGGCAATTCCTGTGGCGGCAGAAGCGTGCGGGCCAGAAGATCGCTTGCCAGCAAAAGCACCGCCCCAAACAGCGCGCAGCTTGCGATCAGACGCAAATGCAAGGGGCCGGCCAGCGGCCGCGACAGATGCGGGATCATCAATCCGACAAAGCCGATGACGCCGGCGACCGAGACCAGAATTGCCGTCGAGAAGGCGGCGACGAGGAATGTCGCCCTGCGCATCCTTGCCACGGGCACGCCAAGGCTTTCGGCGGCACTTTCGCCGGCCAGGAAGGCGTCCAGCCTGCGATGGTTCCAAAGCCCGTAGGCAGCGATCGTGCCGGCCCCCAACGCGCCCAGCCACACATTGTCCCAGCGCGCCAGCCCAAGCCCGCCCATCGTCCAGAACAGCACCGAATGGGCCGCGCGCTGGTCTCCGGCAAAGACCAGGTAGTTGGTCAACGCAGTGAACATGAAGGAGACGGCAAGCCCGGCAAGGATCAAGCGTTCCGGGCCCTGCCCCCTTACCCGCGCGACCAGCAGCAGCACGATGCCCGCTGCCAGTATGCCGCCGGTGAAAGCCGCGATCGGCAAGGTCCAGATGCCGAAACTGTCACCAAAGACGGTGATGACGGAAACCGCGCCCGCGGCGGCCCCCGAAGACAGGCCGAACAGGAAGGGATCGGCGAGATCGTTACGCGTCACCGTCTGCAGCAACGCGCCGACCATGCCGAGGCCCGCGCCGACACAGACCGCCAGGATCGTGCGCGGCAGCCGCAGATCGACGACGATCTTGCCGACCGGGCCAGACACCTGATGTTCATTCAACCCGACGGCATGGCCAAGTGCGGCAACGACGTCGCTCAGCGGTATCAGCGTCGAACCATAGGCGATCGACAGCAGCACGAGAGCGGCGGTCGCCACCGCGCCCGCCGCCATGGCCAGCGCGAATGCCTTGTGCCCTGAGAGCGCGCCGGATTTGTGCTTCAGGGTGAGATGCATCAGAACGCTTCCGGATGCATCGCCCTGGCGATCTTGCCGATCGCGTCGATGTTTGCCGGTCCGGGCGTCAGCTCGGCATAACGCAGGGCCACGAAACGCTCGTTCTTGACCGCGTCCGTCTCTTTCATCGCCGGATGGGCCTTGAGGAAGTCGAGGAGCTTCTTGTAGCCGCCGCCATCCTGGTAGTCGAGAAGGATGAGGAATTGCGGATTGCGCGACGCCACTGTTTCCCAGTCGGTGTTGCCCCAGCTCGTCTCCATGTCGGCCATGATGTTGTCGCCGCCGGCTGCCGTGATCATGGCGCTGGGGATGGCGAATTTTCCGGCGGTGAACGGCTTGTCCTCGCCGGAATCGTAGAGGAACACCCGTGTTCCCTTGCGATCGCCGACCTTGGCGGTGATGTCAGCGAGTTGCGCCTTCCAACCGGCAACGAGCTTCTCCGCCTCGGCCTCCTTGCCGAAGATCTTGCCCAGTTTTTCGACATCGCCGTAGAGAAGGTCCATCGAGGCGGCGGGCCGGTTCTTGTCGAGATGGACGCAGCTTTCCGTCAGCACCAGCGTCTTGATGCCGTGCGGCGCGAGCGTGTCGGGCGTCACATCGCCGCCCGGCTTCATGCCATAGTACCAGCCGGCGAAGAAGAAATCAGGCTCGACCGCGACGAGGTTTTCGAGTGTCGGGTATTTCGGCGCCAGTTCCGGGATCGAACCCTGCTCGGCCTTGAAATCGGGCCCGACCTTGTACCATCCGGTGATGCCGGTCAGGCCGACGATCGACGGCTGCAGCTTCAGCGCGAAGGCCATCTCTGCCATGTTGAGATCGTGGATGACGGCGCGCTTGGGAGGCGCATCGAAGGTCAGCGGCTTGCCGCAACTGTCGACGGTGACCGGGAAGGCGAAGGCTGCCGACGCCAGCAGCGAGAAGGCGAGCGACAGGGCGAGGCGTTTCACGATTTTTGCTCCTTGGTTGAACTGTGTCGGATGAAAGTCGGTTTCGGTCAGGAAGGCGCCGCACGGTTCGGAACATCGAACACGGTCAGTTCGCGGTCCTCGGTGGGATGGCGCAGGCGAAACACGTCGACGCCGAAAATCTCGCGGATCAGTTGTTGCGTCAGCGCTTCGCGCGGCGCCGCCAGCGCATGGAGCCGAGCTTCGTTCATCACCGCTACCCTTGTGGCGAACGGCGCCACCAGGGGCAGATCGTGCAGCACCGCGATCACCGTCATGCCGAAGCCAGCCACGAGTTCGAGCAGTTCCGCGCGGGCGCGGGGGTCGAGATGGTTGGTCGGTTCGTCGAGGAACAATACTTTAGGTTCCTGGGCGATGGCGCGCGCAAGCTGGGCGCGTTGGCGTTCCCCGCCCGACAGCGAGCCAATGGTGCGGCCAAGCAGGGGCAGCAAACCGGTCCGGCGCAGCGCGTCCACGACAATGTCGCGTTCCTCGCTCCTGTGTTTCAAGCCGGCATGCGGGACGCGGCCAAGCTCGACATAGTCGATCACCGCCAGCCGCGGATCCGGCTGGTCGGTCTGGCCGACGACGGCTATGTGAAGGGCCCGCTCGGCCGGCGAAATCCTGTCGAGGCGGCGCCCGCCGAGTTTCACCTCTCCGGAACTTGGCTTGAGCATGCCGGACAACATGCGCAGCAACGTGGTCTTGCCGGCGCCGTTGGGGCCGATAATGGCGAGGCGATCGCCGATGGCCATGGACAGGCTGACCGCGTGGACCAGATTCCGCCCATTCGCCACCGCGCCGAGATCGCGCGCCTCGAGAAGCGGCACCGTCATCGGCTGTCTCCTGCTGGCTCGCCCGCTACCGGGATGCGGGCCAGCGTCTTGCCGGCCAGTCGCGGCGGACGTTGTCCGGCATTGCACCAGCCGTCGGGGAGCGAGGCGTAGAGCCTGGCAAACCGCACGAGATCGCCGGCGTCGGCCTCGGCATCGATGGAGCCGAAGAGATAGGCGGCCTTGCCCGGGGCCTGGAACGCCACCGCCAGCGGCCGCGCACAGCCTGCCATGCACGCCACCCCCTCGACCGTGAAACCCTGCGCCACCGCGAGTTCGGCGTGGGTCGACAACCGCGAGCGCAAATCGGTGCACAAAGCTTCGCCCGACCTGGTCCCTGTCGGGATGTCGCGGCAAAGCGTGCACACGATGATACGGTGAATGCGATCTATGGCGGCGCCCAACTTTCCGTCTTTCTCGATTGGCGACGGAAGGATGTTGGCGGTCGGTCGTCAGACCGACGTCCAGGTCTCCTCCCGGCACACCCCGTCCGGTCAACTCCGTGATGGCAGGTCTCCTGGCTCGCGGGTCTCGGCGCAATCCTGCCTTCCCAGCCTCGCCGGCCAGTGGCATTTCGGATCTCGCTCACCGCTTACAGTTGCGGGGGCAGCCACGGCCTCGATCCCAGGCGGATCTCACCGTGTTCCCTTTTCACCCCTCGCCTTTCGACTCGGGGACCATCACCATTCCACCCTAGTTTTCCCCGGATTGCATCGCAACGGATTTCTCAGTCGCCACGATCGGAGCCGAAGCCGCGCGCGACGCATCTTTATGTAATAACATAACGCAATAACGCATGAGGCGCGGCGCTGTCAAGCGAGGGGCTGTCAGCCATCTGTCGAGCGAATTGCGCGGAGTGCGCAATTTCGATCAAATTGGCCAAGCGCGGAAAGCCGGATGATTTCAGGTCGAATCGACCTGAAATCTGAATCCGCTTCTAATTAAAGAGATAGGGCATGACGTCGTGTGAAAACCGCTTCACACTTTTCGGCATCATGCTCTGGCGGAAGATCACAAATCAAGATTCCAGTTCTGACCAACCAGATCCTTGCCGAAGGAATGGTGAGGTTCTTCCTCGATCAATTTGAAGCCGGCGGCCTGGTAGATATGCCGGGCAGCGGCGAGAATGTCGTTTGTCCACAAGGTCAGCGTCTTGTATCCCCTGGCGCGGGCAAAGCCGATGACTTCCTCCACCAGTCGCTTGCCGATGCCGAGGCCACGCGCCGAAGGCTCGACATAGAGCAAACGCAGCTTCGCCACCTGATCCGACTTGCGTACGACGAAGACCGAGCCGACGACCTCGCCTTCCCGCTCGGCGATCCAGCTGCGCTCCCATTTCGGATCGTAGGATTTCACGAACGCCACGAGGATTTCGGCGACCAGCGCCTCATAGGTTTCGTCCCAGCCATAGTCCTGGGCATAGAGCAGCCCTTGCCGGTGGGTGATCCAGCCGATGTCGCCGATCTGCAGCGGCCTCAACAGATAGGGGATCGTTGGCTCGGCATTTTCGGCGAGTAGACGCTGCACCGTCTGCATGGATTTGACCAGCCGGTCTTGTTCCGATGCCGGCAGCCGATCGAGCAGGGCCCGGACCTGATCGTGCGATTCCTTGTTCAGCGGTGCGAAGGCATTCCTGCCCGCCTGCGTCAACGCAATCGACGATTGCCTCGCGTCCGAAACCAGCGTCGCTCTGGAGATGAGGTGAAGGCGTTCGAACTTTTTCAGCAAACGGCTGACATAGCCGGCATCGAGGCCGAGATCGCGTCCAAGGTCGGTCGCGGTCAGGCCATCGCGATGCGCCAACTCGTAGAGCACACGCGCCTCGGTCAGGGAGAAGGCGCTTTTCAGCAGCCCTTCGTCGAGCAGCCCGATCTGGCGGGTGTAGAAGCGGTTGAATGCCCGCACGACATCGATCCGCTCATTGGGCGCATCATTGCCGGGCTGATGGTGAACCGTCATGGACATCTCCTGTCTTTACAGGATCAATCATTTACTTGACTGAGTCAACTATCTTGAGCATCCGACGTGTTCACATCATCGGCAACACCGGCCAACGATCCGCAAATCCTGCCGCCGGATAGCACCGCGATCGGCCCGAACTGCTGCAGCACGGCCGCGCTCTGCGTCGGCCGCAGGAACACGCAATCGCCTGGCCTGATGGCCGTATCGGCAGGCAAGCCCATGAATTGCTGCAACCGATGTCAACAGGCGGGAGCGGCGTGAGGGCGATCCTGGCCGGTCGCTGGTCTATCTCGCCCGACGAATAAGGCCTTCAAAGCCGTCGGCCAGATCGGAGGCGCCGGCCGTGAACATCTTAACGAGGTTCTAGGGACGGCCGGGAGTTTTGTTGGCATCAAGGAGGATGGCCCTGCCCTCATGCAGAACAAAATCGAATTTTCCGTAGTCAAAGCCGAGTTCACGTCGCCGCGGCGGAACGTTGCCCGCTTCTGGTCCTCGGTTCGGCCAAGCTTCGGTGAGTTCACCATCATGATGGAAAGAGGCACTCGGCGCGCCTTGACTCTGGCAGGCCAGCAGCCTATCTCATCGCCACGTTAGCACTCGCCATTGGTGAGTGCTAACTACAGGTCCGGCGCCGCCGGACTTTGTTGTTGTCCGGCTTCGCCGGATGGAGGAACTGTTTCTCACCGTTCTCATCGAGGAAGAAAAAATGGCAAAGTCGAAGTTCCGCCCGCTTCATGACCGCGTGGTCGTTCGCCGGGTCGAATCCGAATCCAAGACCGCCGGCGGGATCATCATCCCGGATACGGCGAAGGAAAAGCCGCAGGAAGGCGAGATCATCGCCGTCGGCTCCGGCGCCCGCGACGAAAGCGGCAAGCTCGTTCCGCTGGACGTCAAGGCTGGCGATCGCATCCTGTTCGGCAAGTGGTCGGGCACGGAAGTCAAGCTCAATGGCGAAGACCTTCTGATCATGAAGGAATCCGACATCATGGGTATCATCGGCTGATTATCGGCCTTTCCGTCAACTGAATCTTGAATCTTCGGGCTCGCTGCGAGCCCCTGCCAGGAGTTAAACATGGCTGCCAAAGACGTAAAATTCTCCCGTGACGCCCGCGAGCGCATGCTGCGCGGTGTCAACATCCTCGCCGACGCGGTGAAGGTCACGCTTGGCCCCAAGGGCCGCAACGTCGTCATCGACAAGTCGTTCGGCGCCCCGCGCATCACCAAGGACGGCGTCACCGTCGCCAAGGAAATCGAGCTTGAGGACAAGTTCGAGAACATGGGCGCGCAGATGGTCCGCGAAGTTGCTTCGAAGACCAACGACATCGCCGGCGACGGCACCACGACCGCGACCGTTCTGGCTCAGTCGATCGTCCAGGAAGGCCACAAGGCGGTTGCCGCCGGCATGAACCCGATGGATCTGAAGCGCGGCATCGATCTCGCCGTGGCCGACGTGGTCGGCACGCTGATCAAGAACGCCAAGAAGATCAAGACCTCGGAAGAGGTTGCCCAGGTCGGCACCATCGCCGGCAATGGCGACTCCTCGGTCGGCTCGATGATCGCGGAAGCGATGCAGAAGGTCGGCAACGAGGGCGTCATCACGGTCGAGGAAGCCAAGACCGCCGATACCGAACTGGAAGTCGTCGAAGGCATGCAGTTCGACCGCGGCTATCTCTCGCCTTACTTCGTCACCAACGCCGACAAGATGGTCGCCGATCTGGAAGACGCCTACATCCTGCTGCATGAGAAGAAGCTCTCCAACCTGCAGGCCATGCTGCCGGTGCTCGAGGCTGTCGTGCAGACCTCCAAGCCGCTGCTCATCATCTCGGAAGACGTCGAAGGCGAGGCTCTGGCCACGCTGGTCGTCAACAAGCTGCGTGGCGGCCTGAAGATCGCCGCCGTCAAGGCGCCGGGCTTCGGCGACCGCCGCAAGGCCATGCTGGAAGACATCGCCATCCTGACCGGTGGCCAGGTCATCTCGGAAGACCTCGGCATCAAGCTCGAGAATGTCGGCCTCAACATGCTCGGCCGCGCCAAGAAGGTGTCGATCTCCAAGGAGAACACCACCATCGTCGACGGCGCCGGCAAGAAGCCGGAGATCCAGGGCCGCGTCGCGCAGATCAAGCAGCAGATCGAGGAGACCACCTCGGACTACGACAAGGAGAAGCTGCAGGAACGCCTGGCCAAGCTCGCCGGCGGCGTTGCGGTGATCCGCGTCGGCGGTGCGACCGAAGTGGAAGTCAAGGAAAAGAAGGACCGCGTCGATGATGCCCTCAACGCGACCCGCGCGGCCGTCGAAGAAGGCATCGTTCCCGGCGGCGGCGTCGCGCTGCTGCGCGCCTCGCTCAACATCAAGGCGACCGGCGCCAACTCCGACCAGACCGCCGGCATCAACATCGTGCGTCGCGCGCTGCAGGCTCCGGCCCGCCAGATCGCGGCCAACGCCGGTGCGGAAGCCTCGATCGTCGCCGGCAAGATCCTTGAGAACAAGGGCGCGACCTTCGGCTACAACGCCCAGACCGGAGAGTATGGCGACATGATCGCCATGGGTATCGTCGACCCGGTCAAGGTCGTGCGCACGGCCCTCCAGGACGCGGCCTCGGTCGCCGGCCTGCTGGTCACCACCGAAGCCATGATCGCCGAGGCTCCGAAGAAGGAGTCGGCTGGCGGTATGCCGGGCGGCATGCCTGGCGGCGGCATGGGCGGCATGGGCGGCATGGACTTCTAAGAAGTCCATAAGTACGCCCATCAACTCACTTTGCTCAAGCCCGCAAGCGGGCTTGAGTGGCGGCATGGACTTCTAGTCCAGCCAATCAGCTATTTTGCAAAGGGCGGCAGCGATGCCGCCCTTTTTCTTTGGAACCAGCAGTTGCCGGCAGCCGATCAAATGAAGAGGCAGCGTCACACGGCAGCGTCGGCGCGTTGGGCGACTTTACCTGCAAGCACCGCCTGCTCGATTAGCGCGGCCACCTCATCGGCTACCGTAATGACCGGCGTGCGGTCGCGAGTGGCGCGGGCAATCACCATCAGGCCTTCCAGCGACGACTCGACCAGCAGCGCCAGCACCTGCGCGCGGCGCTCGGCCACCCCTGCCCGCAGGAACGCCTCCCGCAGCAGCCCAATCCACTGCTCGAAAGCGGAGCGGCAGATTTCCGCCAGGTCCGGCACGTCGTTGGGCGCGTCGAGCACGATCGGCGCGATCGGACAGCCGAGCGAAAACTCATTCTCCTCCAGCATGCGGGCCACAGACTGGTAGATGTGGTGGACGGCAACCGCCGGATCTTTTTCCGCCGCCAAGGCCGCGCCCAGCCGCTCGGTCACCTCGGCCACACTGGCCCGCGTCACCTCGATGACCAGTTGATCCTTCCCGCCCGGGAAATGGAAGTAGAGCGAGCCGCGCGGCGCGGCACTGGCACTCAAAATGTCGTTCAGCGAGGTCCCGTGATAGCCACGCCGCCGCAAAAGCAGGGCCGTCGCCTCGATCATCCGGGTGCGTGTGTCCGTCGCCATGTCAATCTCTGTCAGGAGAGCGCATTATTATAGGCCTTGCCCCGAATATGACAATCGGTCTACATAATAGGTAGATCGGTCTACATATTCCGGAGACGGCTTTACATGAAGCTACAGGCGTCGTCCTGCTGAGCACCGGCTCGGCCGGCGTCCCCGCCATCACGCTCAGGGCTGACCTCGCCCAGCCCCCAACGACTGAATGGAAGGAGCAGATCAAATGACTACTGAAAACATCATCGACACTGCCGCTGCCTCGCGCTCCAATGCAACGGCGGAAATCATGCGGCGCTTCAACGACGTCTTCCAGCGTCATGACCCATCGGCGCTGAGCGAGCTGGTCGACGAACGCTGTGTGATCGAGAACACCACGCCGGCGCCGGACGGCGCCCGCCGCGACGGCAAGGCCGCCTGCGTCGAGCTGTGGTCGGCGATCGCCACCGGACCCAGCACACGCTTCGACCTCGAGGAGACGTTCGTGGCCGGCGACCGCGCGACGATCCGCTGGCGCTACTGGATGGCCGACGGCAACTCGCTGCGCGGCGTCAACCTGATGCGTGTGGCAAACGGCCGGATCGTCGAGGCGATGGGCTACGTGAAGGGATAGCGCCCCGCGCAATTCCCGGGAAAGCCCATGGCGGTTTTCCGTCCGGAGTTGCGCAAGAGCCAGTGCAGGAGCGGATCTGTGAAGCTGAACCGCTTCGCGTATGGCGCTAGCGGTCCGCCAGCGCCAGCTTGGCGCCGAGCATCACAAAGGCGCCAGCGAAGGTGCGACGCATCCAGGTCAGCACCATCGGTCGCGAGACGACATGGCTGCGGATCGAAGCGGCAAAGATGCCGTAGCCGACAAAAACCACGAAAGTCAGAAGCATGAAGACAAAACTGAGTTCCAGCATCTTCGACAGCGCATTGGGCTCGGTGGTGCTGACGAATTGCGGCAGGAAGGCAAAGAAGAAGATCGACAGTTTCGGGTTGAGCACGTTGACGAGGATGCCGGTGGCAATCACCTTGCCGGTCGAACGCGGCGCGACATTCTCGTCGACGCTGAGGCCACCCTTCTCCTTTAGCGTGTTCCAGGCCATGTAGAGCAGATAGGCGACGCCGAGATATTTCAGCGTCTCGAAGGCGATCGCGCTGGTGTGCAGCAGCGCCGCCAGACCGGTGATGGCGGCGGCCATGTGCGGGATGATGCCGAGCGTGCAGCCAAAGGCGGCGATGACCGAGGCCCGCGCGCCGCGCGAAAGCCCGGCGCTCAGCGTGTAGAGAACACCGGTACCGGGCGAAGCCACGACGATCAGCGACGTCAACAGGAATTCGATGCTCACGATTTGACCCTCCGCAGCCCTGCCCCAATACAGCCTAGCCAGCAAGGAGGAACAGCACAAGCCGCCACGGCTACGACGACGTCGTCGGCAATCCGTGCGCCCGGCGCGCCATCAGGCAGTCGTCGTCGCCGGGCATGCAGGCGCGACAGACATCCGGGCGGACGTCGTAAATGCCGCAAGCCGTCGTCGCCTTGCCGACCTCGCCGGTCAGGGCCGAGCAGCGCACGCCCTCGCAACGCATGCCGGATTCGTTGGTCGCGACATATTTTGCCGGGATACGGTCGAGCTGCGCGTCATCCTCGGTGGAAAAGCGCGGCCATTCGGCCGAGTAGGAACAGCAAGCGCCACAGCTCTGGCAGTCGAAGGCGGGCGCCGCAAGGCCGCGCGGCGCAAGCACGACAAGGCTGCGATCGGCGTCCTGCGGCAAGGCGTTATTTTTTCCTGCCCGCCTTGCGCGGTGGCGTCTCGACCGGTGACTTGAACAGGTCGGTCGCTGCCTCAACGGGCGCGGCCTTCGGCGCCGCGGCCGGCTTCGCCGGCTTTGCAACGGCCGACGCTGCCGGCTGGTCCTTGGCGGAGAATTTTATGGCCATGTCAGTCCTCGTTGCCGGAGCGCGATGGCGCGCGCGGATTGCGCAAGCGGCCGATCAGCGCCGAAACCGCCGTGATGTTCATTTCCTCCGGCGACCAGATCGCCGTTGCCTCGATGTGATGCGGCCCAAGTTCGCGATGCGTGCTGCCGCTGTAAGCGGCGTCCTGATAGGTGACCAACTGCCGTGTCTTGGGATCTTCGCGGACATATTCGATCAGGTAGTTCGGGCACTCGGCACGGCCACGCACGCCAATCCGCACCTGCGCATCGCCATGGGCCCGCTTGCAGCGCTCGAGCTTTTCCAGCACACGCCGGACATATTCGACCGGCTTGTCCAGCCCTTCGACCATATCGGCGATGGTCGCATTGGCAGCGATCGGCGTTGGCGGCACGCGTTTGGTGGCCATCAGCGTGCGTCCGTGTGGTTCGGCAAGGCTGGCTTGCGCGGTTTGTGCAAAGTGGCGGTCAAAATCTTCTCCTGTCCGGAGCGCCGAAAATGGCGAGGCCGGTCTTTCGGCCATGGCTGCGTACAAAGCAATACGGCGTCTGGTTCAAATTTGTCGGGTGCTGCCTCGCCGCCATGGCTGCCCACAAATACGCATAGCACACCCTGACGGCCAGCGCCTGGAATTCGATCGCCCTGCACGGGAAAGATGATGCCCGCCCTGCTACGCCGCAACGCTCTGGCCACTTGCCACAGCCGCGTGTGAAGAAAAACTTGTGTTCGTAGGGAACCGATGTTCCGATCGGGCGTTTTGGATGTGCCGTCAGCAATTCATGAGAGCAATCGAAGAAGGTTGACGGCAAAAGGACGCCTCCCGCGCAATAAAACGCACGAGGGGCGTTCTTGTATGGCGCGCGTGGCCTACATCACGGCGGTCATCATCGGCAGGATTTCATAGCGAAAACCCAACCCAGAACGAACCGCCGGATCCGCCTCGGTCAGTTCCCGCACGGCGGCCTCATCATCGGCGCGCACGATGCCGAGTCCCCAGGGGCCGACAGGATCGGCGACCGGTCCGAACAGGATGACACCGCCCTCGCCCAGCTTGCCGCGCAGATAATCCGAATGCTGTTTCATCAGCGCCTTTTCCGCATCGGTCAGGGTGAAGGCAAAGTCGGGCCGTGGCGGGATCAGCCGGCAGTGGAACACGCCCTGCGGTTTGCCGCCGGCCCTATCCGTGAGGAAGGCGGCCAGCCAACCCAGCACGCGTTCCCAGCCGAGGCCGTGATCGCGGCAAGCACCCTCGCGAGTGCCGAACCCCTCATGACGCAGAATCAGCCGCGTTCCGGTGTCGATCGCTTCGAGCATGTAGGTCACGGTGGTGACGTTGTCGCCGTCCCACGGGGCCTTCCATGTCAGGACCAGAAGGTGCGGCGGCTCGACCTTGAGATATTCGCCCTGCCATCGGCGCCCTTGCCTTCCGATCGCCACGTGCCGCCCGACCGCACGTCTGCCGTATGTCTCGTTGTCCGGTAGAGCTCGTCCGATCCCCACCAGAGCGGAATCTGATCATCCGCCGTCAGGGCGTGAAACACCCGCTCGGGAGGCGCGGCTATCGTCACGGTGGCGAGAATTGTGCCCGCCGACACATCGGCGATGGCGCGAGGTCCGTCGTGGCTGGCCATCATTCATTCTCCAGATAAGACTTCAGATTGCCAAGGCTTGCCTGCCAGAAATCGCGATAGGGCAAGATCCAATCGGCCACGTCCTTCAGTTCAGCCGGTTCCAACCGGTAGAGCCGCTCGCGGCCGTGCTTCTGCTCGGAGACGACGCGCAGCTCGCGCAGAACCCTCAGATGCTTGGAAATCGCCGGCCGGCTCTGCGAAAAGGCCGAGGCGAGTTCGTTGACCGGCGCCGACCCATGCCGCAACCGGTCGAGAATGGCACGGCGCGTCGGGTCGGCAATGGCGCGAAAGACGGAACGGTCAGGATCAGTCTGCGGCATAATGCGTATCCATTTGGTTACGTATTATGCCGATTGGAGACTTCCGTCAACCTTGCTCCAAAAGACTGCTCAGCGCTCCTGGTCGGTCGGCCTGATGACGATCTCGTTGACGTTGACGCGTGCCGGTTGAGTGACCGCATAGAGGATGGCGGCGGCGACATCCTCGGCGGTCAGCGCCTCCATCGTGGCGAGGCGCTGGTCCAGTCCCGCCTTCGAGGCGGCGTTGGTGATGTGGTCGCCGAGTTCGGTGCGCACCAGTCCGGGCTCGATGACGGTAACGCGGACCTTGTCGGCGTAGACCTCACGCCGCAACGATTCCGAAAAACCGACGACGCCGAATTTGGTCGCCGCATAGCCGCTGGCGCCGGGATTGGCGACGCGGCCGGCGACCGACGAGATATTGACGATATGACCTTTGGCAGCCCGGAGATGCGGGAGCGCTGCCTTGGTCACGCTCATCAGGGCCAGCAGGTTGAGTTCCACCATCTGGCGCCAGTCCTCGAGCGTCGCCTCCGCGGCCGGCGAGAGCAGCATCACCCCTGCATTGTTGACGAGGATATCGAGCCGGCCCCATTCGGCCACCACCTTTCCGACCATAGCAGTGATGTCATCGTTGCGGGTGACATCAGCCTCGATGCGCAACGCCGCTCCGCCGGCCTTCTCGATGCGCGCGGCCAGCGCTTCGAGCCGATCGGCACGGCGGGCGGCGACCGCCACCTTTGCCCCAGCGGCGGCCAGCGCCGTGGCTGTTGCCTCACCAATACCCGATGAGGCGCCGGTGACGAGAGCGACCTTGTCGGCGAGCATGGAAGAAACGGTCATTGCAACATCTCCAAAAAGCCCCTGCCCAACGCTCCTAGATAGGCTGGCCCGATCCTTCTGGAAGGCCGCTTCCCGCTATTCGTCAGGCCCGGGCTCGGGCCAAGGTTCCCTCGCCGCCTCCGCGTACCATTGCCGCATCGCCGGCGTCGCGAGCACGGCATCGACATAGGCCCTGGTGTCAGGCGCCAGCATGCCGCCATAAGTGTCGAAGCGTGTGACAACGGGCGCGTACATGGCGTCGGCCGCGGTGAATTGGCCGAACAGGAAGGGACCACCCTTGCCATATTTCTCGCGGCACTCGCGCCATAGCGCCTCGATGCGCGCTCGCTGCGTTTCGCCTTCGGCGTCGAGCGGCTTGTGCGCTTTCAGCCGCCGCAAATTCATCGGCCAGCCATAGCGGACCTCGCGAAAACCGGAATGCATCTCGGTCGCCGCCGAGCGCGCCATAGCGCGAGCGCCAATATCGGCAGGCCAGAGGTTCTTGTCCGGAAAAACGTCGGCAAGATATTCAAGGATGGCAAGGGTTTCCCAGACGACCCTGCCTTTGTGATTCAGCACCGGCACCTGACCGGTCGGCGACACTTTGGCGAGGTTGGCGGCAGTTTCGGGCGTGCGCAGCCGCACAAAACCTTCCTCGAACGGGATCTCCAGATGCTTCATCGCTAGCCATGGCCGAAGCGACCATGAGGAGAAGCACTTGTTGCCGATGTAGAGCGTGAAGTTCGCCATTTCTCTCCCCATGCGCACGACCGTCCAGGAAACCTTTGGCGCGTGCGTCTCGGCAACCTAGCCGGTCAGCCTTGCCGCCGGAAGCGGCTGCTCGCACTCATTTGCTTGCGGGACAATGCTTGGAACTTAACAGACACTGGCCCGTTTGTTCCGCGCGGACGAATTCCTCCGAATTCGCACTTCCAGGAGATGCGGAAAATGGTGAACAAGGATCAGGTCGCGGGCATGTCCAAGCAGATCAAGGGCTCGGTCAAACAGGCTGCCGGCAAGGCGACCGGCAACAGGCGGACCCAAGCCGAGGGCATGGCGGACAAGGCCGCGGGCAAGGTGCAGAAGACCTATGGCGACTTGAAGGACAAGGTTAGGAAGGTCCTCTGACCCCCAGCCAGACCTGGTTCTGTCCATCAGGAAAGGCGGCTGCCAAAGCCGCGTTTTTCATGTGCTCCAACCCTTGCTGAAAGCATTGGTGAAGGCGACCTCGCCATGATCATCGCGCGCCTCACCCAACACCAGGTCCATGCCGTCGCTGGTCACCCTGGCCAGCGCGAAGCCGCCCATAAAGGCAGCCTTCGGCTTGAACAGGTCGAGCCCGTCACGGCGGTAGACCAGCGACGTTTCGTGCTGGTGGCCATGGAAGATTCCAACGATATTGTACCCCTTCAGCATCGCTATCAGCGCCTGCCTGTCGGCATCGCCCCACCAGTGCGGCGCACCGGCGCCCTCATCGTCGTAGGTCCGCTTGGCAGGATCCCAGCGCTCTGTCGAAAAAGTATCCCAGCCATTGTGCTGGAACAGGATGACGGGGCGGCCATCGGCCGCGTAGGTCGCCAGATCCTGCTTGAGCCATGGCAGGCTGCTGTCAGCACCGTGGCCGGTATCGCCGGCGAAACGATGCGTCTGGACGAGATGCAGACCGCCCCAATACCATGAATAGCAGTCGGTCTCGACATCATAGCTCGTGGCCGGGACAGGCGGCTTGAAAAACACCCCGGCGCGGTGGTTGACCTCGACATAGTCGCGCATTTCGCACCGATACCAATCGACATGGTTCGGCGGGCCGTTCTGGTCGAGATCATGGTTGCCGAGCCCGACATAGACCGGCATGCGGACGCGGTCCGGGCCGACGCCTTGCTGGTAGCGCTGGCTGAACTGGAGAAGTTGCGTGCCCTCGCTCGGCTGGGTGATCTGGCCACCGCCATCGTCGGTCATGTCGCCGCCGACGACGAGGCCGATCGGCATGCCGATCCGGTTGCCTGCCGAACGCAAGCCGGTGGCGACACCGTTGATCTCGGCCGGCCAATCCTTGTCGGCGATGGCGTTCAGTGCCGCGACATTGCGCAGCATTGCGGCGTCGGTCTTGCCTTCCTGCAGGCAGTTGGGGCTCAAGCCGTTCGCCATGCGGCAGGCATGGACATCGGCGATGAACAGGAACGTGGCGTCGATGGGCTGGATGCGCTGCCCGGTCTGGCTGAATGCCGGACGTGAAACCGCCACGGCAAAACCCGCGGCCTGCGCCAGAAAGCTGCGTCGTGAAAACAATGTTGGCCGCAGGTGATTTATCATCGGCAGAATTTCAGCACAAACGGCGTCTGTCCGTCCAGTTTCACCACGGCCTTGGCCATCGACATCGCGATGAACATCTGCCCCTTCCACCGGCACTTGTTTCTATTTGAAAGAAACGGGGAATGCTATGAAAAGCGCGTCCGGTCGGCATGGGCTTTATTCGCCGGATCTGCAGGCCGCCATGCTGTGGTGATCCAACCGCCTCAGACGGTGCCATTTCGCCGCACCACTCTACGCCGCCGCCTTGCCCCCAACTCGCCTTGGGATAATGCAGTTTGGGCGCTCCATTCCAGGGCCGTCAGACAGTCGCGCAGCACGGCGGCGTCCTGCGTCGCCTTGGCCATCGACATGGCGCCGGAATAGGTGGCCACGGCAAGTGCCGCAAAACGCGCGGGATCGGTGCCTTGCTCCCTGCCCTCCTGCTGGTCGGCCCTGATCTTGTCGGCGAGCGCCTGACGCCACGCGGCAAAGATGTCGGCAAAGGCCGCGCGGAAATCGGGATCGGCGAGCGACAGTTCATGCGCGAGATTGTTGAGCGGACAGCCGCGCACGAAACCCTGCCGCTCCAGTTCCGCCGCCACGGTCTCGAACACAGCCCGCACGCCATCGCGGGCCGAAGCCGCCGCCTGCATCGGCGCGATCCAGGTCTTCTCGACCGCCGCCGCGACGCGCTCATCGATCACCGCCAGCGCCAGTGCCTTCTTGGTCGGGAAATGATGATGCAGGGCGCCGCCGCTGACACCCGCCGCCGTCATCAGGTCGCCCAGGCTGGAAGCGTGATAGCCGCGCGCCTGAAATGATTCCTCGGCCACGTCGAGCACCTTCCTGCGCATGCCCTCGGGGTCGTTGACGCGTTTTCGGCGCCCGGGTGCTGTTCGACTGGTCGTCTCTGCTGACATTGGCCAACAATAGCATGTTGACAAAACAGGACAACCGGTCTGTTTATAAACAGGACGATCAATCTGTTTAGGAGCTTCCCGATGAACCTGCCTCTGAACATCACGCCGGAGACGGCGCTCGCCTCGCCTGTCGTCGAGTTGCGGCAATACACATTAAAGCCCGGGCAGCGTGAAACGCTGATTGCCCTTTTCGACCGGCAGTTCGTCGAGAGCCAGGAGGCGAGCGGGATGACTGTCATCGGCCAATTCCGCGATCTGGACCGGCCGGACATGTTCGTCTGGCTGCGCGGTTTCGACAGCATGGACGCACGCAAGGATGCGCTGACCGCGTTCTACGGCGGACCGATCTGGGCGGCGCACCGTGATGCAGCCAATGCGACAATGATCGATTCCGACGATGTGCTGCTACTGAAGCCGGCTTGGGCGGGCGCCGGCCTTGACCTTTCGGGCGCGGAGCGGGCCGGCTCGTCCTTTGGCGAAAAACCCCTCCGAAACAAGCGCCTGGCCGGCCTTGTTGTCATCTGGATTCATCATTTGCGACCGGGGGCCGAGGCCGGTTTCATCGGCCGCTTCGAAGCCGAAGCGGCGCCGGTACTGACAGCATCGGGAGCATCTTTGCTCGCAGCCTTTGTTACCGAACATGCCGAGAACAGCTTTCCGCGGCTTCCGGTAAGGACTAACGAAAGCGTGTTTGTCAGCATCTTGGGTTTTGAAACCGCGGAAGCGCAAGCTCGCCACGAAACCGTGCTTGCGACCTCACCGGGCTGGGAAGCGTTCCTCGGCAAGGCCGAGCCGGATTTGACCAAGCCGACGGAAATCTTGCGACTCTCGCCGACATCGAGATCGCTGCTTGGCAAGTGAGCCTTGGCAAGCAGACCATCGCGAACAGCCGTCGGCCACGGCAAATTGGTTTGGCCATCGACATTTCGCCTGCTACGGCTTGACGATGAACTCGGTCCACATCCCCGCTGCGAAGTGACCAGGGATATTGCAGACGAGCACGTATCTGCCAGCCTTCAAGTCCACCGTAAGAACGCCCGAAGCACCCGGATCGAGTTCTGAAACCTCTCCCTTGTCACCGGCCTTGTCCTCATCGACCCGGTTCTCGGCGGTGAGGTAAGGCAACGGTTTGCCGGGATCAGCCGGATTCATCACGATCATCTCATGGACGGTGTGGCCCAAATACCCATGGTGGCCTTCGACATGTCGAGATTTGGCGGCCCATGGGCCAAATCTGTAGGCATCGCCATATTCGCTACCTGTCCCACAACAGAACCTGGACAACGCTGGCGGCCTGCGCGGCGCCGGCTGTCACAATCACTACGGCAAACGAAAGCGCTGCATTTCTCACCACTCTCTTCACGGTGACGCTCCTTCCCGCAGGCCGGTGCGGTCCGGCCGCCAATCGCCCGTTTGCAGGCCTATTGGAACCAATGAATGGCCCAAACGGTGGTGCATAGGTTGCGCCGCCAGACGCCCTTGTCCTTGCGTTGGATCAATCCGCCCATACCTGGCTCAAACCTATTGTCCGCCTGCTGGACTTGCCTCGCATAGGAATGCCAAGCGACATCGCGCGGTATCACCACGCCGATCCAAGCGCTTGGCACCACTCGCCGGCCCTGCG
Source organism: Mesorhizobium sp. B2-4-17 (assembly GCF_006441275.1). Classification (NCBI taxonomy): domain Bacteria; kingdom Pseudomonadati; phylum Pseudomonadota; class Alphaproteobacteria; order Hyphomicrobiales; family Phyllobacteriaceae; genus Mesorhizobium; species Mesorhizobium sp. B2-4-17. The sequence goes on along the minus strand of NZ_VFUX01000016.1, from coordinate 70,524 downwards.
CCGCGCCATCAGTCAGGCCAGCCGGTCGTGCGCTTGCGCCGCTGAAGACCGGACTTCAGATTGCCGCCAGCCGCCGCGTGATCCTGAAGGAGCTTCGCCCAGGCCGCCACGGCTGCCGCGCGCGTCAAGCGGGTCTGCGCGAAATGCCGCGCTTCCGCGGCGATTTCGGCTTCCAACTTCGGATTGGCGCGCAGCCATTCGATGCGCTCAGCCAGATCAGACAGATCGCGCGCCACCGGAACATAGTGGCGAAACGGCTCGATATCGTCGAAGAACCACTCTCGCCATGGCCTGTCCTGCAACAGCACCACCCGCTTGGTGTGGAGCAGCATTTTGAAGCGGCCGCTATAACCGGCGCCTTCGACGTCGATCATGTATCTGTAGGTGGCGACCTGGTCTTCCATCGTCCTGAAGCTGGTGGAATACCGATTGATGGCGACATCGTAATTCTGCTCGGTGTCATACGCCTCGATGAGGTCCGGGCGGGCCGACGCGATCTCGACAATCCTTTTTGCGGGCACCGTTCATGCAGCGCCCAGCCCAGAACAACCTGTCATCGCGCGGCGGCTCTTCCGACGCAGCCGCCATCGCGCTCGTCTTCCGGTCATAGTCGTCGAACTTCGCGTCCGGCCAGCCATCGAAAACGAAATCGGGCGCGGCCACCTCGCCATAGCCATCAGCCTAGGAGAAGGCGAAACGCGTGCGGAAATAGCGATGCCTTCTGCGCGACGGCGTATCGCCGAGAAGCATATAGAACGGTGGCAGGCTGCGGAGGCCAAGGGATGCCAATGCCTCGGCAATGAGGGTCAAGACCTGCACGTGCCTCTTAAGCCAGGCGGCGCGGGAGCGCACCCTGAGCTTGCCGCCCTCGAAACGGCAGTGGATCTCGCCGCGATTGAGCCCAGGCAGAAAACGCCTGCCGACCTCGGCGACATCGACAGCGATGGGAAGCGCATTCAGTCCCGTCTTGAGTGGTGCCATCTTGAAGACGCTCTCGCAGCGACCGATTTAGATCCGAAGGCTTGGTCCGACGTGACCGTGTACGGCTCGTTCGTTAAGGCGGCTAACCCGTTGACGAGGCGGATGCAAGGGGACCAGCGACCGGCGAAGTTCATACCGTGGGATAGCCTAGCGCCTAACCACGGTTCGGCTGCCTGCGAAGCGTATTACCGGAGCACCTTCTTCAACCGATTTGCATCCTCGCCGCACACAATCTCTGCTTGAAGCCATTTGTGCAACGCGATACGCCGTTGCCGACTTCGAGAAGGAGAAACCTTGTGAGCACGTCAAAGACCAGAACCGAAACCGATACGTTCGGGCCTATTGAAGTCGCCGCCGACCGTTATTGGGGTGCGCAGGCGCAGCGTTCCCTAAGCAATTTCAAGATTGGTTGGGAAAAGCAGCCGGCTTCGATCGTGCGCGCGCTCGGCATCGTCAAGCGGGCCGCGGCGGAAGCCAACATGGACCTGAAGCGGCTCGATCCCGCGATCGGCAAGGTGATCGTCGAGGCCGCGCAAGAGGTCATCGACGGCAAGCTCAACGACCATTTCCCGCTGGTGGTCTGGCAGACCGGCTCAGGCACGCAGTCCAACATGAACGCCAATGAGGTGATTTCCAACCGGGCGATCGAAATGCTGGGCGGCGTCATGGGCTCGAAGAAGCCGGTGCATCCCAACGATCACGTCAATATGAGCCAGTCGTCGAACGACACCTATCCGACGGCCATGCACATTGCCTGTGCCGAGCAGATCGTGCATCACCTGATTCCCGCGTTGCACCACCTGCACAAGGCGCTCGCCGCCAGGAGCCGAGACTTCAATCACATCATCAAGATCGGCCGCACGCACACGCAGGATGCCACCCCACTCACCCTCGGCCAGGAGTTTTCCGGCTATGCGGCGCAAATCGCCTCCTCGATCAAGCGCATCGAGATGACGTTGCCCGGCCTGCAGGAACTGGCGCAGGGCGGCACCGCCGTCGGCACCGGCCTCAACGCGCCGGTCGGCTTCGCCGAAAGGGTTGCGGACCGGATCGCCGCCATCACCGGCATCGCCTTCGTCACCGCGCCGAACAAGTTCGAGGCGCTGGCGGCCCACGATTCCATGGTGTTCTCGCACGGCGCCATCAATGCGACTGCCGCAGCACTCTTCAAGATCGCCAACGACATCCGCTTCCTCGGTTCGGGCCCGCGCTCGGGCCTTGGCGAGCTGTCGCTGCCGGAGAACGAGCCCGGCTCCTCGATCATGCCGGGCAAGGTCAATCCGACGCAGTGCGAGGCGATGACGCAGGTCTGCGTGCAGGTGTTCGGCAACAATGCAGCGCTGACCTTCGCCGGCAGCCAGGGCCATTTCGAGCTCAATGTCTACAACCCGCTGATGGCCTACAACTTCCTGCAGTCGGTGCAGTTGCTCGCCGACGCTTCGGTTTCCTTCACCGACAACTGCGTGATCGGCATCGAGGCGCGGGAAGACAACATCAAGGCGGCGCTCGACCGCTCGCTGATGCTGGTGACGGCGCTGGCGCCCACCATCGGCTACGACAACGCCGCAAAGATCGCCAAGACCGCGCACAAGAACGGCACCACGCTGCGCGAGGAAGCGCTGGCCACCGGCCTGGTCAGCGAAGCCGATTATGACCGGCTGGTGCGACCGGAGGACATGACGCATCCGGGATAAGGTATTTTTCGGCGGGAGAATTTTACCCCGTCGTCGCACAGCCCGGCACGAATTTTGCGCGCCTTGCCCGGCCACGAGAACGTACAACCTGTGAACAATGTGTCGCCACACAGGCGTCTTTGGTGAACAGTTGGCATGGTCTATTTGATTGGCATTCAACCCATTCGGAGAGCCACCATGTCCACCAACACTTCTGTCGCCGGCACCGGCACCGCATCCAACGCCTCGGGCGCGATCCTCGCAGGCCGCGTCCTTCTCTCAATCCTGTTCATCCTTTCGGGCTTCGCCAAGCTGACCGCGATTTCCGCCACCGCGCAATGGTTCGGCGGTATCGGCCTGCCGCTGCCGATGGTCGCCGCGATCGGTTCGGGCCTGCTGGAATTCTTCGGCGGCCTCGCCATTCTGGTCGGCTTTCAGACCCGCATTGTGGCGATCGTGCTCGCCATCTTCACGCTCGCCGCCACCGCCATCGCGCATCTCAACTTCTCGGACCAGATCCAGATGCTGATGCTGGAGAAGAATCTCGGCCTCACCGGCGGCTTCATCCTGCTTGCGGCGCTGGGCGCCGGCGCCTACTCGATCGACGCCAAGCGCGGCTGAAATTCCATCCTCCCAACGATCTGAATTCAGGCGGCGCGGAATTTTCCGCGCCGCTTTTTCGTTGTCCAAAACAAGCGCCGCGGTGGTTTCGGCCGCAGTCCCGCAGGCGTAAGGTGGACGGTAGCCGGTGTGGCCCTGACCGGGGCGCCGGCAAGGGAGTAGCCATGAACCGCAATGCATTGCTCCTGGTTTCGCGGCTGCTGTTTGCCGTGCTGTTCGTGCCGTCCGGCTTCCAGGCACTCAGCAGCATCGCCGGCACAATCAATTATTTCGCCGGCCTCGGCCTGCCGCTGCCAACGCTCGCCGCCTGGGGCACGGGCCTGTTCGAGTTGATCGCCGGATTGCTGATCCTCATCGGGTTCCAGACCCGTATCGTGGCACTGCTGCTGGCGGCCTTCTGCGTCGCGGCCGGGTTCATCGGCCATTACGGCCAAGGCGCCGGCGATGCGACGCTCGCCTTCCTGCACCAGCAGATGCTGATGAAGGACATTGCTATTGCGGGCGGTTTCCTGGCGCTGGCCATGGCCGGTGCGGGAGCATGGTCGGCTGACGGACGCGGGTCCGTCTGAGGCCTGCCTACTTCACCGTCATGCTCGGGCCGCCTTCGACCGACAGCACCAGCCGGCGGTTGGTGATCTTGGCCAGTTGCGCCAGGCGCCCGGCCGGCCGCTCGCCGTAGAGATCGGCAAGCGAGGACGGCAATACCAGCGCCAGGGTGCCATTGGCACGGCTTTCCCATTCCAGTCTCGGCATGATGCCAGGCATCGCGGCGGTCAGCAGATAGACGACACGCATCATCGCCGCCAGCACGCGGGCGCGCTCCAACAGGCGCGGTGGCGCTAGTGCCTTGATCTCTGGCGCGATGCCATCATTGAAAATGCCATCATGGCGATAGGCGCTGGCGAGCGCGAGATAGGCGCGGCCAGGATGGTCGACACCGATGAAAGAAGCATGCGCGATGATGTTCAGCGACTGCCTGCCGCGATATTCGGGATGCGCACGCCAGCCGATATCGGCAAGCAGGCAGGCGGCGTGCCGATAGCGCGCCTCGTCCTCCGTTTCGTCGATGCCGAAGGCCTTGAAGGCCTTGCCGGTCCATTCGACGAGGTCATGCGCGTGATGGACCGAACGCGAGCGCAGCAGAGCCAGTTCCTCAGCGGCCGAGATGAGCGGATCGGCGTTCTGCTCCTCCTCATCGAGCAGCGAATAGAGAAAGCCCTCGCGCACGCCCTGCGCCGAGACGACGATCTTCGACGGCTGCATCGCCGACATGATCTCCTGCAGCACGACGGCACCGTAGGGCAGCAGCGAGCGGCGGTTCTTGGAGACGCCCTCGATGCCCTTGACTTTCTCGACCTCGCCCTTGGCCACCTGCTTCAGGAAGTTCTGGGCTGCACCGTCGGCCGAAATCTCGTAGTGATGCATGACGCCGAGCGGGTAGTTGGTCATCTCCATGTGCAGGCGGGCGAGGTTTCGCCAGGTGCCGCCGACTGCGTAGAAGGCCCTGCCCTGTCCGCCCTTGAGTAGTTTCGCCCGCGCCAGTTCCTGGCGCGCGATTTTCTGCGCCTGAACGAGCGAATTCTTCGCCATGTCCTGCAGACGCAGGCCGCCGAGCGGCAGCGTTATGCCTTCGCCCATCGCCTCGCCCTTGATGTCGATCAATTCCAGGCTGCCACCGCCCAGATCGCCGGCGATACCGTTGGCGGGGTGAAAGCCGGAGATAACGCCGAGCGCCGAGTAGTAGGCTTCCTGGCGGCCGGAAAGCACCCGGATCTCGGTCTTCAGCACTTCCTCGGCGCGATGGATGAAATCCGGGCCGTTGACCGCCTCGCGGGCGGCGGCGGTCGCCAGCACATACATATGCTCGGCGCCGGCTTGATCGGAGAGCGCCCGAAAACGGCGGAATTCCTCCATCGAGCGCGTCACCGCATCCGGGTCGAGCTTTCCCGTCGATACGATGCCGCGGCCGAGACCCGCCAGCATCTTTTCGTTGAACAGCATGGTCGGCGAACGCGCCAATCCCTCATAGACGACGAGACGGATCGAGTTCGAGCCGATGTCGATGATGGACAGCGGACGGCGGTCCTGCAGCCGGCCCTGGGAAATGGACAACATCAGTTGGACGCTGCGGCGTTCTTCTTGCGGCGCTTGAACTGAGCGATCCGCTGGGGCGCATGCGACTTCAGCGCGTCACCCCGTCCCGATAGGCTCGGATTGGTCATGAAATATTCCTGCGCGTTGAACGGTTCCTCGCCCTCCTCCAGCACGACACGCCGGGAAGTTCCATCAGCCAATACGTCGAAACTTTGCTGATTGTCCATGATGTTGCCCAGCATGATCTGACCCAGAACCTGTTCATGCACAGTTGGATTGGTGATCGGCACCATGGTCTCGACACGGCGGTCGAGATTGCGCGGCATGAGGTCGGCGGAGGAGATGTAGACGATCGCCTCGTCCGCCGGCAGGCCGTGGCCATTGCCGAAGCAGTAGATGCGGCTGTGTTCGAGGAAGCGGCCGACGATCGACTTGACCCTTATGTTCTCCGACAGGCCCGGCACCTGCGGCCTAAGGCAGCATATGCCGCGCACCACGAGGTCGATTTCCACCCCGGCACGGCTGGCATCATAGAGCGCATCGATGATGATCGGGTCGACAAGCGAGTTCATCTTCATCCAGATGCGCGCCGGCCTGCCCTCCAGCGCGTGGGCGACTTCGTCCGATATGTGTTGGAGAATGCGATTTCTGAGCGTGAACGGCGAGATCGCGATACGCATCTCGGCGGTCGGCTCGGCATAGCCGGTGATGAAGTTGAACAGCTGGGCGACATCGCGCGCGATCGTCGCATCGGTGGTGAAGAAGGACAGGTCGGTGTAGATGCGCGCTGTGACCGGGTGGTAGTTGCCGGTGCCGAGATGCACGTAGTTGCGCAGCTTGCCGTCCTCGCGCCGCACCACCAGGGACATCTTGGCGTGGGTCTTGAGTTCGAGGAAACCGAACACAACCTGCACGCCGGCGCGTTCGAGATCGCGGGCCCAGCGGATGTTGGCTTCCTCGTCGAAACGGGCCTTGAGCTCGACCAGCGCCGTCACCGATTTGCCGGCCTCGGCCGCGTCGACCAGCGCACGCACGATCGGGCTGTCGTTGGAGGTGCGGTAGAGCGTCTGCTTGATCGCCACCACCTCGGGGTCGGCCATCGCCTGGCGCAGAAACTGCACCACCACATCGAAGGATTCGTAGGGGTGGTGGACGACGATGTCCTTCTCGCGGATGGCGGCGAAACAGTCGCCGCCATGCTCGCGGATGCGCTCTGGGAAGCGCGGATTGTAGGGCGTGAACTTCAAATCGTCGCGGGGGACGGAGACGATTTCCGAGATCTGGCTGAGCGCCAGCGGACCGGTGAGCACGCTGATACGGCTCGACGAGACGCCGAGCTCGCCGGCGACGAAATCGCGCAGTTCGGGCGGCATCAGCTTGTCGAACTCGATGCGGATCACCGAACCACGGCGGCGGCGCTTCAGCGCGGTCTCGAACAGGCGCACGAGATCTTCCGATTCTTCCTCCACCTCGATATCGCTGTCGCGGATGATACGGAATGTGCCGGAGCCCTTGACTTCATAGCCCGGGAAAAGCTTGCCGATATAAAGCCCCACCGCTTCCTCCAGCGGGATGAAGCGGACATGGTTCTTGCGATCCGGCAGCCGGATGAAGCGCTTCAGCGCTACCGGCAGGCGCAGCAGCGCACTCATCTCCTCGCCGTTCTTGCGATGGCGAAGCTGCAGCGCCATCGAGAAGCCGAGATTGGGAATGAACGGAAACGGATGCGCGGGGTCGATCGACAGCGGGGTGAGCACCGGAAACACCTGATCCTGGAAGTGTTCTTCCAGCCAGACCTTCTCGTCCTTGGTCAGCGCATCTCGCGTGATGCTCTCGATGCCTTCCTTGTTGAGCAGTATCGTCAGCGCCGAAAGGCTCTTCTGCTGATCTTCCTGCAGCCGCTCGACCTCGCGCAGCAGCTGTTCGAGCTGCTGTTCGGGCGTGCGGCCGTCAGGGCTCTTCAGCACGATGCCCTCGCGGACCTGACCGGCGAGGCCGGCGACGCGCACCATGAAGAACTCGTCGAGGTTGGCGGCCGAGATCGACAGGAAGCGCACGCGTTCGAGGAGCGGGTGGTGCTCGTTCAGCGATTCTTCGAGAACGCGGCGATTGAACTGCAGCCAGGAAAACTCCCGATTGACGAAACGGTCCGGATTGCCGCCCTGCGGGCTCGCCGCCTCGACATTGATGAATTCGCTCTGCACCGGCTTCAGTTCGTTCATGATTCCTGCTCTTCCCAGCCGCTGTCGTCCGAACGCCGCGCCCGCGAGGGTCGTCCGACGAATCGACACATACCCTCCCGTAACCGATTCCGGTTGCGGGGGTCAGGCATGACCGAGCTTAACTTATCCTCTGACAGGCTTTTGCAACAGTTTGATTTCATCGATCTTGCAAAGAGACGGGTTATGATCCAGATGCAATTGCAAGAGATCAGGAGACGACGATGGCAGGCGGTTCCATTCCCCATTTCCAGAACGATGCGGGCTACCCGGCGATCGACATCGGGGTCAAGGAATTCATGTGCACGGGCGCCAACCCGCCTTTCGACCACCCGCATGTGTTTCTCGATATGGGCGACGACAATGAGAAGGTCTGCCCCTATTGCTCGACGCTCTACCGCTATTCGCCAAAGCTGAAGGCGACGGAAACGGTGCCGGCCGGCTGTCTCTACATCGACCGGGCCGCCTGATTTCCAGCGGCTGAAATCATGCCCGATGCACAGCCCCGGCAGATCGTGATCGCCGGAGCTGGCGTCGCCGGGCTGACCGCGGCCCTGGCTTTCGGCGAACGCGGCTACCCCGCACAGCTGTTCGAACAGGCGGAGCGGCTGGACGCGGTGGGCGCCGGCATCCAGCTTTCTCCAAACGCGACACATATCCTACGCCAGCTCGGCGTGCTCGACCGGCTGCTGCCGGCAGCGGTGCGTCCGGAAGCAGTGGTGCTGAAGGACGCCGCGACGTTGCGCGAACTGGCGCGCGTGCCGCTGGGGCAAGCCGCCGAAAAACGTTGGGGGGCGCCTTATCTCGTCGCTCACCGGGCCGATCTGCAGAGCGCACTGACCGAACGCGTCGCCGAAAACCCGAATATTGCGCTCGTCACAGGCGCGCGCTTGAGCGATGTTGTCACAGGTGGCGATGGTGTGACGGCCACAGTCGAGAAGGACGGCAAGACCGTCCAGTCACAGGGCTTCCTTTTGGTCGGGGCCGATGGCGTATGGTCGTCGGTGCGCGCGGTTGTCGATCGGGCCCGGGGAGCGGCATCGCCGAGAAGCCGTTTTTCCGGCGAACTGGCCTGGCGCACCACTGTCGCTGCCGGCAGCGCCGCCGGACAAGCATTTGCCGCGATCGGCGCTACCGACAGCGTCACGACCTTCCTGCATCCGGGATTCCACATGGTCGCCTACCCCGTCAGCAAGGGTGACGCTTTCAACCTTGTCGCCTTCACCAGAGGCGAGCGCATTGCCGAGGGCTGGTCCGGGCATGCCGATCCCGGCATCCTCGCCGGCGCCATGCGCGGCACGGCCGCGGGCCTTGCAAGGCTGGTAGAAATGGCTGGCCCTTGGCTGACTTGGCCGCTCCATACAGTCGAACAGAAGCAGCCCTGGACGACGCCAGCCGGCATCGCTCTGATCGGTGACGCCGCACATGCGATGACCCCGTTCGCTGCACAAGGCGCGGCAATGGCCATCGAAGACGCGGCAACGCTTGCCAGCCTGGTGGCTGACTTCCCTGCCGATCTGCGTCAGAGCCTCACCATCTGGGAAAATCTCCGGCGGCCGCGCATCGTCAAGGTCATCCGGCGCGGTGCGCTTAACCGCCTCGCCTGGCATGCCTCGGGTCCGGTGGCATTCGCCCGCAACCTGGTTCTGGCGAAGCGGCCACCGGAAAAGCTCGTTGCGGATCTGGACTGGCTCTACGGATGGAGGTAGCGGAGGATCATCAGGCGTTAGCCCGCCAGGAAGTCCCATCTGTCTTGACGCAATGGTGAATTGTAGTTACATTTTTGTGGTTACTGCGCATGAACGAATTGCGGTTTGAATGGGATCCAGAAAAGGCAGCATCAAATCTGCGCAAGCATGGCGTGAGTTTCGAGACTGCCGTTCGTGTTTTCTCCGACCCTTTCGCGCTGGCGGTACAGGACAGAGTCGAAAACGGCGAATACCGTTGGCAGACCATCGGTAGGATTGACGGCACGCTCGTATTGCTTATTGCCCATGCCGATCGAGAAGAAGATGGAACCGAGGTTATACGGATCATTTCAGCGCGCAGAGCCACGACGAAAGAAAGAAGATATTATGCGCAAAATCGTTCGATTTGAATTCGACCCGACAAATCCCTCTCCGTTGACAGAAGCACAGAAGGCGGAAATCGCAGCGTTGAAAGCGCGCTCGCAAGATGACGTCGATACGAGCGACACTCCCGAATTGGCCGAAGAATTCTGGCAAAATGCTGCTCGAAATCCGCATTTCAGACCTATAAAGCAGCAACTGACCCTTCGCCTCGATTCCGACCTTGTCGCCTGGTTCAAGAGACGCACCCCCGATGGTCGGGGCTATCAGAGCGCGATCAACAAGGCACTACGCGACTATATGATGAGGCAGGATCGCAAAACGGGCTGACCGCTGCTGTCCAAATTTCAATTGTAAAGCCGCAGCGACAGCCCAAGCGAAGCCGGGAGCGGATTCCACCAGCCAGTGCGAAGCCCGGCCGTGCGCAGTGCCGCCGCCGTCCAGGTGTTGCAGCCGATCAGCGCGTTGAAACGGCCATTCGCCTCGTAGAAGCGGTCGAAGTTGGAGTAGCCCGCATTCTCGATCACGACCGGGCCGTTCTGCCCCTGCTGGAAGCTGGCCGCGATATAATCGAGCAACGCCGCGAACCGATCCTCGCCAATGTCGAAGCCAGCGACGTCAGGATGCGGCTCGGCGATCGCGCCGGCGACATCGACATGCATCACAGAGGCATCGAGCGTCATCGCCTTGACCACTGGCACCGCCTTTAGTTGCGACCATGTTGGCGTTTCAAGATAGAAGGCGCGACCACCCCAGCCGAAGATGATGTAGCGCACCTCGGGTGCGTCGGCCGGAAGGCCGGCCTCGGTCAGGAAATGAAAACGCCTGCGAACCGCGTCGTCCACCGGGATGGCGATGTCGGTGTGGATCGGGTTCTTCAGCACCAATATGCGCCGCGTGCTCTCGCCAGCGGCGGCCGCCGGCCAGAGCGGGCGTGGCACCAGCGTGCCGAGGACGGCGGCAAGCATGAACATGGCTGCCAACATGGCCAGGAAACGCAGGGGCTTTTTCATCGGTGTCCGGTTTGGGGGCTCCCTCTCCTCGACGGCAGCGACCATGGCCGATCGCCATATGCAAAAAGCCCGGCCGTGGTGCCGCCGGGCTTGTTTTGAACCGGTGCCGGAGCGCTCAGTGCAAGATCTGCGACAGGAACAGTTTCGTACGCTCGTGGCGCGGATGATCGAAGAATTCGGCCGGTGTGTTCTGCTCGACGATCTGGCCCTGATCCATGAAGATCACCCGGTTGGCGACCTTGCGGGCAAAGCCCATTTCGTGCGTGACGCACAGCATGGTCATGCCTTCCTCGGCAAGGCCGACCATGGTCTCCAGCACTTCCTTGATCATTTCCGGGTCGAGCGCCGAGGTCGGCTCGTCGAACAGCATGATGCGCGGGTTCATGCACAGCGAACGGGCGATCGCCACGCGCTGCTGCTGGCCGCCGGAGAGCTGGCCCGGATACTTGTTGGCCTGCTCCGGAATCTTGACGCGCTTGAGGAAATGCATGGCGATTTCCTCGGCCTGCTTCTTCGGCGTCTTGCGCACCCAAATCGGCGCCAACGTGCAGTTCTCCAGGATGGTCAGGTGCGGGAACAGATTGAAGTGCTGGAACACCATGCCGACCTCGCGGCGCACTTCGTCGATCTTCTTCAGATCATTGGTCAGTTCCTTGCCGTCGACGATGATCTTGCCCTTCTGGTGCTCTTCCAGGCGGTTGATGCAGCGGATCATCGTCGACTTGCCGGAGCCGGACGGGCCGCAGATGACGATGCGCTCGCCGCGCATAACCTTGAGGTTGATGTCCTTCAGCACATGAAACTCGCCGTACCATTTGTGCATGGCGATGATGTCGATGGCGACATCGGTGGTCGAGATGTGCATCTTGGCGGCATTGACCTTGAGCTCTTCCGCGCTGACGGCGTTTTCGGTGGCCATGACAGGATCCCCTTATTCTTTTGTTTAGCGTCTGTAGCCGGTGTCGAGTCGGCGTTCGGTGTACATCGAATAGCGCGACATGCCGAAGCAGAACAGCCAGAACACGAAGGCGGCGAAGACCAGACCGGATTTCGCGGTCTGTGGCGTCGCCCAATTGGCGTCCGAGAAATTCTGTTTGACGACGCCGAGCAGGTCGAACATCGAGATGATGAGAACCAGACTGGTGTCCTTGAACATGCCGATGAAGGTGTTGACGATGCCGGGGATGACCAGCTTCAGCGCCTGCGGCAGCACGATCAGCCCCATCTTCTGCCAGTAGCCGAGGCCAAGCGAATCGGCGCCTTCATACTGGCCCTTCGGGATCGCCTGCAGGCCGCCGCGCACGACTTCGGCCATATAGGCCGCCGCAAACAGCGACACGCCGATCAATGCCCTGAGAAACTTGTCGAAGGTGACCCCAGCCGGCAGGAACAGCGGCAGCATGACGCTGACGAAGAACAGAACGGTGATCAGCGGGATGCCGCGCACCGTCTCGATGAAGACCACACAAAGCGTCTTGACGATCGGCATCTTCGAACGCCGGCCGAGCGCCAGCACAGTGCCCAGCGGTAGCGACACGGCAATGCCGACGAAGGACAGGCTGAGCGTTACCAGCAGGCCGCCCCACCGCGAGGTCTCGACATGCGGCAGGCCGAACATGCCGCCGATCAGCAGAACGAACGAAACGATCGGCAACACCAGGAAGAGCAGGATCGCGTTCAGTCCCTTGCGCGGCACGCGCGGGATCAGCATCGGCACCAGCAGCGCCACGAACAGGATGGCGACCAGAATCGGGCGCCAGCGCTCCTCGATCGGATAGGTGCCGAACATGAACTGGCCGAACTTGGCATTGACGAAGGCCCAGCACGCGCCGCTCCAGCCGTCCGGCTGAATGCCGCCTTGCGCAACGGTGGCGCAGACAGTGCGATTCGGCCCTGTCCACTGGGCATTGATGAACGCCCAGTTGATGATCTGCGGCAGGATCATGACGACCAGCGCGATGCCTATGATGGTCAGGATCGTGTCACCGACCGAACCGACCAGGTTCTTGCGCACCCAGGCCGTTGGGCCGCGCACGCTTGCTGGCGCAGGCTGCGCCAGCACCATCTCGGCACGCACCCAGGACATGTCGTGTTCCTGCATGGCTCTACCTTTCCACCAGCGCCATCTTGGCGTTGACCACGTTCATGACGGCCGAGGTCACAAGGCTGAGTATGAGGTAGGCGACCATCATGATCAGCACGCCTTCGACCGCCTGTCCGGTCTGGTTGAGCACGGTGCCGGCGGTCGCCGTCAGGTCCGGATAGCCGATGGCGATCGCCAGCGACGAGTTCTTGGTCAGGTTGAGATACTGGCTGGTCAGCGGCGGGATCACGATGCGCATGGCCTGCGGCACCACGACGAGCCGCAAAATCGGCCCCGAGCGCAAGCCCAGGGCGCCGGCCGCCTCGGTCTGGCCTTTGCTGACCCCCCTGATGCCGGCGCGCACGATCTCGGCGATGAAGGCTGCCGTGTAGCAGGACAGAGCCAGATAGAGCGACAGGAACTCCGGCTTGACCTGGAAGCCGCCGGTCAGGTTGAAGGTCGACTGTTTCGGCAGATCAAAGGTGAGCGGCATTCCGCTGAGCAGGAAAGCGAGCAGCGGCAGGCCAACGATCAGCGCGAAGGAGGTCCAGAACACCGGGAATTGCTGGCCGGTCGCCATCTGGCGCTGGCGCGCCCTGCGGGCGACGAACCATGCCATGGCAACAGCCACGACGAGCGCCACCAGGATCAGCCAGGAACCCTCGCCCCAGATGGTGCGCGGAAAATAGAAGCCGCGCTGGTTGAGGAAGGAACCAAACGGCAGATGGATACTGTCACGTGGCGCCGGCAGCACGGCAAGCACGCCGGAATACCAGAAGAAGATGACCAGCAGCGGCGGGATGTTGCGAAAGATCTCAACATAGACCGTGCAGATCTTCTGGATCAGCCAGTTCTGCGACAGGCGGCCGATGCCGATGACGAAGCCGATGATGGTGGCGGTGATGATGCCGGCGACGGCGACGATGATCGTGTTGATCAGGCCGACGACGATGGCGCGGCCGTAAGTATCGTCAGACGTGTAGGCGATCGGCGTGTCCGAGATATCGAACCCGGCACGTCCCTTGAGGAAGCCGAAGCCGGAGGCGATGTGCAGGCGCTGCAGATTGTCGATGACGTTCTGCACGATCCACCACACAGAGCCGAACAGAACGATGACGACAAGCGTCTGGAAGAAGAGACTGCGGACTTTCGGATCATTGACGAAGGAAGCCCGGCTGGACTCCTCGCGAAGAACTTCCTGCGATGCCATTCGACCGTCCCCTGGAAAGAGAAACCGGGAGGCAGATGATATGCCTCCCGGATCACATTTCAATCAGCGGATCGGCGGAGCATATTGCAGGCCGCCCTTGGTCCACAGCGCGTTGATGCCGCGAGCGATCTTGAGCGGGCTGCCCGAGCCGACATTGCGATCGAACATTTCGCCGTAATTGCCGACGGCCTTGACGATGTTGACGACCCAGTCATTGGAGACGCCGAGATCGGTGCCGATCTTGGTGTCGGCTTCCTGGCCGAGCACGCGCTTGATCTCGGGGCTTGTCGAGTTCTTCATCTCATCGACATTGGCCTTGGTGATGCCAAGTTCCTCGGCGTCGAGCAGCGCGAAATAGGTCCACTTGACGATATGGTACCACTGGTCGTCGCCCTGGCGCACCGCCGGTCCGAGCGGCTCCTTGGAGATGATCTCGGGCAGCACGACGTGATCGGCTGGCGAGCCGAGAGTGAGGCGGATGCCGTAGAGACCCGACTGGTCGGTGGTGTAGACATCGCAGCGGCCGGCATCGTAGGCGGCATTGACCTCTTCGAGCTTCTCGAAGACGACCGGATTGTACTCCATCTTGTTCGCCTTGAAGTAGTCGGCGAGATTGAGCTCGGTGGTGGTGCCGCTCTGCACGCAGACGGCGGCGCCCGAAAGCTGGAGCGCCGAATTGACGCCCGGCAGTTTCTTGGCGTTGATCATGAAACCCTGGCCGTCATAGTAGGTGGTGCCGACGAAATTCAGGCCAAGTGCTGTGTCGCGGTTGATGGTCCAGGTGGTGTTGCGCGACAGAACGTCGACCTCGCCGGACTGCAGGGCGGTGAAGCGCTCCTTGGCGCTGAGCGGCGTGAACTTGACCTTGGTGCCGTCACCGAAGACAGCGGCTGCAACGGCGCGGCAGAAATCCGCGTCGATGCCTTGCCAGTCACCCTTGTCATCCGGCGCCGAGAAGCCGGCCAAACCTGTCGAGACGCCACACTGGATGAAGCCCTTCGCCTTGACGGTGTCGAGCGTGCTCGCCGAAGCGGCCGACGCCATAATCCCCAGCGTGGCGGCGCCAAGAATGCCGAAAGCAATATGTTTCATGACCCACAGACCCTTTTCTCTGTTTTCAGGCAAACCCTGATCTTTTTTCCCGTGTGAACGCAGTTCCCATCCCGGCCCATTCCCGGAACCCCGCATCGCAACCGACGCGCTGCCTCCCATTCACGGACGGCATCGAAGGCGATAATTCCCGTGAGGTCAAGGGAAATGACCGAATCCGAACGTGTTTGAAAATCGATTGCCCTGTTTGCCTGAATTGCAGACAAACGCACCCGCAATTTGATCAGTGTGCAAATAAAGCCGGCAAAGCGCATTCAACACAATGCGAGGCCGCGGTAACGAAATCCGTCTTGGCAATAGCTTTGGCGCTACTGATCTGGACGCGCTATGAATTGGTCCTTCCGAAGACTGTCACCAGGGCTGCGGCCTTGGAACGCGCGAGACAGGAGCCTCGTTCCGGCCGCCGCCATCAACGCGCCGGAAATGCGCGGGATCAACTGGGCCGTGACTGCCTTTTCCCGGGGAAACGAGGACGGCGATGCCGGCGACCCCCACCATGTTCATGACGCCGACGAGGAACAGCAGGGCGATCAGCACCACGCACCTGGCAGCGAGGTCGGCGCCTGGCCGCGACGCCGATCCCTTGAGAATTGGCACATTCGAAGTCCATTCCTGGCGGGTGCTGGGCTGTTGCACGGCCCATGACGCGGCACTATGGCTAGCGCCCTATCAAACAAGGCGAAGAAGAATGGCGAAAGACGGCAGCGCGCAGGGTTACGGCAAGGTGGGCATCAACACCCGGCTTGCCCATTCGGGCAACAACCCGCATGATTATTTCGGCTTCGTCAATCCGCCGGTTGTGCATGCCTCCACCGTGCTGTTCCGCAATGCCGAAGCAATGGTGGGACGCAGCCAGAAATACACTTACGGTACGCGCGGCACGCCGACGACGGATGCCCTTGCCCACGCCATCGACGCGCTGGAGGGATCCGCCGGCACCATCGTGGTGCCGTCTGGCCTGGCAGCGGTGACCGTTCCGCTGCTTGCCTTCCTATCGGCCGGCGATCATCTCCTGATCGTCGATTCCGTCTACCATCCGACCCGCAATTTCGCCGACACGATGCTGAAGCGGCTCGGCGTCGAGGTGGAGTATTATGATCCCCGCATCGGCGCTGGCATTGCCGCCTTGATCAAGCCCAACACCAGGGTCGTGTTCACGGAATCGCCGGCTTCCAACACCTTCGAGGTGCAGGATATCCCGGCGATCGCCAAGGCGGCGCGTGCGGCCGGCGCCATCGTGATGATGGACAATACCTGGGCGACGCCGCTCTATTTCCGGCCGCTCGACCATGGCGTCGACATCTCCATCCATGCGGCAACCAAATATCCGGCCGGCCATTCCGACGTGCTGCTTGGCACGGTCTCGGCCAATGAGAGCTGCTGGGAGCAACTTTATGAGAGCTTTTGCACGCTTGGTTGCTGCGCGGGCCCCGACGATGTCTACCAGGTGCTGCGCGGCCTGCGGACCATGGGCGTGCGCCTGGAGCATCACCAGCGCAGCGCATTCGCCATCGCGTCGTGGCTCGAAGGCGAGAAGGGCGTGGCGCGCGTGCTTCACCCCGCCCTTCCCAGCCACCCGGACCACGGCCTATGGAAGCGCGACTTCACCGGTTCGAGCGGCATCTTTTCGATCGTGCTTGCCGGAGGCGGCCAGAGACAGCAGCACGCCTTCCTCGACGCGCTGCGGATATTTGGGCTCGGCTATTCCTGGGGTGGGTATGAGAGCCTTGCGGTGCCGGTCTGGCTCAGCGACCGCGTTGTTGCAACGGCCCCTTATGAAGGTCCGTTGATCCGCCTGCAGATCGGCCTTGAGGATGTCGACGACCTGAAAACCGACATCATGCGCGGCCTGGCCGCAGCCGCTGCCTGACCGTCGCATACGAGGCCGACTGCCGGACGGAACGGCAAGAACGACCGCAACGTCTTGACGCTGATGACAAAGCGCGAGCCGCTCGCAGCAGTCCGGCGACGCGCGGCGCGCAATATTATTCTCCCGGGTCGCGACTTTCCGGATTTGTTTGACTTTCAAATCCGCGGGTTCGGCTGCATTGCGTGGCGCACCGGAATCCGCGCTCAACCCACTCGTCACAAGCTTGCCCATGGCCTTTCGTCTTTTTGTCCCCATCCTCGCCGGCGCGACGCTGCGTGAACGCATCCTGGCGTGTATCGGCGCCACGCTCGGCATCGCGCTGACCGGCGTGATCAGCGGGCTGGCCATGGGCGGCGGCCCGCACGTAGCCCTGCTGGTGGCGCCGATGGGCGCATCCGCCGTGCTTCTCTTCGCCGTACCGGCGAGCCCGCTGGCGCAGCCCTGGTCGATCATCGGCGGCAATTCGATATCGGCGCTGGTGGGGGTTACCGTGGCGCATTTCGTCCATGATCCGGTCATTGCGTCGGGCCTGGCTGTAGCGCTCGCCATCGCGGCGATGTCGTTCACACGCTGCCTGCATCCGCCAGGCGGCGCGGCGGCGCTGACGGGGGTGCTCGGTGGGCCGGCCGTCATCAGCGCGGGCTTCCTGTTTCCGTTCGTGCCGGTGGCCTTGAATTCGACCATTCTGGTCACGCTCGGCTTCCTCTTCCACAAACTCGCGCGGCGCAACTATCCGCATGTCGCCGCCCCCGCCGCCAACAGCCACGGCACCGCCGATCCGCCGGCGCAGCAGCGCGTCGGCTTCCGGCCCGAGGATATCGACGCGGCGCTGACCACGCTCGACGAGACGTTCGACATCGACCGCGACGACCTCGAACGGCTGCTGAGACAAGTCGAGTTGCAGGCCATGGTGCGCTCGCACCGGACGCTGCTGTGCAAGGACATTATGTCCCGCGACGTCGTTTCAGTGCCCGAGCAGGCCACGATCGACGAGGCGCGCCAGCAACTGCTCGATCATAATATCCGCACCTTGCCGGTGGTCGACGCCGAAGCAAGGCTGGTTGGCGCCGTCGGCTTGCGCGAACTGACGAAAGCCACCGACACCGTGAAGAGCGTGATGTCGAAAGCCGGCACCGCCGCGCCCGAGGCGCCGGCGATGAGCCTGCTGCCGGTGCTGACCGACGGGCGCAGCCATGCCGTGGTCATCGTCGACGGCGAGCGGCGGATTCTCGGCCTGATCACCCAGACCGACCTTCTGGCGGCGGCCGCGCGCGTGCAAACGGCAGGCAAGGGATTGGCGGCGGCTTGAAATAGCGGTGCCGCCACGGTGGGAGCGGTCGATGTTTTTCCGCTTCCAACTCAAGATGAAAGGCCATGTCGACGTATCGCCCTGACCCGCGGGCCCGCTCGAGGTACAGGGAACCGCACCCGACCTCGTCGCGCCGGGCGGCATGCGTCCACGAGTCATCATGGCTCGGCCCGCGCCGCTCAATCCTGGCGTCGAGTTCTTGGCGCAAATCCTTGCTCCGGTCATGCGGAAAATCGTGCTGCTGATCGACGGTAGCTTTTCGATCATGCTGATCCATCGCTATCGCGGATTCCAGGCAGCCGGGTCTAGAATCCGAACGCCAGCCACACCGTCCCGACGACGAGCGTCACCAGCGTCAGCGGCAGGCCGACCTTGAAGAAAGCGCCGAACGATAGCTGCGTGCCCGCGTTGCGCGCCTGTTCGGCGACGATCAGGTTGGCGACCGAGCCGAGCAACGTGAAATTGCCGGCCAGCGTCGAGCTCATGGCGACGACCAGCCAGGCGCGCTCCGGATTCTCCAGGCCGGGTATGAACGGCCGCAGCGCCAGCACGGCCGGAACATTGCTCATGATGTTGGAGAGCACCGCCGTGAAGCCGGACAGGCGCCAGACGTCGTCCAGGCCGAGATTCCTGGCCGAGGCAATGATGTCGGGCGTCAGCAGCGTCCTTTCGGCGCCCGCCACCACCACGAACAGACCGGCGAACATGAACAACAGCGGGCCATCGATCTCACGGTAGATGCGTTCCGGCTTGATAGCGCGGGTGAGCAGGAGAATGGCGCCGCCGATCAAGGCTGCCTTGGCAACGGGAACGCCGGCGAAGAAGGCAATGGCCAGCCCGATGCAGACAATCACGGCCTTCAGCACTTGCCCGCGATGCATGCGGCCGCGCGAGAGATGCGGCGTCAATTGGGCGGTGCGGGTGAATTCGGCCCGGTAGACGATGCGCACGATGACGATGACCGCGACAAGGCCGAACAAGGCGACCGGCGCCAGCGCCGCCGAAAAGGCTGGATAGGAAATGCCCGACAGCGCCCCGATGACCATATTCTGCGGATTGCCGGTAATGGTGGCGACACTGCCGCAGTTCGACGCCGTGGCGGTGGCGATCAGATAGGGAACCGGGTTGCGGTTGATGACGCGGGTGACGTGGACGACGATCGGCGCCATGACCAGACAGATGGCGTCATTGACCAGGAAGGCCGAGAGCACGCCGGTCAGCAGCGTCACCATCACCAGGAGCATGAAGGGCGCATGCGCATGCTCGATGGCGATGGCGCCAAGGCCGCGGAAGGCGCCCGACACCTTCAGATGCGCCACCACGATCATCATGCCGAGGAGAAGCGTGATGGTGTCGAAATTGATGGCGCGGTAGGCATCCTCCATGCTGACCGTGCCGATGGCGATCATCGCCGCGCCGCCAAGCAGCGCAATGCCTGCCCGGTCAAGGCGCAGGCCAGGTATACGGCCGATGGCGACGCCGGCATAGGTGAGGACCAGGATCAGCAGTGCCGCCGCGCCCATCAGTGTCATCGGTAGAAGCCCTGCTCGATCTGTTTGCGCACCGATGCCGGCCGCCCCGCGATTCGCCTGATAAAAGCCTTAGCGCGATGTGGAGATCGATGCCAAACGAGCTGGGTGGATCGTTGGCCGAGAGTGTCTGGAAGACCAGACCACGTGGCACCGCTAACCGCGATAAAAGTCCAGCCGCTGCCGCAATGCCTGCGGCGAAAACAGCTGCTCGACGGTCTGCCGCGCCTTGCGGCCAACTCTCGCCCGCAGCGCCGGGTCGGTTTTGAGTTCGGCCAGAATCGCTGCCGCCTGTTGCGTCGTTTCGAACAGGTAGCCGTTTTCGCCGTGCCTGATATGGTCGGCGTAGCCGCCATGCGAATGGCAGACCACGGGCAAACCGCAGGCCATCGCCTCGAACACCACGCGGCCGAATGTCTCCACATGCGAACCGGTGCGATAGTAGAACACGTCGAGCGTCGGCAAGAACTGTTCGGCGGCCAGTTGGCCCTGAGGCAGGAGTTCGAGTTGGGGGTGCGGCGCGAGCTTGTCCCTGAGCGGCATCCCGCCCTGAATCCGTACCGCAGCGCCATCGGCCAGCAAGGCCTCGTAGAGCGCCACATCGTCGCCATGATGCTTGTCCGCCGTATCCCGGCTCAGCCGCCCCACGGTAAACGGACCATCCGGCCTTGCCACCCGTGGTGAGAAACGGTCGATATCGATCGGCGACGGATGCACGACGCCTTCGACATGCAGCATGCGCTTTTGAAAATCGGAGATCAGCACCAATTCAGCTTCCGGCCAGCCCAGCAGGCGCGGCATGCGTGTCGTCAGCGCAATGATCTTCGGATGAAAGGTGTTGAAGACATAGATCAGCCGGCGCGGCCGCCGGATCAGGTAGGGCCACAGCTTGTTGCGCCAATGCGCGCCGACGAAAACATAGATGCCGCCGTCAGGCACGTTGCGCGTTGCCGGCGAGATACGGCGAATCGGAAACTGCCGCATCAACTCGTCGGACACGCGCCAGGAGGTTGCCCAAAGACGTACTGCCGAGTCGGCGCTCAACAGCCGATACAGCTCCAGGGTTTCGCGTTCGCTGCCGCCAAACGGGTTTTGAAAGCCGTTGAACAAATGGATCATGATCGCTGTGCTTATCTGGCCTTGCCGGGGCTGTCTCGCCATTCATTCGCCGGCACCGAAAAGGTCCCGGCCGTGCCGTCGGCCGGGACGGTCGAGGAGCTCAAGAAGGCTGGAACGTCCCCGGCGGTGCCCCATACATCACTTACCGGAGGAAGCACACCGACAAGAAAGCGTCAAGGAAGCGGTTCTGTCTGTCCGCCGAAGGCTGTGGTCAATGCACGGTGGCGGGGCCGGGCGGAGGCATCGGCGGGGCTTCCGCCGGATCGAAGCTGACCTGTCCATTCGATTTGGCAGCATAGAGGCGCCGCGGTTCAGAACCGCCGTCAGACTGTCGGCCGCGGCAATGACGCTAGGGTCGCGCTGGGCTATGGCCAGCTGGCGGATCTTCCACATGAGAAAAAACAGAAACGAACCGCCCAGCATCAGAGGAAGCAGCAGGTGGGTCAGTTCCTCGCGCCGAACAGCGTCGGACGATAGACAGGGGAAATTGAACGAATCGACGAAGAACGCCACAGCAATGAAGAATGCCGTGCCGGCGGCCGTGACAGCGATCACCCTGCCCCAGCTGGTCGGCGACAGGTCAAGCTTCATCCTGTTCCACTCCGTTAGCCGTCCCTGCCATGACGTGCCAACGCAAACAGATAAGACTTTCCTTCAATTCGAGATCAGATGACCCGGAGCCGGGCACGCTCGCTAGTGGACGACCGTGCTCCGGCGATGAAAGCAAAGCTCATTCACCGAATTCAAGCGGATGCAGGGAAATCCTGAACGTCAGCGGTTGGGCATCGATTCGCCCGCCTCGACAACGAAAGATGCCGCGATCAGGTCGTCGGCATCCAGTTGTAGGGAGCCGTCGCCTGCCCCCATGATGGCGGCGACCTTGTGAAAGGTCTTCATCTCATAATCGGAAATTTCGGCATCCCGCATTCTGGCCTTCAGTTCGGCGATACGCCGCCCCAAGGCAGGGGACGTTCCAATTTCACGTTTCGACATGGCTTGGCTTCTCCTCCCCCAACCCGCGCTTACTTTGCCTCGCCCATTCGCCAGCCCGCACATTGCCTTTTATGAGGCTCCGCGAATACAAGGCCCCGAACGCGCAGTGCGCGCTAAGGTTCCAGCCTTGGCAGATCACGAAATAATTTCACGGTCGCCGCGCGGAAGGGCCTGAAATTCCCGCCCAGCTTCCGTTACACAGCGCCGCAGCCTTGGCAGCAATCGGCGGGAAGATTCGGCGGCTTCGGCAAGATAAAACGGATAACCCTTTGAAATTGTTGGCGATCCCGACAGGATTCGAACCTGTGACCATCGGCTTAGAAGGCCGGTGCTCTATCCAGCTGAGCTACGGGACCGCTGGCCGGCTTGGAGCCGGTGGTGTTCGCTCTGGAGCCCATTTGGGCCAGCGTTCAATGCGTCCAGGGCGTCCTGCGGTCATAGCGGAAATTCTCCGCATAGGAAATCTGGCGACGCTTGGGCTCTTTCGGCTCCTCGACGCGGAAGCCAAGCCCTTCCTTTTCCGCGTAGGCCACCGCCTCTTCCCGCGTGTCGAAGGTGAGCCTGATCTGGCTTTTCATGTCCCCCGACGTGGTATAGCCCATCAGAGGATCGATTTTCTTGCGCATCTCGGGGTCGAATTCCAGCACCCAGTGGCCGGTCTTGGCCTTGCCGGATTGCATCGCGGTTTTGGCTGGGCTGAAAATGCGCGCGGACATGGCCACCTCGTTACTGTGCAAGGCAGCATCGCCGCCCTTTCGCCCGTCATTACTGCGCAATGGGGACCGCGGCAAGGTTTTTGCACTTGCCATGTAGCACCGAAATGAACAGGCAACAGACCGTTCGGAGTGTAGCGCAGGCTGGTAGCGCATCTGGTTTGGGATCAGGTGTGGCTTAGCGCGCAAACATGGCTTCAAGTCCTTAGTTTCCGTCATTTTCTCGGCTTTTCCAGGTCGCGCCGGCCTCGCGCGTGGGGCCTCGCGTGGGATCCGTTGCTTCCATCCCCGCTCGGAGGTCATCATTGGTCACGTGACTGTACCGTGACGTCGTGCCGATTTCGGTGTGGCCCAGCAGCTTCTGCGCCATCTTCAGGTTGCCGGTGGCGCGGACGAGCCGTGTCGCGGCCGTGTGCCGGGTGTCCTGGAGCCGGAAATCTGTCACGCCGCTTCGCGCCCTCGATCGCCGCCATTCCGTGCCCAATCCATTGTAGGTGACGGGATAGCGCTGTCCCTTGCAGTGGCCGTCACGCGACCGCAGTGCGACATAAGTGAAAACCGCCGTGCTGTGGTGGTCCTTCAGGCTCCACAGAAGGTCGTAGATGGCCCTGGTCATCGGAATCGTCCGGGTCTTGTCGCCCTTGCCGGTGACCCTGAATTGCCGGTTGAAAAAGTCGACTTTGTCCCAAGCGAGGCCCACGATCTCGGCCTTGCGGCAACCAGTCATAATGGCGAAGCGCAGCGCCGGAGCGTAGTCCGCTCGGATCGCGCCCACCAGCTTGGCCTCTTCATCGACGCTCGCCTCTCTGACCCGCTCCTGCGGCTCCTTCAGGTGATGATCCTTCCACTCGATGTCCTGGACAGTCTGCTTCCATGTTCGTCGCGCGCGGCGCAGAAGAGCCCGCAGAGGTTCCAGGACGGTGCGGTTGACCGTCGCGTTGGCAACCCCCTCGGCGCGGCGCTGCGCAACCAGATCGGCGACCGTCTCGTCACCTATCGTGTATAGGAAGGTCTTCTTTCCCAGTTGTCGCTCGATACGCCCGATATCCGTGAAGCAGTCGGCCCTGTTAGCAAGATGCTGTCCGACTTCCCTCCAATACCGGGAGGCGGCGATCTCCACGGTCATCCGAGATGAAGAAGAGTTAGGTGCGGCCTCCTCCTGATCGATTACCCGGAGCGCATCTTTCTTCTTCTCCTCGAGGACGCATTTGGCGTGCTTTTTGTTCGCGGTATCTGTCGATCCCGAAAATCGACGATTTGACAGCCAGAAGTCGTAGGACCAGACCTTCTGGCCTTTGCGCCTATAGATTGACATCGTATCTTCGTCCTTTCGGTTATGAAGGACGCAAGCGCGTCCATCGTGAACTTCCGACATTCCCGCCGCGCGCCCAATCCGACGCTGACGTACGGAATCAGGCCGGCGAGGACCAACTCGCCGAAATGCTTGGTGCTCACGCCCAGAAATGCGGCTGCTGCAGAGGGGGACAGCAGTCCATTCGGTACTTTTTGGTATTTCCCGTTTCGTGCCATAGAATCGTCCCGGAATGGACAAGCCAACTCTTTCCAGATGCGCCGACATTTGCAGCCTGTGGTCCGCAAGGCGCGGGTTCTCCCGCCTGTCGGTTGAGGTTCCATCAAAAGAACAGGGGCGGCTGCGCTGGGAACCGTTTCCGTAGGTTCTCAGCGGCGCGGGAATGGGCCTGGTGGCATCATCTCACCAACTCCGAACACGTCCGAAAACACTTCCTCCGTTCTGGAGGATAGGTACTCTAAAAGAAACTAGATTGGAGTCAATGAGTTTCAATAATCATGATGCCTTCTGGCCCGCGCCGTGAATGTCATCAGAAGCTTAACCTACCATGACTCGCTGCTTTCTCCCACGATTTACAATACCATCTGCGCTGTCTGATTCGTTTCTCACAGACAATGATTCAATGTAAGCTTTGAGGATTGAATTCTTCCCAAAAACGTAAGAATTCCTCGTTTAAAAACTGCAAATAAAACCTTTGAGTATGCTCTCTGTCATTATCTATCATTCGGATCTTGAAGGTTTCGTCAGGTCGAAGTTTTCATGGAACCGTCGAAATCGCCTTGGAACTAAGGGCGCGGTACCGAGCAAGGCGCCCATATTACAGGATTGATAGATCACAGCATGGATTCATTGGTCCAAGTCGTTTGGCGACGCGAAGCTGCCAGGCGAGCGGGATTTTCCGACCAAGGGTTTGAACCGGGGTTTGTCGTAGGCTCCAATCCTTGAGAAGGTGGAGCAGGACGAGCGGGTTTTCTCCCCGATGCCGGGGCGCGGATCGGTCTTGGATCACGAGAGCGGGCACGCGCCGTCGATTGCGCCATGGCCCTATGCGCATGCAAGGCGACGTTGATCAGTGCGAGGCCGGAGAGCGGCGCCAGTGTGCCGTAGGCGCAGAGGCGCACCACGTGCCGGGGCGCCCAACGCCAACTGGCACGACCTGCATTCATCGATGGCGGCCTCGCACCTATACTCCCACGACCAGCGCGGATCAAAGGCGCAATTCTCACATCGTAGCCGCGCGGATTACAGAGAATGCGCGTGCTGCCGACCTGATAGTCGCAACTGTCGTGAGTAGGGGCGCTTCGTTGGCCCGGATGGTGATCGCGCGCTTCCCATCACCCCGATCTGGACCAAGTTCGCGTCGGTCACCTTCGTCGCGATCGGGGTTTCGGCTCTCCGGGCCGGCACGCCGATTGTCCCGTTGGCACTCGCGTCCTTCGAATCCCTCGCGCGTGGCACGCTACCGCTCGCGATGTTCAGCTCTAATGGCGCTACGCCAAGCTGCTGTTGGGTCGCCTTGCCATGACCGAGCCTGATTATTGCCCAGGCAGCGGCGCCGTCCCTTGGGGCGTTGCTGCTTGATCGGTCAAATGGCCGCAGATCAATCCGAACAAAATTGTGGTTGCCGATATCGTCGAATAGGCGGTAGCCGGTGCCTAAGGTCAGCCCGCCCGACGTGATACCGATCACCGCTATCGCAAGCCCGCAGACGGCCGCCACGATCAGGGCGCGCGCCGCAGCGGCAGCGGCCCTTTCAGCATCCTAGTTGGGTCGTCGGCGCCTCGCGCGGACCGATCCTGTGGAGCCTGGAGCGGCGCGGGCTCTCAAGGATTCGAGTCCTGGTCAACAGTCGGATGCTGCAGAGCCTGACATTCTTAAGGTAGAATGGCCCGGAAGAAAGCATATCGTTGACAATGACTTAGCTCCACCCGCCTGCTTGACGTCGCCTTTGCGGCGCCATAGCCATGGCGCACGGCAACTGGCCGGCGGCATGCAGGGTTGTGACCGCAAGCTAGCCATGGGGTGCTCCACGAAGCCCGAAGGTTCAACGATGAAGAAAGCGCAGCGAAAGAACGCACCGACATTCGACCATTCCGAACTCGGCCTGGGATCTGCCGAGCTCAAGGCATAAGAAAATGCGAGGCCGAGATCATGCTGCTAGGCCGAAGAACGACGGAAGAAACCTTCGATCTCGGCGATCAACTGAACATAGCCGCAGCGCTCATCCCCGACCGAATGTTCGGAAAATGGGCCGTCTCGGTATCTCGATATAGTCGCCAGCATCTTTTCAGCCTGATGAAAATAGCGACCGTTCTCAAGGCTCATAAGACGCGGCTTGTGGAAGCGCGCATGTCCGCCACCGCCATGGGCCACCTGGCCAGTTCCCCAGAGCACGTGGACGAGGTTCTCGCCGAATTCGAAGCCGGACGCTCCTTAACGGCAAAACAGATCCAGGCAATTGTCGGTAGCGATAATGAAAAACTTGACATCGACCTGCCAAACCACGGAGGCGTCGCCGGTCTAAAAGCGAACGCCCAGGCGAAGTTGAAGCTCGGCATTTCCGAGTTCACCAGAAATATCTCCTCGATCATCGCGGATGTTGATGCCGCGCTCGTTCCGGCATTGAACGGAAAGCGGGTGTTGAAGGGCCAACTGGCAGACAAGATCGAGCGTCGGGCGAGGCTCACCCGTTTTCAACTGGAAAACATTGCCCTCTTCGTCGAACTGAACCCGAACAATTCGGCGGCATCCCAGGTGATGGGTTTTCCCGAGGGCAGCAAATGGCGGGAGGTAACCGAGTTGCTATGGGTGCTGGGCGGGCGCGACAGTTGGCCACGGGAGGATCTCGTCCCTTGGCTGTACGCAGGCGTGCTTCCGCTTCTTGCCTGGTCGGTCGGCGATGGGAAAGATTTTTCGACTGCTCAGGAGTCTGAAATCGGCAACCGGTAAAATGATTTTACAAACCGCCTCCAGGCTTGGCTGCAGATGCCCAATGGAAAGTGCGCCGAGTGGTGCATTCTGCTTTCATTACTCCCACTGCAGCGGGGCGAAAGGAGTGAAGATATGAGCGAGACCATGGCTATCGAACAGATGGAGATGGACGGCGTACTGCAGTTGAAAGCCTTCTCCATAGGCTCACGGACGGCGGCCTAGCAGATGTCGCTGCAGCATCAATCACTGCGAGGTGCTGGTTTTGCCCCGCTCCTCGAAGCCCAGCGGTTCTACGTTCGAAGCAGTCGGACTCGATCGAGATTTGGACTCATGGTCCCGGAGGCGTTCGTTCGCGGCATCCGAGATCTTGGCTACCGCAGCAATGGCGACGCGTTGGCGGAACTGATTGACAATTCTCTGCAAGCCTATGCCGATCGGATCGATGTGCTCTTCGGTTATGAGAGTTCGACTTCGAACAAGAAGCCCCTGCAATTGGCCATTCTCGACAACGGCCATGGCATGGAGCCCGATATGATACGTATGGCGGTTATGTGGGGCGGCACCCACCGTGAGAATGACCGCGGCGGCCTGGGCAGGTATGGCTACGGGCTGCCCTGCTCATCTGTCAGCCTCGGGCGGCGATTTACAGTGATGTCTCAGGTCAGTGGCGGCGGCCTTCACGCCGTCAGACTCGACTTGGACGACATTACTGCTGGCAAATACACCGATCGCGCCGGAGACATCATCGTTCCCGCGCCTCAACCTACCGATCTGCCACCGTTCGTTTCAAATCACATCGCGTCAACCTTTCCCGACGGCTGGGCCTCGGGCACAATCATCCTAATCGAAAAGCTGGATCGCCTGGAATGGACGACAACCCAGGGCCTCCGCGACAATCTTTGTCGGCATTTCGGGGTTGCCTACCACAAACTCTGTGGTGAGGCAGCGCTGTACGTTGACGGCCAATTCGTTAAGCCTATCGATCCGCTATTCCTGACACCGGAGTTTCATTTGCACGATCTTGATGACGATCGCGCCCACCCATTTGATCCGGTACACGTCGAAGTCCGGGATCCCGATACAGGGCGATACCTTGGGGCAATGACACTCCGCTATGCATGGATGCCGCCGAGCTTCGGTTCTGTCGACAAGGATCGTGATGCCGTGGGCCTCAACGCAAACGCCAGATTTTCTATCCTCAAGGACTATCACGGCATCATTTTCAGTCGGAATGGTAGGCTGATCGATGTACAGACGCGCACGCCCTGGACGACGTTCATCAACAACGACCGCTACATCAAAGTGGAGATCGAGTTCTCTGCAACCCTCGACGAAGCCTTTGGCGTGACGACGTCGAAACAGCAAACCACCGTCTCAACTCTCATCTGGGACCTTCTCCGCGAGGCCGGCCTGCCAAAGGCGATCGAACAACTGCGAAATAAGGTGAAGGAAGCCAAGGCACTTCGAAGAATGAAAGGCCTAGCGCCGGAACCGGGCCAACGGCGACTCTCAGAGCGGGCGAGCGATATGGTCAATGTCGAACATAGCAACCCTCAAAGGAATACTGCGCTCTTAGCGTCTCTCTACCGCGTAGAATTCGAGTACAAACCCGAGCAGTCATTCTTCCGGATCGGACGAGGTCAGGGCGCGCGTATCTTGCACCTCAATACAGCACATCGCTTCATTGAAGAGATGTACGAATCTGCGGTTTCCACCGCGGAAATGCGGACAGCACTGGAAATCCTGTTGTTCTCATTGGGCGACGTTATGCTTGATGGCGCCGAAGAAGCTCAGGCGTGCAACGCGCTCCAACTCTTGTCCTGGTCCCGCCGACTTGACCGCGCCCTGCAGACGCTGTCAGAACATCTTGGCTCCAGTGATGAGCAAGACATTGGACAACCTGCTTGGCCGAACGGTCGGGCCTAGTCGAAGCGATCGGTTTTTGCGATACGATGAGCGGGCCGTGTAACGCGGCCCGCTTGATTCTGGAGCGATGGTGTCCACAAACGACGAGCTTTTTGGCCCAGGACGGCTGCGTGCTTTCTCCCCGTATCTCGCGCCGGAGGAACGCCAGCGCCTGCACGACGCGATTAATATCGGAGCGGGGCTTCCGCCCAGCTTCGCTGCAGAATTACGTGCTTTGGCCCGGCGTTATGTTGATGACGGCGACAGCGTGAAACTGCGCGCGGTGTGCTTGCTGGTTGCAGACCTGTCCGAACAAGGCTGGCAGGTGGCGATCGAACACGATCGTATAACTTTCGCTCCCCCTGGCATCACGCGGAACGGCGAGCAGAGCGTCGACGACGTGAAGGCCCGGGTCCGTAGCGCACTTCAAAGCGCCCGTATGCGCCAACTCCGAGAGCCCTCTGTTCGGACGTTCCTGACCAAAATGGAGCGTCGTACCCTCAGGCCTCAGGGCAGGAGTTCGATTAAGGACCTCATCGATGACGGCGCCGTGCTCGCACGGGAATTCGCAAAAATCCGTTTGCTGCCGGAGGACATGCGCGACGCAGCCCTGAGCCTGATTGTAGATCCAGTCGTTGAAGTCTGCGAGACAGGGCTCAAATGCCCCGACACCGGCCTCGCTCTAAACGACATCTGGCGGTACTTCCGGCACACTTGGGCGCACGAGTACCGGTCTATCCCCGGGCGGCAAATGCTTGTCCTGATCCGGAATGCGGCGCGACCGAAACGCCCGGTGATGGGCATCGCTATGTTGGCGAGCCCAGTGATGCGTCTAGGGGCGAGAGACAAGTGGATCGGTTGGCTTCGGGAGTCCGCAGAAGAGCGTGTTCGGGAGGGCACTTGGGATCCCATCGCGTTCGGAGGGGCGCTCCTTGCGCGCGTCGACGCGTCGATTGCCGCGATCCGCTGGGACGATCTGGCCAGTCCAATTGAAATCTCTGATCCGACCGAGACCGTTGCACTCCGCCTTGAACAGAAGGCCGCGGGCGCCGCGTTCGCCCGCGAACAGCAACTTCGCGATCACTATGAGACCCACCGCGCAGAGGGTGGAAAAGTCAGGCCGCATCGTGGCGAATTGCAAAGTGCCCGCCCGGACTCCGACTGGCGGATGGCGTCGGAAGATCTGCTATTCGTTCGCAAACGGGCCGAGAGCCTCGCGCAATTGCTCTTCGCCAAAGGTATTTTCCGTGCCGCTGGCCTAGTTACTGAGCCAGCAAAGGCGCTCGATCAATTATTTGCCACGCGTAGCGGGCAGCGGGCTTTGGATATAACTTTGGCCGAGTTTCGGAAAGCCGGCTTGTCGAGCGAGGTGGCGGACGTCTCTATCTGTGGAGCCGTGCACCCGTACAACGAGTTGCTATGTGGCAAACTGGTGGCCTTGCTGCTCACCTCCAAGGAAGTCCGCGACGCATATGCGAGACGATACGGCGGCCAAACCAGTGTCATCGCTTCGCAGATGGCTGGGCGAATTATCTCCAAGCCGGCCGACCTGCGTATCCTCACAACGACAAGCCTCTACGGCGTCGGGTCAAGCCAGTACAATCGTCTCGAATTGCGGGCGAAAGACCATCCCGAGTTGCCTTATGATGTGAAATGGGGAGCAATCGGAAAGAGCCTGACCGGCGGATTCGGCACGCTGCACCTGGGCGGAGAAACCGCTCAGGCGCTGCGCAGTATGGCAATCACGAGGCACGACTCAAGGCGCGTTAACAACCGCTTTGGCGAGGGCACAAGTCCGCGACTTCGGCAGATTCGTGAAGGACTTGATGCACTCGGTCTCAAGAGCGACTCGATTCTGCATCACGCGACACCCCGCATCTTCTATGGATGCGAACTCAGCCTCGGGGCTCGCAACGCCCTGCTTGGACTAGGTATGCCTAAGGCCGTGTCGCCCTCAGCGCGTGACTTGGCGAAGGCTTGGCGTCGGCGGTGGCTCAACAATCGAATTCTCCGAGACGAGACACTCGAAGAACTCAGGCACCTCGGTGTAACCAGCGTACGTGCAACCCTACACGCAGATATCGATGGCCAATTCATATTGCCTATCGAGCTTTGAAAGGTTGAATATAGAAACCTTTCTGTCTAAGACTTCGGATGGGGGGACAGCATGCGGCAGAGCGAGCTAAATTTTCTGCCTGAGCGCAGTGTACACGGGCGAGTCTTCGACACCCCCCAATTGTCTTTTAACTATCCATTTTTGCGGCGATCTCACAACATGCACCGCGAATAATGTGTAGTTGGGGGGAAGTGGACGCCTTTGAACGCCAGATCAAGGCTTCTATCGTCGCACTCAATAAGGCAAGTGTGGCGAGCCCTACGCTAGTCGAAGCGATAGACCACGCTTCCTTGTGGCCGGTTCCCTTCGACGAATTGGCCCCGATGGCCCCTTCCTCCACCACTCTCGACGCTCTTCTCGCACGATCCCCATTGCTCGTCTGCGCCATTGCATCGGAGATAGGATTTCGTTTTGAAGGCGTGGGAACTGTTTTCTGGGCCAAATTCACCGATGCGCTAGGTTTGCCTGTCAGCATGGAGCAGCGCCAACGAGTCGGCGAGGCTTTCGACACGCTGGCATTGCGCTACAAACTATCGCGACCGTCCGAGAGCGCTTTCAGCGCTCATTTCTCGATCATGTCATGGCCGCTCGCGAACGCCCTGTTGCCACTTGATCTGGTCGGGCCCGTGTCGCGGATGATCGCGCGAGGCCCGGTCGGTGCGCTTCCTCTCCCAGGTCGATCCACAAATTTTACAAGTCTTCGCGCATGGGCCAGTGCAGCAGAGGGTGCACGACTTGCCGACTGGTTACGCTTCGAAGCGCCAGCCGCGCGCGTCGTCACGGCCCTCCTCACGGAAAATCGCGCGTCCGTATTGTCCGCGACAAGCTATACCCGTTTGCGTGATGCTGTAGCGACGGTACCCGAAGCCTTTTTCGCTGCACGGTCTGCTCGACTTCGCGCGCGCACCGCGAAGCCGTCCACGCTGGTCGAGCGTAGCCTCGGTCGACTTGCCGCCTCCCGAGATCAATCAGGAATTCGCCTCTTT
Organism: Mesorhizobium sp. B2-4-17; assembly: GCF_006441275.1. Lineage (NCBI taxonomy): Bacteria > Pseudomonadati > Pseudomonadota > Alphaproteobacteria > Hyphomicrobiales > Phyllobacteriaceae > Mesorhizobium > Mesorhizobium sp. B2-4-17. The sequence continues at coordinate 38,668 of NZ_VFUX01000016.1, read as the reverse complement.
GTCAGTTGGCCCGCACTGCCTACCGCCCTATTCGATGAGGCTCGTGTCACGGCGCGTGCTGCGGGATGGCGTCCGCAACTCTGGGGCGGCGGCGGGTTTCTTCATCCCGATATGGCGCTGAGCACAGGCCCATTCGCGCTTTCACTGCAGACGACACCTGCCGCCACCGATGCCGCATATCCCGATGCTGCGACGATCTTTGGGCCTGGTAGCGACGGTGCAGCGGCCCTTGCAGCACGGACGATCGATTGGACAGAGATTCTGCTATTCGACGCCAATTATGACCGTACCCACGCGGAACAACGTTTTGATGTCGTGACTGGCACGTCGGGACATGTGTGGATCGCCACCAAACCGGGCGGAGCGTCGTTCGTGGGGCTGCGCATGCTAGGCAGCAGTTGTGGCTATAACTTCTTCGAAGCTGATCTTAGCAACGAGGGCGAGCGGGCCGTCCTAACGCGCGAAGACCTATTCAGTGAGCACGGACGCTTGCAACTCGCGCGTCATCCGCTTGATTCGATCGGAGCGCCGCAGGGCGTCGTTCGACCCACCCGACCATTCATCCTTTATATGGAAGGCGCGCCACCAGATGGGCAGAACCTCCCACAGATGCTTGCGGCAGGCTCTCGGAGGCCGGCTGTGTCGGGACTGGCCGGCCAGCCAAACATGTGTAGCGAACCCGCACCTGCTGCCGCGGAAGCGGTCGTCGACATCGTCGTGTTCGAACGAGATAGGGCCTTCGAGGCGCTGGTTGAGCGGCGGCTACAACTCCGTGTAGAGAGCAGGCTGCCCCTAAAGGATGTGCCAGTAACCGTCGAACTTGAGATCGCTGGTGTGCTGATAGCGCGAGGGCATGATCGTTTGCCTTCGCTGCCACTCACCGTCTCCGCTGCGTCCCCGCTACTCTCGCCTCTTTACGAGGATGCGGTCCGCACCAAACTGCTTGAGACCGGCAAGGCCGTTCTCCGACTCGCCATCGCTCGCTCCGCTGCAGCGCGGATCACGCTGGAACGGGCGGCAGCATCGGTCGAATGGCTGGATTTGGTACCGCATCTTATTGGGGCCGATTCCCACGCTGAACTTGTTTGTGCGACCGCGAACTCGCCCCATCGCTTCACCGCCACGTCGTTGCTAGAGGTTCCCACGCGTGGTGCTGCGGCCTTTGGCCTCCGACTCGCCGACGGACGCATTGCCGATCCCATAAGGATCCTGACCTCCAACATCTTCGACCTCGGCGACCTCTCCTCCCATTTTAGCGGCGATTTGGGCTCGCGTCGCATGTTCGACAATGGCCGGGGTGTGGGCGACATCGCCCGCGGCCGCGTTGCCTGGGCGCGCGCACTTTGTACGTCCCTCGCCGCTATCGGCGCGAAAACGCGGATTGTTCGCCAGTTTGAAGAGCCATTGGTGTACGACCTCTGCGGCGAGAATTGGTATCTCACAGAGCAAGCAGTTAAGAATACTCCTTCGAACCCCCATGAAGCACTTTGGGCCGTCGCGATTGAACGAAGTCTCGTCATCGTCCCGGAGGAGGCGACGCAGGCCGAGGCAGAGTTTTTCGCGGCCTCGTTCCAGAATCATGCCGGTCAGTTCGACCCGGATTGGCCTCGGGCACGAATTGAGCCTGCCGATGGGGCGATGGATGACGCACTCAATGCCGCATTTTCGGAAGTGGTCACGGAATTGCACACGAGGGGAGAACTTCTTGAGGTCGAGAATGACTTCGATTTCGGAAGCCCTGCTGAAGATTGGGAAGCGGCCGCGGCCGAGGCACTTCGCAGAGTCCGTCGCACTGAACTCGCTCGGTTGATCGCACCGTCTGAAGGCGGACGCTTGCTCAGCAGACGCTCCTACGCCGAACTCGGTATCGCAGAGTTAGCAGAAGATCTGTCCGGGTGGACCCGCAAATGGGCGCTGCCTCGAGGCCAATTGACCGCGGAAGCCGCGGCAGCCTCACTCCAGCTTTGGGTATCGCCCGCCGCTTGCGATGACGTTGACGCCGCAATCCGTGTGCTCGTCGCCGACCCTTTCGTGTCGCGCGCTACCCGCTACACCGCGCTGCGGCTTGGACCAGCAACCGCGGGAACAACCGTATGAGTGAATTCCATCGCGTCATCCTAGGACTTCATGCTCAAGCGCGGCGCATTGACCGAGACCAAGCGCTACTAGGGGCTCTTGGCGTCGGAGCTTTCGCCTACCCACACCAGATCGACAGCGTGCATCGAATGGTCACTGGAACCACCTGCCGTTGGCTGTTGGCCGACGAAGTCGGTCTCGGCAAGACCATCCAGGCAATTATGGTAATGCGAGCGCTCGCGGCGCAGAGCCCTAAGCCTCTCACCGTTGCGCTCGTCGTGCCCGACGACCTCGTTTCTCAATGGGAAGAAGAATTGCTCTGCCGCGGCCATGTCCTCGCCCTTGAAAGCGGCGAGGAAGGCGAAGTGGTTGGAAATATCGTCATGCGACTCGTGCGCCCAAGTCGCCTAGTTGCCGGGGGGCGAATCGCCGCGGTAAAGATTGATCTGCTCCTGGTCGACGAGTTTACCAGGCTCCAAGTACAGGTACGTCGCGACCTCATCACCGCGGCACGCATCATCCCAAACGTTCTCGCAATGACCGCGACGCCCGCTCTGCACCAAGCAACAACACGCAGGGAATTGATGGCCTTGCTTGAGCCCGAAGCGGATCGGATTGCGCAAGCTGAAGACCGCGAAATACTGAAAGTGCTCGCCGATCGTGAGGCTCAGGCGCTCAAGCGTTACGAGCACGAGTTGCAGGATGCCAGCAAACGACGTGCGGTCGAGGAAGGCTATGGACTCTATCGGCGCCTCATCCGCACCGCCCGTACAGATTATCCTGATGCTCTGCCCAAGAGGATCTACCAGCCCATCCGTTTGTCCCCGACGGATGGCGATGTCGAGCGCGCACGCACGACCCGTGCTTATCTGGAGGCGGCTCGCGCCAGCAATCTCGACATTAGGCGCGAGGCTTTGCTGCAGGTCGCCGGCAGGTCGCGGCAGTCACTTCGCGATAGACTGAGCACGTTGAAACGGTCCTCGGCCGCTATGCAAACCGCTTGGCGGCAGATCGATCTTTGCCTGCGCGATGAGCAGGGCGACGCTAAGCTCGATGCCCTTGTTGATCATCTTCGTGCCCTCCATGCCAATAAGCCAGAGGCTCGCGTTGTCGTCGTCGCCGAAGACAATCCGACCACCGACTATCTGCGTGACGCGATTGAGAAACTCACAGACATTAAGGTGGCGAGGAAGCGCCGACTAGTTGGCGCCGATGAAAACCTCGAAGTGCAGGTCACTGTTCTCAAGGAGGCGCTCGACGATTTTATCAATGGCGAGGCAAAGGTCCTTGTCGCCGCTGACGCGGCGAAAGAAGGTCACAACCTCCAATTCGCAGACGAGATTATCTTCTTCGCGCTACCTTGGTCGCCTCCCGACATCCAGCAATGGATCGGCCGTATCGATCGCCTCGGTGCCAAAGGACTGCCCATCAACCGTCGCATCGCAATCACCCCGATCGTAGTCGACGGTTCGATTGAGAATAACATCCTCGAAGTTCTCGAGGGGACCGGGGTATTTCTGCGCAGTGAAGTTTTCGATGAGTCGGAATGGCAAGACATTAGCGACGCGATATCGGAAGCCGCCAATGGCTCGGCAGGTGGAAGTTGGACCGATGCAGCTAAACAAGCGCGGACGCTCGGCGATGCATATGACGCGTGGCTTACGGTCACTCGTTTGCCACCATCGTCGCGGACCACGCTGGCGCTCAAGCGCGAAGCTCGGTTTCGAAATCGGCCCTACGCTGCGCCTATCGTCGGTGCAGGAAGCGAAGGCTGGGATTGGTTTCAGGCTCGCGAATTGGCCGCAGAAGCAATGATGAAAGTCTCGCGTGAGGACTACCTTGATCTGCGAAAGGGACAGATGGGGGATCAACGCTTCAGCACGGTGTGGTACAAAGCGCGGCCAAGGGAGAATGATCTGATCATTCCGGATCTAGACGCTCGATCTTCCGGTTACCGCCAGGCGTATATTTCTCGGCGGGCTGCTTTTGAATGCCCCCCACGGACCTATGTCGCTCAAAGTGACGAGCGGAAGCGCCGCCTTCATTTCTTCGACCATGGAAGCAGTCTCCACGACGGCGTGATCGCTGCGTTCGAGCGACAAACTCCCGCAACAGATATCACCACCGAGTTCACGGTCGAATATCCGTCCGGTCATCCAATCTTGCGGTGGGAGGGACGACGGCTGTTGCTTTGTGTGAGTGAGTTTGACTTGCGCGATGCACTCAGCATCGATGTTGACGCGATTTTGGGCATTGCGGATCCCCAAGCATCCAAGGCCGAACAGGACGCACGCACCGTCGCGGGGCGCGCAGTGCTAACCCAGTTCCAGGCAGATCGGCGTTGGATGATCGATCTCTGCCCGCCCGAACTTCTATTCGCAACCCTTGTTGAAGTCGGCGAGGAAGTGGTCGCCGCCGATGCCGCAGCCGCGATTTTCAATCCAATCTATGACGGCCAATGTGCGCGCCAAATCGGCAAACGCCGCTCCACCCTCTCAGATGCTCGATTGAAGGCTGCGCGTGGAACTGTCGCCGCTCAACTGAGAAAGCGAGGAGAGGAGAAACTCGCGCAGGCCCGTATCGCCATCCGCAATGCGGGCGAACGCAGATGCTTCACCGCAGAAGCGGACGCCACCAATTTTGCCGATGCCGCGCGTTCCGAAATCAAGGTGGCGGCGGCGCTGGATTCCAAACTGGAATTCAACCGTGCTGCGCAGCGGGGCGCCGCACTGATGCTCAACTTAGCCGAAACGACATGGGCTGCGCGTGCCGCGCGCCTGCGAGGAGTCGAGGGCGCACTTGGCACTGTGGTAGCGCTGAGAAGGGCCAAGATGTTCTGGGTGGTGCCGCGCGCCGCTAGCGAGGAACTCCCATGAGCCCAGCGATCACAGCATAGGCGTCCTCGTCAACGGTCCAGGACCAAGCACTGCGCTGTGCGCCAGTGATGAGAGCAGCACGTTCCGCTTGTCGGGGCGGTGGAGTAAGGAAGTCAAGGGTCGACGAAACCCGATCATAACGCAGCACTGGATCGCCCTGTTCGAGCGTGTGGCCGACCACAAGCCACCGCCAGATGTCCCAGGTCGGCGGCTGCCAAGCCGTCGCCTCCGTTCCCGAAATATGAAGCAACACGCCCCGCATCGCGTAACCCGCGCGGACTGCAGCTGGAAAGCACCCATCACCTGTCACGCGTTGCCATCGACCTGACGGCGCATCTTCCGCCTTGCCGAAAAATTCGCCACGGCCACTTACGACTGCGATTTTGTCGGGTTCATCTAACGAGAAACGATCGCCTCCTATCGCGCATGACCTAGCATGTGCAAACAGCCCGGTAGCATTGCCTGAGGGAGAATCTGCGCCGCCGAGTTCTAGCAAGATGGAGCGCCATTCCGCCCAACCAAGCTCGTCAGCAAGATCGACCGATGCAACCGCGTCGCTCAGCGCTTCGGAGACAGGGATCTGTCTGACGATCGTTTTCAATCGGCCGTCCGAGACCGCGCCCAACAACGCCGTCTTGTCTCCGCGCCAACCAATGCGACGAGGCGGGGTTGCCGCATAGCCACGGCCAAGAGAGGTCGTGAACTGATCGATGTCGCCACTGAGCAGAAGGATGCGTAGCGCTTCTTCGGTAATCTCACGCAAGACTGTGTCGTCCACAGCGAAGGGCCGATACGATTCCTTGAGGCCGCTGGTGATGCGTCCGCGACTTACGAATCCGGCTTCGATAATCGCGCCACGGATATGATTGAGAACCGTGTCAAGCGAAGGTCGCCCATCTTCGTCGCGCTTGAACTCGATTGCTTCCGCCCAGGCATCCAGCGCATTCATTCGCCCGCACCCACGGCAATTGCAGCTGCGAGTGCCGCGTCGATGCTTTCCCGAGCCGCTCGGTCATGGGCGACAATGATAAGGTACGATCGCGCCCGCGTCAGCGCGACGTAGAGGTCGCTGATGGTGAACAAACTGCTGAGGCCCGAGAGGTCGCAGAGAATCACAACGTCCGCCTCGAGCCCCTTGAAACTGCGTGCGGTGCTACAAAGCAGGCCCTTGCCCTCCCGCCAGGCCACCGCGTCGTCCAAAAGCAGTGTCCCGTCGATGCTGTTGACGCTCGCGAGCGGTCCCTTGGCCTTGCTCGCCGGGCCGATAATGGCAATCTGCCGCGGCTCAAGGCGATGCTCCCTCAAAAGCGCGCGGACTTCTTGCTGGACGATCCCGCTGATTGCCACCGGGCTCTGCGGAACGATCACCTTGGGAGGCGGCCCCAGCGGAGCCAGTTCGAAGGGCTCGCTCTCAACATTTGTCGCGATGTTCGCACAGGCGACGATACGGCGGGTGTTGCGGCAATTCACATCGAGCGCGAAGCGAAAGGCGCCCTCGATCGGCGGCTCGACGGGATCTCGTCTAAGGCTTTGGGCTTTGTCGAGAAACGCCCAGATTGGACCTTTGCTGTCCCAAAGGTAATCCAGGGCGTCCCACCAACTCGGGCTAAAATCCTGCGCCTCATCAACAACAATCGCGGCAAATGGTTGTTTGTCTGGAAAAAGGTCCATCGCCGCCTGCGCCAGGAGATCGGAAGCGATCTCGTCCCACCAGCGCGCAGGGTCTTGAGCATTGGCAATGAAGTCGATCCCAGCTTGTTTGCAAAGGTCAGCGGCGAGCCTGTGGAAGTTCAAGACTGTGATCTTGCCACCGTTTTCCACCAGATCGCCTGCAATTTCCTCGCGTACCCATTTGGCTAGTTCAGCATTGAAACAGGTGAACAACACCGCCGGGCATTTTGTAGCAAAGGATCGTGCTCGCTGTATCGCGAGCAGCGTCTTTCCAGAGCCCGCTACTCCCTCGATGATTGCGCGTGGATTGGCATCGAAACCGCGTAGCACCTGAAGCTGCTGCCGGGTAAGGCGTGCGAGCGTCTGAGTTGTTGCATCAACGCTTACGCGCAACGGCTCGTAAATGCGGAACTCGGGAGCAAGTGCGAGCCTGATCTCGTCAAATTCCTGGACAGAAAGCTGCTTTCTCCCTCCGCCGTTCGCGCGATATGCCCGAAGTATTGCTGCCTCGATCGAATCCATATCGTCCATGGTGAGAATGGCGTCGGCCGGCAGATCAGGCGGTGGATTGTCTTTGAAGAGACAGTGTGGAAAGGCAACCGCAACCGAGATAAAAGTTTGATCCGCAACGACCTTGCCGCAGATATGCTCAATCCGCTTCTTGAATGTCCAAAGGCTGCGGTGAGCTTGCCGTACCGGATCAGTGATCTCCTTTAGGCCGGATTTGACGTGGCGATACCAGACCCGGCCCTTGAGTGTGATTTCCCCGCCCTTCACCTCCAAAATCATCAAGCCGTAATGGCGATGGAGAATCAGGAAATCAGCCTCGCCCTCCCGCGCTGGCTCGCCGATGTCATCGCGAGCCGGATTCACCCAAGGCAGCGAATGCATGACGAGGAACCCGGCAGGCAAGCCTTTCTGCATAGCGCGCGCAATGTCGGCCTCTGACCCATGCTCCATCGTTTCCGGGTCAATCGGCGGGATGAACAATGCCATCAGTGCACGGCCTTGACGAACACGGCGATCGGGACGACGGCATCAGCCGGCATGACAAGTTCGCTAGCGCATTCCATGTGCTGTGAGGCGGCTCGGTAACGCACACGCATACCGCCGTTACTGACCGGCTGGAGTAGGCCAACGGTCCATGCCGCGCCAGTAGCACCAAAAGCTTGGTCATCTGTGCGGCGGACGAGATACGCATCGGTCTTGACGATCTCGCCGCTGAATGGCCGGAACAGGCACATTGTACCTTTTGGCACCTCACCATTGCCGTCACCTCTCTTGCCGCTCAGAGTGTTGGCGGTTAGCCGGAATAGGATGTCGTTAACCTCGGAACCAAGCACGGCAAACCTGGGCGCACTCTCACCAGGCTCCATGACGCCGGCAGCTACTTGCGCGGGCGTAAGCTCGGGAACGCCATCAGCAGCGGGCTTCAAGCCCGCCGCCGGATCGACGTTCGGGACTGAGAGGGCGACGTTCGACGCGATCGGCAGGGCACGAAGTACAAGTAGAATATCGATAGCGACTGTGTCCTTCCCGTCCGCAAGCCTGCGCGCGCGTTCCGAACATGGTTCGTTCTCAACGAACGGGTGCGAGAGGCAGATGATTTGGCCGTCCGCGTTGACCAGCCCACCGTCGGCCTGTGTCACCTTAGCGCCGCTCTCCTCTAGATCAATTGTAAGCCGCGTCAGCGCGTAATCCTCGCGGGCCGGATCGATCGAGAGCTTCGCGCCCTTGAAGCAGGCGCGCAGAAGGTCGGCTCCGATCCGGCGATCGAAGAGCGCGTGCTCGTACCGATTCTTGTAGGAACGCAGACATTGGTAGCAGCTATCGTCGCAGTCGCAGGTGTCGAGCAGGTCAAGTGCCGCATCGATCAAGCGGTGGGGATCGCGCGCAGCGGCCTTCACGAAGCCCGCGCCACCTGCGGCTTGGTCATAAAGGTAAAGATCGATGAACTGCCTCATACCGTCGCCGGGTGCAAAACGGAAGTCGCCGTCGATGTCATTGGGTTCGAGGTCCTCGAGCGTGCAGGCGGCACGCCGTAAGGCCTCGACCGCAGAGCGAGCGGCGATGGTAGTTGAGGGCTTGTCGGGGTCGAGTTGCCAACTGGACGGAAGTGCCAAGCGGAAAACCGAAACGTCCGTGCGAAATTCATTGCCCAAGACGATCTTCGTGACCGTGCCGGTACACTGATCGGGCTCCTTTGGCCCCTTAGGGCGCGGCCGATTGTGCGGCTGGCCCCTACCAAGTTGTCGGATCGTTGCGTCGAACTCACCCGGTTCGATGCGTCCGCACTGAGTGCAGTAGTTGAAACCAGGTTCGGTCGCGCTGAGCGATCCGCGATTGGTGATCACGAGCGTGGTGCTGTCGCTCCAGCCATCCCAACCAGTCCCAATCGGCCAACTTTCGCCGCCAATTCGCGTTTCGTTAGCAAACTGTAGCGAATCGAGCGTTGCTCTGGTGGGACGCAGGGGGACGCCGGCATCGAAGTCTGGCGGCAAGGCAGTAATGCTCGGCGGATGCGAAAAGCCGGGCGGTCGGACCCAACGCCTGGCTGGCCCCAACGTGGCGCGGCCGCTGCAGGCGGGGCAATTGCGCGTCTGCTCAGGGTAGCCGTCGCCCCAGTTCTTAAGGTCCGCATAATTGCAGACGCGACATTGAAAATAGAGCCGTTTCTCACGGTAAGCGTCGAGTCGGTCGTCCTCGCGCTCCGCGTACAGTCCAAGCGATAGATATCGCTGGCCGTCGACCCAGACCTCATGGCCAGGTGCATATTGGCTGAGTGCCGCATTTAGACTTTGCTGCGGCGAGTAGCGCCGCTTGGGATTCCACGGATCAGTTCCTTCTTCGAACACGCTGAATGTCGCAACATCAGTAGGAAAAGCATATTTTGGGAGCAAGCCATCGTCGAACAATCGGTCGAGCAATTTGCCACTGTCGAGGACGCCGTGATCGTCATCGCTGCTATCCTCCATAACCTCGTCCTCGACGTCTCCGTGGTCTACCACGGACGCTGACGGCGAAGCGGCGGCTACTTGGGTCTCCTCGGACGTTGAAAGATGCTGCTCCAGAGCCTTCGGAAACTGGTCGAGCATCTCATCCGCATCAAGCGCCGGGCACGAAGAGGTGAACAAACGATCGAGGTCGTCGCGCAGACCGTCCCGCCCGTCGGCGATCCACTGTTTTAGGCCAGCGAGCGAGAACATATCATCAGAGCCCCCGACAAAATCCGAGACGCTTCCCAGCGAGGAGAACACGTCCGAACTGCCGCCAACGGTCTCGATCCGATCCTGCTGAAAACGACCGATCAGATAGGCAAGCGCCTGGCGCCGTGCGATTACGGGATTGTCGAGGTTAAGGATAGGATCGGGCGCAGGGCCGGCAACGATGGGCGCAGGATTGCGAAAGAAGCTCTGGTCGTGGCTGTCTGCGCCGCAGAACATCACCACCGTCGACAAGCCCGCACCGCGACGCCCCGCGCGCCCGGCACGTTGCTGATAGTTAGCGCGACCGGGAGGCACGTTCCTTAGCGCCACCGCGGTCAGACCGCCAATGTCGATGCCTACTTCCATCGTCGTCGTGCAGCTTAGGATATCAATCGACGACCCAACTTGCCCATCCTGCTCGATGGGGATGTCCTGGAAGCGCAACTCATAGGCTTCATTTCGCGACATCGCGTTTGCCATACCTGAGTCATTGAGTGCAGCAGAATGCTCCTCGGCAACAAGTTGGTGAGGCGCATACGCATCATCTTTGTCGCTCAACCGCTCCCAGAGTTGCCGATACAGACCCTTGCGGCTCCGGAAGACGCTATCGGTCAAGGGATCGATCTGTTTTGCGATGCCGCTACAGTAGCCGCAACGATTGCCCAGTAGCGCGTTTCGTGGGCTAACGCTCGTGCAACGCTCGCACCGGATCCATTCGGCTTTGTCGCCGACATCGAGCGTCACCTTCGCTGCTTGAATGAAGAATGGCCCAGTCGCCCCAGGGCTGAAAATGCTTCTCAGCGCAGGTTCGCAGGCGTTGACATAGTCGCCTTTCAGCCAGGCCTTCAAGCCGCGCTCTTCCAGCAGCTTAGACACTTTCTGCGAAAAGCGGCCGTTCCACTCGCGGATCCCGACTGCCCCCCGTGCACCGACAACATTGTCCGGCGTATGCTGGAGCTTGATTGCCTGCTTGCGCATCGCTTGCCACAACCAGAGTTCGACGAGCGCAGTGCGAGTGTCCTCGACACTCATGCCCTGAAGTACTGGGAGTTTCAGCCCCTCATGCAGCTTCTGCTGCTCCGTCTTCGTGAGCTTTGGCCGCAGCATCGCCAGCGCGAGCGGAAATAGGCCTGTGTGATCGTCCTGGAGGACCGCGTAGATGCTCTGGAAGACCGAAAGAGGCGTCTGTTCGGAGGTTTGGTTGCTGAGCGCACGGAAATCGTCGGTCTCAGCATCCTCATTGTCGACCAGCCCCAGCGCGAGCCGGCCGGCGCGATTCATCTTACCGTCGTCGTCGCCAGCCGGCCGAAGCCGAACCTCGTGCTTAGCGGCGCCGAGGGCGATTGCGAGCGGCGCATCGTCAAGCGAAGGTCTGTAAGCTGGCTGCTTGAGTTCAGCCATGCCTCTCAGCAAAAGGGGCCGCAGGCTGTCACGAAAAGAGAAAGTCTTGAGCGTCCCAGCGAGGCGCGACGCGGTCTGTCGCCCGTCGGAGAAAACGAGCGCCTTGCGACCCTGAAGCGGTGTCTGGATTTGCGGTCGCGGAGGCTGTTCGAGTACCTGGACTGAGATCAATTGTAGGAATGGCTGCTCTCCCTTCGTCTGTAGGTCGGAAATGCCACCTGAAGCGGTGGGACCACATGCATCCCCGCAGCGAGGACAACTATCAAAGAGATTCGGCCCCATTTGTGCCGGTAACCAAACTTCGCGCTTAAACGATCCTGATCCATCAATTCGGCCCGACCCCAAATCGAGATACGCGGGCCGCACAACTCCCGGCGCTTGCGGAATTGGATCCTCTAAGCAGACATGAATCGGGTTGATAAGACCCGTATCGCCCGCATAAGCACGGCCATTATCTTGCCAGAGATGCTCGATTCCCGCCGGCGATCCGATGCTGGCACGGGCAACTGAGAGACCACAGGAGCGGCAACTGTGAAGTTCATATATTTGCGAACCGCATGTGCAGTTCTGCCTCGGCTCTGCATAAAGGGCCCCAGTAGGGCCGCCTCGCTGCTCAGGTCCAATCTCACTGCATTGTGGATTTGCACAAGCCCACAATCCGGGAAGCCCACGATAAAGCATATGCACGCGGGCGGGAAGCATTGGCGGCGCGCCCGGGACAGGTTTTGCGAGCGACGCCAATTCGAGAAGTGCGTCGACCGCCGCCGTACCCGTCGCCAAATCGCTCTTTGGGAACAGTGCCTCCGGCAAGAGCGTCAGGGCCCAGGCATCCCCAGGAGAAAAGATGGGATCAGATTTGGATGCCGCTCCCGAGGTTATGTTGCGCAGGCGACCGATTACCGGCAGGTCGGTGAGCACTGCGGCCAGCGCCGACGGAAGATCGTCTTCCTTCCACTCACATTGTAATTCGTTAGCAGTGCCGAGATCGTAAGCGCGGGAGAAAGCGACGCTACCTTCCGGGCAACGAACATCGTCGACGACGAGGAAGTGTGTTTCGGTTTGAACGGTGCCCCCACTGGGCACAAGCACCTCCTCCTCTATGCGAGCGCCGTGAGGATCGAGTCCTTGAACGGTAACTGCTATCTCGGTCGCACTGCTATCGATCCTTGAGAGGATAACTGGGGCAACGGGTACACCTTCGGCATGCGCAGCAAGGGGGGTGAGCACGGCCGAGCGGTCGTGCGGCAACGACGATTGAAGCGCCCCGAGCGGTACAGCGGCAAATGCCGCTGCAAGATCGACCGATCCACCGGCCGCCGGCTCGAACGCGCGCTTCTCACCGACCAGAGTGGTGATGGCATGCGTTTCGATTCCGGTGAGGCCGGCCACGAAGATCTTTGCCGCCTCGGCGTTCGAAAATGATGCACTGGTCGCTATGACAATGACGCGCGACTTTGGAAGACCTAGGCGGTCGAGCAGTCGACGGATCAAATAGGCAACTTCGGTACCGTTGGCTCCTCGATAGAGGTGTGCCTCATCAAGGATCAGGAAGAATTTTTCTTCAGGGTGATCTTCGAAGTACGTCCGGGTGTCCGCGAATATCTTTCGCTCAATTGGACGCAGCAACATGTATTCCAGCATCGAATAGTTTGTCACGAGCAGATCGGGGCTCGCCTCTTGGATCTCGTGACGAGTCAACAGTTCCGGGTCGTCGGCACGCTCGATGGCGCGGATTGGATCGCCATTCGAATCTTCCCAGTGTTGGTGGGGTTTGCCGTACCAATTGCGCAGGCCATCGAAGGCGCCTATGAAACTGTCAGGCTTACCCGGCCACCGTCCTTTTTCTTTGAGCGTTCGAACGAGTTCTTGGTCTTTGACGTTTCCGTCACGAGCGCCGTCTTCGATCTTAAGGTAGTATTCTAGCGTCTTAAGACGTACCTGGTCGCGCTTACCATCGCGCATTCCGGGATAAAGCGTCCTGCCAGTATAGCGTCCAAATTTTGCTGGCCGGCTGGCAGTGTTCGTGAACCATTTGCGTACAGCCGACGAGCCAAACAACATACGAAGGCGACCGAGTTGATCATTCACCAGCGCATTCATGGGGTAGAGTAACAGTGCCCGCACCGCCCGTTCCGAGAAATGCGTCGGTCGATAGACAGCCTCATCTGCTAACCGCGCCAGCACTGGCAGCAGGAAACTCTCCGTTTTTCCGGAACCGGTCCCAGTTGTGACTACAATGGCGGTACCCCCAGCATCGGGGCGCATCGTCGCCTCAAGCGCGTCGGCCTGGTGGGAGTAGGCTGGATCGAAGAGAAGTTGGTCCGACCCCTTCGATGCCAGGCTTGTTAGAAAGTCGCGAACCGGCCCATCGAGTTCCAACGACGCAAACTTACGTTCGCCAACGTAGGCTGGGGTGCTCTCGATATAAGGGACTTGAGCGATGCCACCCTTCATCAAGAGGGCGCGCCGAAGATCCACAATCTTGGGATGAGAAAGATGATAAGTTGCTTCGATGTAGGAAGCGAGTGCTTCCTGCATGTGCTTTATTTCTGTGCGCACGTAACTCTTGCCCCTGATCTCGCCGGAAGTGACGGCGAATCCCCCCGGCACAAGTTTGTGCCGCCAAGAAGCACGATAAAGTTTTTCTCCGCCTATTCAACGGTGCTTCAGGTTTTGTTTTGACCAAAGGCGCGTTGCGCATGCAGAAAGTCCGGCAGACCGGGATTGCGGCGATATTTGCTCAAGACTCCAGCACGCGATGGTCACCTGAAGCCCCCTTACTCTCAGCTCAATGACGGTGTAAATTCGACCGCCTTCGAGCGAATTTCTGCGTTGGTTGTGGAATGTTGCCAGTCGTCTCGTCGATCGGAACGAGCCGCGGTTCACAGCATTCCCAATCTAGCTGGGACTCGGCGTTGACCCAGAGTGGAAATCTATTCGACAGGCTTGGCATCCTTTCTCTTATCTCGAGATACTGCTGGTGAACGTTCGCGTGACGAGGATGGCACCGTCGTCAATTCTACCGCACCCAAGGGAATGAGCGATGGGGGTAGTTCACTCGACCGTAAAATCCGCAGTCGAAATGCGGGGATTAATGTAGCACAACAACAGCAGGTTAAACTCGCAATCGCCGAATACGCATCCGCTGCCCGGCGATAGGCGCTATTTCGATACCAGGTAATTGGCCAAGCTTGACCGCCGCCGCCGCGAGGATGAATGTGCACGGTACCACGGAAACAGCGACGAGCCGATTTGGCTCTCAAGTAAGGTCGCAACTTGCCCGCCAACGATCCAATGTCGGCTATCCGCTCGAAGATCGGGGCTGACAACACCCGAGCGAGCGTAAGGTTCGCGGAGGAGGTTCCCTGCTTGACGAGTGCCGAACTGGCAGGGAACAACGCCCGCAACAGCAGCGCGACGGGGACTAGGAGACAGTTCGACCATCGCCGAAAAGTTGGGCACTTGATATTTACTTCGTTCAAATAGCGTATGATGATGGCACGTTTAATAATTATCATTCCGCACGACTCGAATGTTCGAAAACAAAAAAACATTGAAAGGGGAAGAACGGAAAAATAAAGCCTGTCCGCTTTATTTGTCCACGCTTGTTTGGCTGGCCTTGATCGATGCACCAAACGCAGAGTGTTTCCAATGGTTGCCACGTGGTGGTAACGAGAATGTCTGATCGCGCTTCATACAGTCGGATTCTGCGGCTTGTTGCTCTGTGGCTCGTAACCGCCATGATTGTTTACGGGTGCACTATGAAGCCGAACCGGCCCGCGACACCAGCGGCGCCAGCTACGGGCATCGATGCCAAAGATAGCACCAAGAACCCCGCCAACGGCAAGCCAGGCGTCGTCGCGAAATCCCCAGCCGAGCCTGTAAAAGAGGCGCTGGTCATTACCAAATGGCCCTTTTCCCTTGCCATGACGATTGCGCTTTGCATTGCCAGTTGGCTCGATCCGCGCCGCCGTGGAACCTGGCTTGGCGTCATCTTCGGAATGCTCGCTGAGATCGTCGTGATCCATCGCGTGCCGGATGCCCTCTATCAGGTTCTTGTCCTGGCGGGCGCCCTCATTGTCGCCGCGCAGACCGCTGCGCCACTGCTGTGGCGGCTGCTGTCCAGGCGTCGCGTTTCGCCAACGGCGTCGCAGCTGGCACCCGCTCTCGCCGATGGGTTCGACGCCTTTCTGCCATACGGTCCAGAGCAGCCGAAATCAGACAGTTCCGATGCCGTTCCGCATACCGGCCTTGTCGCATTTTTTGTGACTATGACGGTCTTACTGATGATCGACTGTAGGATGTTGCCGCTATGGTACAACTAGGCTGCGATCCGTTGCGTTTCAGGAGCGCGGCGTGTCCCGACAAAGAGGGCGGGCGCGCGGGCGTCTTATCGCCATGAGAGAAAAGGACGAGAACAGCTTTTCCTTCAATGCCGTTTTTTTCGTCATTGCTCTGACCGCACGCCTGCGCGCCCGCGGCTTGCTGGCATCGCCGGGAGACGCGCTTGCATGCCTGACCCTGGCGTGTGCCAAAACCGCCTGGACGCGCGACGAAATCGCCGGGGTGCTAGCCTCGGCGCTAGTGCGGCGGCCAGGCGACGCAAAAATCTTCGACGAGGTATTCGCGGAGTTGTTTCGACGGTCCGGACCGGTAGCGACAGCTCCACGGATTAACCCTCCGCCACCTCCGCCACCTCCGCCACCTCGGCCTCCGCCGGATTGGCTGGAACGCTCGGCGCAGCGTATTCGCGGCCTGACAGAAAAGGCATACGCGGCGTTGGTGAGACTGTGGGGAAAGGCCCCGCGTGCGGATCCGCGTCTCTTGGGTATTGCGGCTACCCTCGCGACAGCCGGTTTGGTGGGCTGGGCGGTTATTACCTTCATACCGGGCTTGCCCAGTTATAATCAGCCCAATCTCACTGACCCATCGACGCCTTCCACCGAAATCGCCATATCCGTCGGGATCGACGCCGCCATCTCGGCGATCGCGGTCACCGGACTCGCACTGCTTGTCTGGCGCGCCATCGTCCTGGCGTGGTGGCGGCGTGACCGCGCGGAGGAACAGGCACCGGAACGAGCGCCGCCACCGCAGCCGGACGGCACCGTCTTCCGCGTTGGGTCGCTTGGCGGAAAGCCGCCAGATTTCCTGCCGGCCGCCATCGGCACGGAAATCGCCGAGATGATCGGCTACCGCCAGGGCGGCCCTGACCCGAGCCGGCTGGATGCGCGGCGGACCATTGCGGCGCATGTGCGTGGATGCGACTCGTCGCTCCTCATCGGTGAGCGGCGGCGCGAGCTTCCGACGCTACTGCTTCTCGTCGACCGAAGCGCAGGCGCCCGCACATGGCACAGGCTCGCTGCAGAGTTTCGTACCGTGCTGGAGGGACGCGGCATCGCGGCGGAATGGATTGACTTTCCGGGCACCTTCTTCGTGAGGCGATCCGGCATGCTTACGCCAAGACCGGAATCGATCGCCATGGAGAAGGCGGTCACCTCTTCGGGCTGGACAGTGACGGTGGTGTTCGGCGAGGCGCACCGGCTGGCGCGCAGTGATATCGAATTCCTGCAGCGGTTGGCCGAGAACGGCCCGCTGGTCTTCCTCGACCTTCGCGATCGGACGCTGTGGGACAGGCGGCACTGGGCATTGCAGCAGGCCGGCATCAAGCTGGCTGAAGCCACGGCTGCCGGGCTGCGCGATGTTCTGGCAAGCATTTTTGCGCCTGACCGTACCCGCGCGGTGGAGCCGCCGCTGAAACCGGCCTTCGAAGGCAGAAAGCTGCCTTCCGACGATACCGCATTGGCCACGCTTGGTCAGGACGGCCGCCTTTGGGCGAGCGATTGCGCGCTGATCGAGCCGATTTCGTTTGCGCTGGCCGAACGCCTCCGGCTCCGTTACCCTCAACTCGCCACCCCATATCCCTCGCTTGCATTTTCTCGCCTCGCGGCGCTGCCGGGAACATGGAGCGGGCCGGAGGGGCTTCATTTCGAACCGCCCATGCGCCGCCGTCTGCTGAGCGAATTCTCGAAGCGGGAGGCCGCGGACCGCGCGCGGACCATCGCCACGATGGACCGCGCCTTTGCCGAGGCGAAGCCCGACGGCGTTTCGGCGACGATCGTTCACCGCTATGCCCGCGGCCAGGTCCATGTCTTCGCCGACGATCTTGATGCAGCGCTTGGAACGATTTTGGACATCGAAGCGGAGGGCCTGTTGTATGAGGCGCCAATTCGGAATTTCGTGACCAGGCTCCGCGTGC
Source organism: Mesorhizobium sp. B2-4-17 (assembly GCF_006441275.1). Classification (NCBI taxonomy): domain Bacteria; kingdom Pseudomonadati; phylum Pseudomonadota; class Alphaproteobacteria; order Hyphomicrobiales; family Phyllobacteriaceae; genus Mesorhizobium; species Mesorhizobium sp. B2-4-17. Next base: position 21,182 of record NZ_VFUX01000016.1, on the reverse strand, counting down.
CAGATGCCTCGAAACCTGACGCCGGATCGATCCTGTTACCGGGGGAGCCGCGCAGCGCGGCGACCCGGCGCCGCCTCTTCGCCGCGACCAGTGACCCCGGCAGCCTGCCGGCAGGCATCTCGCGCGGCATCCTTCCGGCCGAGACCGACAGCTACCGGTCGGGAAATTTTGAAATTACGCCGGCCCGCTGGTCGCTCGGGCTGCCCTCGACGCGCATACGCATTGCGGACCCTGGCAAGCCGGACGGATCTTTAGGAATGCCGGAGTGGACCTTGGGTGCTTTCTATATGGGAGCGCGACATGTTCTGCTGGCCGGCGGCAGGCCACGGGAGCAAGCAAGGCTGCGGCTGTTCGATACACTGCTCGGGACGATGACTCCGGTCGCCACGCCCGCCGATTCGACCGAGATCACCGCGATCGCGACCGCGGCGCGGGTGCCCGTCGCGGTGTTCGCCTCGTCGAGCGGGCAATGGTATCTGCTGCGGCTCGATCCCGAGGCTTCCACTGTTCCGGACGTACTGCAACCGGAAATCCTGAACGTCCAGCTGAGTATGTTCGGCTCGTCTGGCGACGGCGCGGGCCGGCCGCCGCAGGTCGGCATCGATCCGAGCGGGCGCTTCCTCTTCGTCGGCTGGCCGGGGCAGCGTGAACTCCTGCGCTGCCAGTTCGGCGACCTTGCCAACAGGCCGACGGTATGGCGGTTTCCGGCAGCTGTCGCGGCGTTTGCCTTTGTCGAGGAGACCATCTTCGTCGGGCTCGCAGGTGGCGCCATCCACAGCCAGCCGATCGATGCGGCCGAATTTAGCGAAAGCGGTCTGGGTAAACCATTCCATATCGGTGGATATCCCGAGGCGATGGCCGTCGTAAGACTCGCGGCAAGCGAATTGGCCGATGGCCGCGACGCGGCCGGTTTCGAAACGCGTGACATCGTTGTCGCTGCACGGGAGGATGGGGTCCTGGTCTGCCATGATAGCGAGCGCCGGCTTTCCGAAATACCTATCGACGCGGTGCCCCGCAGGATCGTTCCCTTCGCCGACAAAAAGGCGGCTCTGGTCATCCCTGTCGGCAGTGCCGAGCCTTCCAGGGAAGCCGGATTGTCGGTCGCGTTGCTCGGCCGCGACGGATCCTTCGACATCGTCGGGATGCCGCTCGCCGATCCGACCTTCGCCAGCGGCAGATCGGCCGTCTTCACCGCCATGTCGCTGCTCGACCGGCCGGTGCCGGCGCATGACGACAGGCGGCGCGCGTTGGCTATCGCCGCGCAAAGCAGCCGCGTCGCCATCATGGTGGCGGGGATCGCCGGGGGCCCGGCGCGGATCGAAATTCGGCCGCTTGACTACAAGCTGCCGAGCCGGGAAACCGCCCCAGGCACGCTGTCAAAAAAAGGCGAGCGGACCGAAAGCGATGTGCCTCCACCGATCGTTTCCGATGCCGAAGCGGCGAGCCTGGAGGCCGCTTCGTCCGGCAGGGATCGGGTGGCATGAATTCGCCCTACCATTACGTGATTTACATACGGCCCCGCAGCGGCACGCTGGAGTGCAGCGTCGACCAGAAGACCTGGCGGGACACCGGGCTCTCGGCCGCAACCGTCTATGACGGCATCACCGCCGAAACGCTCGGGCAGTTGCTCGACACGCTGGGGAGAATCGAGGAGATCGAGGAGGTTGAGAGAGACCTGCCATACAGGCGGCAGCAGGCGATTGGGCGCAAACTCAACGCCGGCCTGTTCGGGCCCGCGTCCCCACCCATCGGCCACCCGCACATTCATCTCGTTCCGATCGTTTCCGACGACGAAAGCGCGGAAAGCGAAAACTTCTTCGACCTTTTTCTGCGCCTTCCCTGGATGCTGCTCACCGACAGGAACGACGGCGCAGCCAGGTTCCTGGCCTTATGCGAGCCAAACCCGACCGCCATAACCGTGGATGCAGCCCCTGCCAACGGCGAACCGAGGGTCACCGAGGTAAAGCTGCCGCCTTATCCGAAGATATTGCTTATCTGCCCCAGCAAGAGTGTGCCGCCAACCGGCGGACAACAGCATGGTGCCGATCTCGAAAGAATCCTAAAGTCGCATTACGATCCCGCCGAACGCTCGGACCGCATCGTGAAAGTTGAGACCTTTGCCGAGTTCGTGACATGTCTCAACAAGACGCCACGCTTCAGTCCGCACATCATCTATTTTTACGGCCATGCGACCGCGCAGGGAGAAGACACGGTTCTCCAGTTCGGTCCTACGGAAGACGACAGCGGCTGGCATAGTATCGACGCCCTTCAACAGCCATTGCTCAATCTTGTCGCCCGTACCAATTTTCCGCCGATCGTCTGGATAAACGCATGCAAGGGCGCCGCGGCGAAGCGCAACAGCGCCCTGCGCGCGCTCGGCCCGACCACCGCCGCCGTGATTGCGACGCGGACGCTGGCGGTCGTCGAGGACAGCCTGAAACTCGGGACCATCGCCTTGCCGATGATTGCAATCGACGGCAAGGCGCCGCCGCTGGCATTGCGCGATGCCATCGCGCAACTGGTCGAAGACGCTCCGCAAGACAGCGTCAAGTCGGCGCGATGGGCGACGACCATCGTCGCTATTCAATACAAGCTCTGGTCCCCACTGGGCACGGAAGAGAGAAAAATAGATGACGCCGAATCCGGTGGCGACATCCCCATGCGGCTCGACCGCACGGTTCCGCTCCTTAAGATCAGGGAATATCTGGACAAGGCGTTGCAAGCACCGGCCAACACCGCCCATGCCATCCTCTGGCATGGCTCGGCGGAGGACAGCACCGATGTCTTTGCGCAACGCTTCGTCGACTATGCATCCGAGGGTTTTTCCAACTGGTCTTCGGTGAGCTACAACGTCGAACTGCAGGCCCAGTCGCAGTCAAAAGGGAAAATCCCCTTCCTGGAATCGGTCTATCGGGCATTGAACAACCTTCCAGCAACGGCAATCATCGGCAAGATCAGGGATGAAAACATAAAGACCACGCTGCAGCAGTTCAACGATGGGCAGCCGACTTTCGTAACACTTTCGCACGGCCCATTCGATCACAGCCATATCGAGATGCTGCGGGATTATCTGGCTTTCTGGAACGATCTATTTCCGACCCTCGAGTTGGATCCGAAACGGGCACAAATCCTGCTGGGCCTGCGTTTCGTCCGCGAGGGCCCTCCGGTTTCGCTCGATACCGACAGCCCGCTGTTCGTGCAGGTGCCCCTCGGTCCAGTGTTGAGCGACGAACTCGCCTGGCACCTCGAAAAATACTATCCGCTGTACAGCGTCTCGAAGAACAACATCGACAAGGAGGTCGAGGATTTGATCGAACTCCACGGAAGTTCGTTTCGAAACCTCCATCTCGCGCTGGAAGAGAAGCTGCAATTCGAGTGGTGGACGCTAAAGCAAGGCTGAAACAAGGAGACGGCAGTGAACGATTTCGACCTGATCGGACCCCTATACGAATCTGCCGCGAAGGCGGCACAGGAAAACAAGGACAGCCCGGCGCAAAAGGCCGAATTGGCAAGGCTGGCGAAACTTGCCGGGGAAACCTTGGTCCGCCGTTCCGAACGCAACAAGCCGTTCGTCAGAAGTCATCAGGATTTCGCGCCCGGCTATGTCGCCTCGGCTCCGTTCCTGACGGCGGCAAATGTCGCACTGTCGCTCGGACGGCCGCTGCTGTTGACTGGCGAGCCAGGCAGCGGCAAGACGCTCGCCGCCTATTGGCTCGCCCACGTGCTCGATCTCGGGGGCGTGCTGGAGTTCAATGTCAAGTCGGAATCGCGCGCGCAGCAGCTTCTCTATGATTTCGACGCCGTCTCCTGGTTCCGCGAATCGCAGGCCGCGGCCGCCGCCGGCTCGAAGGAAAAGATCGACAAGACAAAGCACATCCACCCCGGTGTGCTTGGCCGCGCCTTCGGCTGGAAGGAGCCGCCTGAGCGCGTAGCGGTCGTCCTCATAGACGAGATCGACAAGGCGCCACGTGATTTTCCCAATGACCTGCTGCTCGAACTCGACCAGATGCGCTTTCGCATCGCTGAGGACGATGACCGTGAGGTGGTGTGCCCGGACGATAGGCGGCCCGTCGTCGTCATAACCTCTAACCAGGAGCGTCGACTGCCAGACCCGTTTCTCCGGCGCTGCGTACAGCATGAAATCAAACTGGACGATGATACGATCGCCAAGATCTTGAGCACGCATATGAGTGTCGTCCGAATGATGTCAGGCCCAGCACTCAAGCCGGCCGAGGAAAAAGCGGTCGCCGAAGCCGAAACGGCGATCATCGACGCGGCGCTTCCCGTCTGGGGAGCGGTGAAACGGACGAAGCTCGGTCGAAACTACACGATCGATGAATTCTGGCGCTGGCTCGCGTTGGCAACCTACGGCTTACGGACGTCGGTCGAATTGGCGGGGCTGGCTAAGGAACTTCAGGCCAACAATCTCCATTGCGAACAGCTCCGCAACCAGGCGCTTTTCGCGGAAGTGGATCTGGCAGCGCTCGAAAATTCGCTGAAAAACCCCGCCGGCGGCAACGGCCGATGACTACGGGCGAGGCACCGGTTGGTTCCGAATCGCCGCCGCTGCGTTATCGGGTTGCATCCACGATTCGCAAGGTCCTGCAAGCCGTTCCGAAGTTGCGCGACGCGGCGCGGCCTGCAGGCTATTCCGAACCGCTGACGTGGCCGACCTTGGGAGATTGGGTTTTCGTCGGCTTCGGCTGGCTGACCATTGCATGGGCGGTATTCATAACTGTCGACAAGCTCAGCGGCAATGAATTCGTTGGGTTCGACTACCTGCCGGTCGCCGCCGGGGTACCGATTATCGTTGCCGGATGGCCGGCCCTGCGAACGAAAAGCCGGATCGAGACTGCCGTGGATGGTCTAAGCGGCGGCGCCGGCCTCGATTTGAACGGCGATATCGCCGCCTTCGAACTGGCGCTCCACCGGCGGGTCAGGCTTTGGTCGGTGGTCTCCGGCGCCGCCATCGCGCTCTGCTTCGGAGGCTTTCTGTTCTGGTCGAATGTGAACAAACCGTTCGACAACCTATATCTTTTCGCGCTCTTGCTCATCGTGTGTGTCGGCGTCGGCTTCGTGATCGGGATGCTGCTTGGGCGCCTCCTCGGCTATGGGCAGATCCTGATCGTCATGCGCGAGACCGGGATCGCGATCGGTCGCATCGATACCGAGCAGGCCCGAACAGCGATCTCGCAGATGGAAAACGTGCTGCGTTTCGCCTTCTTCGTCACGGTCGGGATGTGCCATTGGTTCGCGCTATGGTTCGCTGTCTGGACCGTCGGCCTATGGATCCCCGGCATCGGCGATGGCCGCGGCTACCAAATCGACTATTGGGTGCTGTTCATCGCGCTGTGGGTCGTCTCCTTCGGGTTCTACCTTTTCGCGGCGCGCGGGCCGATGCTTGCCTTCCAGGCCCGGCTCGACGCTCTGCAGGGGGGTCTCGGCGGGCAAGGCGCCCGCCAGCGTCAACTCGCCGAGGCGCAGGACGATCTGCGCAGACTGAAGACGGAGCAGAGAAGCGATTCCTTCGACGAGGAACAGGAACTCGCGGCGCTCGTCAGGGAATTCGATGAGCGCCGCGCGCCCACCCGGCTGCCATCGCGCTGGGTGCTCGACCTGCTCGCCGTCTGGATCGCCGTGCTTTTGACGGGCAGCATCGTCCTGTCACTTCGCGGCGACTTCAATGAACCCCAAAGGCCGCCTGCAGGCCCTGAAAACTTGCTGCTCGGCGCCATTGCGCCACCGGCCCGGTTCCCGGCCTCCGGATCGGCCATCTGACGTGGAGGAAACAGGAAATGTTTCGCATCCATATGCTTCCCGCCGAGGATGGCGACTGCTTCCTGGTCGAGACCGGGACCGCGCCGCACCGCATCTTGATCGATGGCGGCCGCAATGCCACGGCCACCGCCTATCTGGCGACGCTTCTTTGCGAGCTTCCTAGACGTCCCGGACCGCTGATTGATCTCATGGTGCTGACCCACGTCGACGCCGACCATATCGAAGGTCTGCTGACGATGATCCCCAAGATGAGCAAGCTCGACGTGGGCGAAATCTGGTTCAACGGCCTTCAGCATGTACGCATCGCCGATGGCCAGAAGCCGCCGAGCAAAACTGTCGCGGTCGACGCGCGAATGCGACCAGCCGTACCGGTTCTCAGCATCAGGCAGGGCCAGGATCTTACCGGAGCGGTCGAGGCACTTGGCTGGTGCTGGAACGGATCGCTTCCCGGTGGCGTGGCCATGGTCGAGCCTGGCGGACCGCTACCGGCGATACCGCTGTCGAGTGGCGGGAGAATTACCTTGCTCGGGCCACCGCGGGCGAAACTCGGCGCCTTCGCCCGGGAGTGGGAATTCTGGTTTGCCAAGCTTGGCCAACGTACGCCGGCGCTTGGCGGTGGTGGCCAGACGGCGCCGACATTGACGTCGCTCGCGGCTTTCGCAAAATCCCGCGACACGCCCGATACCGCTAAACCGAACGGCACCAGCATTACATTCGTGGTCGAGCACGGGGGCAAGCGTGCTTTGTTCTGTGCCGATGCTCATCCCGATGATCTGGCGTCGTCGGTGGCACACTACGACGGCGAAGGCCGCGTCTATTTCGACGCCATTAAAGTCGCTCATCACGGCAGCGCGGCCAACAACACATCCGCCCTGATAGACCGTCTGGCAAGCCCGTTGTGGCTGATTTCGTCCAATGGGTCACGGCATGGCCATCCCGATCCCGAAGCGATCGCGCGCATCGTGCTCGCCCCCTGTCCCGACAAGCAGATCGTCTTCAACTACCAGACCGGTTTCAACAGGGCATGGGGCGAGCCCGATCTAGCAAAGTCGGCCCGATACAGGCCGTTGTTCCCGACGGTCGACAGACCAACGATCGTCGATCTGCTTTGAATCTTCCAAGTGCCGCACCCCGGCGCAGGGCCGAAGGCCAGCCGAGGGATCGGAAAAGCCGGATCGTCGTTTCCCGGCAAAGGGGGCCGGATCGCTGATGACTCTCCTTGACCCAGTCGCGTTTACCATCGGACCCTTGGAACTGCGATGGTACGGAATCCTCTTTGCCGGCGGGATCGCGGCGACGTGGCTACTGATGCGCGCTCTGGCTCAGTCGGCCCGCACGGACATCGACCCTGCCCACATTGATGCGGTAATGTTCTGGATCACTCTCGCTGTCGTAGGCGGCGGTCGAGCTGGCGACCTTTTCTTCTACCGGTTCGGCGAATTCGTTTCGAACCCTTGGATGATCCTCAACGTCGAGCACGGCGGAATGTCATTTTTTGGAGGGCTTCTGGCGGTGATCCTTGCACTTGTGCTCTACACAAGGCAGTCGGGCGTTTCACTTCTGAGGCTCGCTGACATAACCGCGGCAGCGACACCGGCCGGCCTCTGTCTTGGCCGTATCGGCAACTTCATGAATGGAGAATTGTTTGGGCCGCAAACGGATCTGCCCTGGGCTATAGCTGTAACCTCCGGAGTTCCAGCACGTCATCCGACACAGTTGTATGAAGCTTTATTTGAAGGTGCACTGCTTTTTCTCTTGCTCTATCCAGCCGCGTTGTGGGGCGGAAACCTTAAATTTCCGGGGCGCACGACTGGGATGTTCCTTTGCGGCTACACAGTGCTGCGCTTTCTGCTGGAGACTCTGCGGACGGATGACGATCCGCTGCGATCGGCGGGTCACCTGCTTTCCTTGTCGCAGCTACTTTGCTTGCCATTCATGGTTCTTGGAATAGCGTTGCTTCTGCCTGAATTTAGGCGATCTTGTCGCTGACGGGTCGACGCTCAAGAATGAGTGGCAGCCCTCTGGGCATCTTGAGGTTTCCGCGCTGTCACGGGTCGATCTCCACATCGATGAACCCTTGAGAACCCAACATACGCTCGAGATCGGTGCGAAACGGCTGCGGCTTGGCGAACGACTCGCTCTCGAAGTCATCGAACTTTGGCACGACGGAAGTCTTCAGTCCTGCGTCTGCAAAGGCTGCGGCATAGTTCTTCGTATTGGATACGCGCCTGCCGAGCTCCGCCAGCAGGTCGGAACGTGGGATCGTCTCATAGTTGCCCCGGCGCGTTGAAACGACCGCCTTGGCCCTGGCCTTCAAAGGGACCGGTAGGATCGCATCAAGGATGTCCAACGGTTCGCCCTTGGACGCCCCGGGCATTTGCCATGGGGTCGCGTTGACGCTGCCGTGATGGCCGATTTTCAGGAATGCCAACGGTCCGTTCAACCGCTCCTTGCGAAGATTCCACATCACGTTCCAAGCGCAATTGCCCTTACCCTTTTTAAAACCCTGATCCCACTCAGCGTCGCCTACGAAGAGCAGCCGTTTGCCTTTCCATTCAATCAACAGAACGACGCTGGTATTGTTGCAGACCTTGCCGTCGAGGTCAGCGAATGCAAGAGCCGTCGACAGCATCCGAGAACGGAGCCGCCGGAAGTCGGCCGGATCGAGATTGGTCGGCGTCGGGACCTCGGACGGATCGGGTACTGCGGTGGCAACCGGCGGCAGATCTTTGTCGATCAACCCCAGGGCGCTTCGCAATGATGGGTTGCCCGGATCGCCCAGATAGAAATGATCGATGTCGCGTTCAGGGCCGAGCACGCTGATGCTTGCTCCTTCGAGTGGCAGGGCCTGATCAGCCTTCGAGTCGGCGTGCACATAGGTCGGTTTGATCTTGCTCGCGGCAGGCAGCGTTACACGCAGGGTGTTCATGGCGTCGTTGTTGAGCGCCATTGCGCTCGCCAGTTCCGTCAGTTGAGGGCCGAGCGCCAGGTTGAGCCGCAGGGCTTGCCCCATGGCTTCAGTTGCAAAGCTATGCAGCTTTTTTGCCTTTTCCGCCTCCGGGTGATCGGGATCCATCGCCGCGTTCATCCAGATTGCTCCGAAGGCGAAGTCATCCCAAATCTTCAAGCCGAAGCCGGTCATGTGGTCCTTGTGCTCGTGGGTCACGACCAGAAGGTCGACATGGCGCTTGCCGTCGATCAGCGGAAGCATGGGCTTCAATTTGTCCATCGCCTGCGAAAGATTGTCTGCGCCGCTCAGCGTGCCGCAGTCGATCAGGATGTGAAAGTCGCGGCCGTTCTTGTGCACCTTGGGAATACGGCAGTAGACACAGTCGCCGAGGCCGACATCGAATAGACGGATCAGAAGCTTATCTGCCATTGTCGGTCTCCGGTGTGATCGTTCTCGGCATCGCCGCGGATCGAGAAATGCGGAGAGAGCCGGAAGCGCAGAATACCATCGGCCTTGCTCACTCCGAAGGGAGGTGAGGCGCGCTCGATGAGGCCAACCTCGCCACCGATTGCCTCACCGATCATGCCGGCTTTGACGCGCGCCTCGATTGTGTCGAGAACGTCCTGACGCCGCTTCTGTCCCGCCGCCTGCTCTGCGACTGCATTTGCGCTGGTGCCAACAGCGACACTGCCAGGCTTGCGGGCCCAATGGATCTGGTTGCCGTTCTGGTCCAGCACCATGGTGGCGCCGCACAGCATAGAGGTCCGTTCATTGGCAAAGCGGCCGAAGCGCTCTCCTTCCAGAACCATTTCCTCGCGCCAGATATATTGCAGCACGACCTGCTCGGGGAGCGACCGACGGTCAGTGGCCAGCTTGCTGGCGCGCACGAGTTCGGTAACGACGAGGTCGGCATTGGGAGGAATCAATAGCTTCGCACGGTTATCGTCGAGAAAGCGGTATGCGCCGCCCCGGGATGCTGAGATGGTGTCGACCGAATGGAAAACATCGAGCGCTGGCCGCTTGAACACGGGCGCGCGCGCCAGCATCGCTGTCCGATCAGCCTCCGTGAGTATGCCACGCTTGACGAAGACGTCGAGCATCATCGCCCGGTAGCCCTTGGGGTCGGTTGGGTTGGCCACCTGTTCGGAGCGCAACAGGGCCAGTGCATAGTCCTTGAAGGTGACATCGCAGGGCGGGAGGAAGTCGAGCGGTTGAATCGCCAGCGACTGCATTCTAGGGACAGTGAAGGCAAGTGCGCGCCGGTCGCTCGGTTTCCTCGTTGGGTCCGCCTGGTATCGATCCAGCTCTGCCTGACGTTGTTTGGCGAACACTCCCTTGAGGATGTCGAACATCGTTCCGGTCATCACCTCGGATAGTACGTGCGGTTCGAGGGTGCCCGCGAGCTTCTGCATCGTCTTGTTGTTCAGCGCGCTCCTCAAGTAAGGAGCATCGCTCACGGCGCTTCCGAATTCCTCGGCAAGGCCGGCCAGGAGGGTTGCCGTATCAAGATCGCCATTGCTCTCTCTGAGCACCTTGATGCGAAACTCGTTGTTGCTGAATGCCATGAGGATTGCGGTGAGGTCGCCGACAAATTCGTGGAAGGCGGCTGCCTGCGCTCCGGTCGACTCGTAGAAATAGGGCCGCAATCCATCGAGCACGGCGTGGCCGAACTCGTGATTGACGATGTCGCTCGAAAGGCAGGTGTAGACGCGTCCATTCTCGCCGTCGAACCAGTAAAACTGGAGTGACTTGCTCTCTCGGTCATAGTACGCGTTTTCACCGTAGCCAGCATGCGGCAGCAAGATCAGTCGATTGCCTTCAAAGCCCCAACTGATCCGCCGGCCCAGCGCCATGCCGCTCTCGAAGAAATCGAGCGTATTCTGGACGATCGCCCAGACGCTCAGTTGGTGGAATTGGAAGAGATCTTTTGCCGCTTCGTCAAGCGAAGTGTCGCCGGGCGCGAGGTAACGGTTCCGATCGCGATCCCATTTCGCGGGAGCCGTTAAAACGTTCATTGTCGAATCGTAATCAACGACAGTAAAACGGGCGCTGGTTGGACCATCACGCAGACCCGGCTCCCAAGGTGTTGTAAAATCTTTGTCAAGAGCGATGTCTTCGTGCAGCTTGGCCACAAGCGGGTCCTTGAAGTAGACCTCCACCGGCATGCGTAGGCCGGTCACCATCTCGGTCTCGAGCCCTAGGTAGCGCTGCGCTGCGTAGAGGTCGATCATCACCTCTCGCGGAAGCTTTCGGTCCGGCTTTTGAGCTTCGGTACCCTCGGCCGCTCCGTTGGGATTCCCTGTCTTGCCCATGCTCTCTCCCCAGACCGTCATGGCCTCTCCCGATTGCCACGGGGCGATAATCCCATCGCCTCCGACGCAGTTCGGCGGATGCCTATTGTATTACGACCGAAGCGTTTGGGATTTTCTTGCCGTTGCTCGCCGGAAAAGCGCTACCAAGAAACGCCTTCAAGTCATCAATGATGGCGATGACGCGCTTGCGGCTGTCGATGAAGTCGATGTCATTGTCTGCCCCTCCAAGCTTGGATGCCGGATTTATACAACCGATCGAAGAAAGAAACCCGCGCCCTGGATGGATAAGGATGCCGACGCGTTTGCCGGTTGGCAGCAAAAGCAGGCCCGGCCGTTTCAACGCCGCCGGATTGACGTTCGCCGTATAGCCGATCGTCACGTACTTCTCACCGTCCTGAGTAAACAGACCGTAGGTGCCGGCTTCGACGCACCGGTTATTGCCAGCTGTTTTGTTGTCACCAGGCCCCTTCGTCTCGGCCATCGCGCCGGATAGACCGACTACTTTGACTCCGTCATGAAAAACTTCGTATCTCCCGATTGTTCTGCGCCGATTTTTCCGCGGCTGCTCACCAGCGCGGGTAATCCGCAATTCCCAGTCCTTCGCCATCTTTGTGATCCCCCTCCAATAGCAAATTACCGCTTTGCCAAAATTTCCACAAGCTCCCGAAGTTCTAGATACGAAGTAATTTTCAAGACATATCGTCAACGTTTTGCTGCATCGTGAAGCGCGATACAACGAATACCCTTCCCCGAGCGTTCTTAGGAAGCCATTCAAAGCTGCGCCGGCGCGGCTGTCTCTCGAAGAGGATTTCGTTCAGCACTTGGAGTGTTCGGCTGATCGTAAGATGTGCGTCATTTGCGCTCGATGTAGCATATATGTAAGCACTTCTCTCCCTCCGTCACTTACAAATATGAGATTCTGAAACTACGAGAACGCCTATTGCGGCACTGCCGGAAAGGGCGACTCGAATTCGGTGCTACCTTCGGCGAACCAGGAATTCGCCCAGCCGCCGGCTCTCAGTACCGAACCGCCCGCTCCCAGATCTTCGCGAAACAGGCATGGTGACTGGCGCTTTGCCGTTGGGTTGCCGCGCGCATTGGCGCAAGCCGATTGTGAGGGGTGGCAGGCCACCAGATAGCGTGTGCCGGCGCCCTTCGATGGATCATATTCCTGATAGCACCAAGCGAATTGCGGCTGTTGGTCAACCCACAGAGCCAAGGGCGTCGAGATATAGATGTCAAGTTGGTTGGTGGTGATCGCAGCATTGGGGTTGGGCGTGACTGTCAGGCCCTGCACTACGAGATCGTCCGACAACCACGCCGCATCCGAGATCACAAGCGCTTGGCTCCCATAGCGGATTTCATTGAGGCCGGCCGCGCCGCCGTCGCGCTGCACACCGCCCAAGTGCCAGCCGAACGACACCAGCCTGTCCATGATCGCCTGCGCGTTGCCGCGCTGGAAATTGCCGGCGAACTGAAGCGTAACCGGGTTCGCCCGCCGCGATCCAAGCCCCAGATTGCGCTTAAGCAGGTCGAGAGCCTGGCGGTCCATGATGTGCTTTGCTGTGAATTCCGCGTCGAGATCCGCCACGGCCAAACGAGCGGTTCTGATTTGCTCGCCAAACACCCGCTCGGCCCAAAGCGTCGCCGGCAAGGCTGCTAGGATGGACACGAGCCGTTGCTGGCCGGGCAGATCGAGGCCGGCGCAGACCACCGTCCGTATCAGATCGCCGGGGCGCAAGACTGGAGTGGGAGCGCGACAATTGTCTGGCACGGGATCGCTTGGGGCGATCTGCATGATATGAAACTGCGCCATCGCCACCAGCGTGTGAATGACATTGCGCGTGAGATCGTCGGGTGCTGCGCTGACGAGGAAACTTACAACGTCATTTCGCAGGCCATCATCCCAGCCGGCCGGCGAATCGATACGCGCCACCAGCTTTTGCGAAGCTTCGCCATAGTTGGGAGGTGATGGGGTACGCAACCGCGCCCCCAACCGATCCAAAAAAATGAAAGCCGGTACCGCCGCCACACCAATGACCACCGCCAACAGCGCGATCCTGATTCCCTTTCCACCCCACGTCCCGGTTGCGTCTTTGGGCGGATCGACAATGTCCGGTATGACTGACGGCGGCGTCAATGGCCCTTCTGCTTCCCCTAGCGCGCCACCAGCGACAGTATCTGCGCCCGCCGCGCCCGCTATCGTTCTATCGGCTGGATGCCCTAGTAGCTTACCCACCGGCGATGGCGAAGGCATCACCTCTTTCACAATTGGTGTGGGCTCCGGCGGTGGTAAAACCGCTGTCTCACGGAGCAGACCTGACGGCAAAGGGTTGAAACTGAACCTTCTGCTCAGCGACGAATTACACCACGGAACTTGCTGGTTGTCCGTCGCGGCCAAAACCGCCGACGTGACATCGGTCATGATGTCGTTGATCGACATTCCAGGCGATTTGATATGATCGAGAAGCGCTGCGGTGAAAGGACTGTGCCCACCCTCGCCGTCCAGTGCGACCGTGCCGGGCGCGGTCGCAAAGGCGATGAAAGAGCCCTGCGTGATTTCCATCCTGGCCAGGCCGCGAGTGATCCCAAGACCCTTTGTCTTGCCGGGTTGGCCTCGATAGAGCGATCGAACGAAGGGATTGTCTCGGCAGCAATCGAGCAGAACAATACTGATCTTCGCCCTTTGGTCCATCATGTCAAGCTGGTCCTGGAGCTTGATCGTCTGTCGGTTGAGCTGACCTTCGTTGTCCAGTTCCGCATCCACCGGCACCAGATAATTCTCGCCATTTACCTGCAGCCCATGGCCGGCGTAGAAGAGAAGCGCGGCGTCCGCGTTTTTGATCCTGTCCGCGAAGAGACTGATCTTCTCGTCCATACCGCTGACCGTCTGATCCAGTCCTTCGATCACCTCGAAGTGCAGGTCGGTCAATACCTTGACAATGGCGCTCGCATCCTTGGGCGGATTGGTCAGCGTGGAAGCATTCAGGTAGCCGCCATTACCAATCACCAGCGCAACGCGCCGTTCGTCCGCTGCGCCAGCCTTGGCTTTCCCTGCTTCCTGGATAGGCACCCGCGTTCGTTCCCTCAGATGTCAAATTCTATGCCAGTTTTCCCTGCGTCGGGAAACAGGCACTCGTAGTTCCAGCGCTTCTTGAGCTCGACGTCGTCCCATTGTTCGGTACTTTTCTGCCGGAAATTGAAAACAAGCGTCTTCTTGCGCGTAGGATCGGCTTTCAGGATGCGGGCAATAGTTTCCGCGTGCGGATGACCATGCCGCGACCCATCCGTGGAAAAGGCAAAACGCGTGCAGTCGATGATGCTCAGAAGCGACGGCGAGGTGTTGGCCCTGCTGCCATGGTGGGAGACCTTCAGGCAGTCGAGCCTGTAGCGAGCCGTTTCGCTGGCGCCTAGCTTGCGTAGCGAGGCTTCGACGATATCGGGATGCGAGTCCGCGCCCATCAGAACCCGTTGACCGCCGAATTCAGCGATGAAGGCGATGCTGCTGCCGTTCGGCTTTGTGCTGTCGATGGCGAACGGCTGGGCCGCGAGCGCATCGACATTGAGACCGCCAAGGTGTTCACGCCCTTCGACCAACGCAGCCGCCACCTCGTCCGGATCGACGGTTCGCAGCCCAGTCTTCTCCAACTCCGCGTCCCAGACTGGCAGCAGTTGCGACAGTTTCAAATCGGATGGCGACAGTATGGTCAGCTTGAGACCGCCTTCAAATGCCAGAGGTGCCGCCGCCTCGGGGCTATCGAGTGAAACGATGCCGCTTTTGAAGTGCGCGTTCCACGGCCATTTGCTTTTCACGATGCCGGCCGTCACTTTTTCCGCCTGGGCGGCCCCCAGAACTTCGCGGTCCTGCGGCGCGCTTCGGGTCTTGGCACCGACCAGTTGCGCATGCGCGTTGAACCAGACATGCTTGGCTTGGATGGGTAGCGCGTTTTCCTTGAACAGCGGAACCGCCCCTTCGATGTGGTCGACGTCGATGTGGGAGATCGTGAACAGATCGAAAGTCCCGATATCCTCAAGCAGCGACTTGAGCGCCCGGTAGTCGCCGGTGCGCCCGAGATCGACGAGCGCGCGATGCAGAGCATCACGGCCCCATGTCAGTATCAGCGCGTCACCTTCTGATGCCGGATGCATGGCGAGCTTGAACGTCGGTGTGGTCTTCTCCTCAATCGTCAAGACGGATTACCGTGAAGGCGCGCGTTGGGTCGACGCGGTTGGCGAGCCCGCGGGTGGCAAGCCGCCTCTCCACAAGCATTGCATCCTTGCCGGGCAGGCTTTCCAACCCACGGGCCAGCCACTCGACCGAAAGCGAATAGACAGGGACACCCCGGCCGAAGCCCTCGAACAGCCAGTTTTTTGCCTCGGCGATCTCGTCTGCATTGCGTGCACGCACCAGGAGCCGGCGGCCAAGTATGATCGGTCCATCCGGGATGCCGGGGAACCATTTGGCCAGGTTCCTCAGCCATGGATCCCAGCGCTTCTCTACGTCGGAACTGGAGGCCGCAACCGCCACCAGCCCGCCCGCCAGCGCTGCCAGAGGGTTGTTCCGCTTGCCAGACATTGCTGCCACGGCCATGTCGGTTAGTCCGCTGTCGAGCAATCTGTCGGCAGTGATCATGTCGCGCGAGGCGATAAAGCCTAGCAGACCCGCCCAGATACGGTCCTCGACGATGACGGTGCTCAGCATCGCCTCGCTCGGCGCCGCCTTGTCCACGAGCACGTAAGGGCTCCAACCACCATCGGAAGGAGCGCCATCAAATCTTGCATACCCCAGGCTTGGAAGCACCACAAGTTCCCGGCGCTGCGCCACGTTGATCAGCGCGAACAGCGGACGATTTTCAGGCCTCGTTCCGGCGGGTTTGAACCGCACCCGAAAATGATCCCGGATGCCGAGCCGCACCAACCGCCCATCGTCGCGGTCAGTGGTCATTTCCAGCCGCGGGTCCGGCACCGATAGCTGGCGGAGGTCGATCTCGACGTGACCGACAATTTTCGACGTGACCGGTTCGTTTGGTGGGGCGGTTTCCGTTGAAGCTTCAACGTCGAAATCTATGTCACGCCCCGGGTACTGGTCTAGGTTCTGCCGCACCTTGTTGAGAATATCCTTGAAGCCTTTGAGCAAATCCTCACGACCTATGGGCGGCGGTGGACCTGACGCCTCATCCAGGTATATGGACGCGGCTGCTTCATACACGGATCCGGACACGGACGCTGTCGTTAGCCATTCATGCGGCGAACTCTGTGTCGAAAACGCGACCCTGAGGATCACGTCCTTGGCCAGCTTGACATCTTTTGTTTGTGCGCGGCCATCTGGCGTGCGCAGCACGATCGTATAGTCTCCGTCCTGGACCTCCAGCGAGGCCTCTCCACCAATCGGAACGGTGAGCTGTTTGACTGGCTTCTTCGCCTCGCCCCGCCATATGATATCGGCGACCGCCCCGGCCCCGATCTGCACCGCACTGTCCAGCGCGATGACCAACTCTCCTCGCCCTTTCAAGCTGCGCCCGGTATCCAGTTGTCCGACGACGGTGCCGGCCGCCTGTGGTACGTTCTTCAGTTCAAGGAAAATGGCAGGCGCATAGGCTTTCTTCCTTGCGCTGCCGATAGACTGACCATCCCTGACGGCGGTGGCCTGAACGTCCGCCATCATCGGCACTGCCATCATCCGATACGGCGATTCGTTCTCCAAGCCTTTTATAGTAGCGCCTTCTCCGGGACTGGCCGTGACAGTGATCACGCTGTCCGGCCATTCGGCCGGATTGTTGAAGGAGACGAAGACCGGTACCTCCGACTTTTCGCCGGGAAAGGTAATGTCGAACGATCCCGCCATCTTCCCGCCCGGCGTCTGCGCCCTCTCGCTCGGCAGCCGGTGTAGCGCGAGCAAGCTGTCGATCTTGTCGACAAGCGTTCCGGGCCGCACCGGCCAACCGTCCTCGGTGGGATCGCTGGCCACGCCATCAAGTGCGTTGATCAAGGCATCGGCAAACAAAGTGGTCTTGTTGGTGCGCCCTACCGCCACCTCACCAAGCGAGGTGGCCGCAATCACCCACTGCTTCCTCGGCTCGCCGTGGTCGTCATCGGCCCGGGTCAGAGAGATCAGCTTTGTGCCCAGTTCTTCGTTCCAGGGCAGGCGCATGTCGGTCGGGACGCGGCAACAATCGAAGAGCAGGAGCTGAGCGACAGGCGTCGCATTCTCGAGCGCCCCAGCGAGTTGTTCGATCCTCGACATGCCCGAGGTTTTGTCGAGGTCATCGAGACCATAGTCCTCGAGCAGGAACGCTGTCTGACTGAGGAAGCTCTCGCCATGGCTGGCGACGTAGAGGATCGCGAGATTGTCCTTGCTCGTGTTGATGCGTCTCACCCAGGCCTTCACTGCCTCGGCGATTTCCTTGAGCGTCGCTCTGGGAACCTCGCCGCCAGCATAGGATGTGAAGTTACCCCCCCCAGCGACGGCAGGCTCCGACAGAAGCACCGCAACGCTTCCGAGCGGATACGTCTCGTTCCGGAATCCGGCCTTGGCGCCATCGACAAACCAGTCGGCGACGGCGCGGGCAGAGATCGTGGTCGTCGTCAACGGCGCCTTGAACTTCGGCGACTGATAGGCGCCGACGCCGACAATCAGCACATGGGCAGCCGGGCCGGCCGCATTCGCGGCGTCGAGATACACAAGGCCATTCTTGCGCAGCGGATCATCGCCCGGAAGCAGCATCGATCACACCAGTGCGAATTTGGGAAGGGGAAGTGCGTTCGGGGCCGGCGCGGTCGTCGTAACATAACTGCGCATGGCCACGTCCATCATTAGCCAACCCCAATTGATCAATTGTCCTTGCTCCTTGTCGGAGAAAGGGTTGAGCCGGGTGCGCATGCGCGCTAGCCGTCTGGTAAGCTTGAGATCGGCCTTCAGGACCTGAACGGCGGGATATTCGGCCGGATCGCAGTCGATGCCGCTGAAGGCTGGCACGCGCTTCTGAACCGCGCATTGCGCAAACAAGAGCCGCTTGCGCAGTGCCCGCGCCTGGTCGGTGGCGATATCGAGCGCCCGCAGCGCTTGCGTGGGCCACAAGGCGGCCGTCGTTTCCTCGGTACCGAAGGGGGCACCCGCGTCGCTGACAATGACCGGGTTGAAATCGTCCACAGTTTCCAGCCCAAGATTGTCATAAGCACCACCGTCGGTAAGCGAAAGCGTGCGCGTATAGGCTCGATCGCCATGGTGCACGGCGCCATTCAATTTTGCCCAGCTGTCGGGATCGACCTTGATCTCGACAGGTGAAAGGACAGGCGGGAAGGCGCTGGAAGCGGCAACTGCCACGGCCAGCCGCACCTTCGGTCTAACGATTTCGCCGATGGTGAAATCGGCCAACCGTACCTTCATCATCCGGACCAGGCGGCCGGTCTGCAGATTGGTGGCGTTGAACACGAACTGCGGTGTGTCGGGCAGATTCTGCAAGGTGATGCCCTTGAACATGTCGTCATAGGCGTCGGCCAGCACATCCCCGATCGACTTGCCGGGAAGCACAGCGCCCCAGCCGACTGCCATCATATCGACGGACCGGCGGCAGAAGGCTCGCAGTGGTCCGATGACTTCCGAGTCAAGATTGCGGGCGATACCGTTCTCGATCTCGAGCCGCGGCCAGGCCGCCGCCAGCATGCCGCTGGTGATAGAGCCTCCGGAGACGCTAGATATGCGGGCGATCTTAGTCAGGTAGCCGAGTTCATTGAGCCGAATAAGCGCACCGCAATGATAGAGTGTGGCTCGAAATCCACCGCCCGAAAGCGCCAGTGCCGGTGCCTTTCTGTCGACGGTTGCCGTTTCAGCCTCGACGTTATCCACCATCTTCGCGTCCTCCGCTTTGATCGCTCCGCGTGTCAGCAGGCCCAGGGCAGGGTAGTCCTCACCAAAGCCCCTTCGTGGCGTTCAGATTGGTGTCGATGTGCTCGCCATAGAAGACCGCCTGTTCGTCTTTGTAGCCTTGCTTGAACTTCCTGGTGGCCATGTTCTTCTTGGTTTTCGTCGCGCCCTGGTTATAGGCGATGGCTACATACACACTCTCGTCATGTGTCAGGCTTTTCTTGCCCGCCCCATAGAGCACCTTCGTCTGCGCCGTCAGTTCCGACATCCCCCGGCCAAGTGTCCCCTTCCAGGTCGCCCACTTCTCTTGGAGGAAATACTCCTTGTCACCATCGAAGAACTGAATGTCGTACTGGAACATCCCGAATCCATGGCAGAACTTGTTTGGGTTCTTCACGGCGGTCTTGTAGCCGGCATTGATTGCGGCGATGCGCACCAGAGCGGCGCGCGCGACCTTGAACATTTCCTTGCCCTTGGCATGGCTTTCCAGGTCAGCTCGGTTTTTCGGCCAGGCAGACGCGCGCTTGGGGAAGTCGATTGTGTCACCGACGCAGACAGCAAGCACCGCCTCCGGTGTCGCCGTCTTGTACATTTTTGCCCAGATGTAGAACGTCTCCTGGATACCGATGGAGATGAGCAGGTTCTTGGTGATCGGTGTGCCGACGACCGCCTCGTCGATGTCGGCGCCGAAATTCTTGTTCATCCAGATCATCGCATCCTGCATAGCGCTGGTCATGACTGTCTCCTCAAATGGGTTGCGCTACAGGGTGGCGCTGAAGTCGATAATCGCCCGAGGGGCAAAGCTGCCCTTGTAGACCGTTTGCGAAAATTCCTCTTTTTGACTGACGCCGTCGATCGGCACTTGCCGCGTGCCAATGGCAACGATCTCGTAGGTTTTTCCGGCCGTCACCGTACGCCCGCCATAGCTGGGAAACCGCATCGCGTCGGCCATGAATGCCTCCTTTGCCGTTTCCCAGAAACTGCGTTCGACGACGGTGCCGGCCAATGCTGGCGCCTGCGCGTCGTCGGCCAGTTCACGCAAGGCGATCTGCACCGGTCCGACCGCCGTATTTCGCTTCACCCGGATAGAAATCCAGGCCTGATCATTGTTGAGCACAGGCCGTTCAGGTTCGGCCTGCACAGGATTACGAATACCCAATCGCTGCAGCAAGGTGTTCACGCCGGCACTACCGCCGGCGATGATTAAGGATGAGAGGCTGGTCGAGACCTTGCCGCTCCAGGTCTCCAGAGAGGTGTTTGGCGTTACCAGCACGATCAACCTGGCGAAAATATCGTAGTGGAAGCCCAGCACGACTGTCAGCCCTACGGCGACCATGACAACGGTCTTCATGGCGCGATTGTTGAACAGCATCCTGTACAACCGCCATTGGAAGATGGTGGCAAGCGCGCTTTCCACCACCAGCACGACAACAGCGAGCGAGACAAGCTCGATCCCCAACTGACCGACATTCGGAACGACAGGGGTTTGTTGCGCGAAGGCCGGTTCGGCCACGGTTGCGAAAATAAATGCGAAACGATAGATACGGAACATTGTCACGGTCTGGTCACCTCGAACATTTGACGTCCCCATCAGCGATCTCACGCCAGATCGCCGCCCTTTAACTACAGGCTGTAGCGTGCGCGAAAATCGGCGAAGGAGATCGCCAGATGGTTCTCATCGACGTTGCCCGTGATTCCATCGACGGTGCCCGACTGGCTGTATTGCCAGATTAGATAACTGGTGAAACCTTGAGGGATCGGTGGCGGATTTGAACCATAGCGGGCAAGCCAGAGCGGACAATTTCCAAAGCCGGTCGGGTTACCCAGCGCCTGCCAGATGTTCGCGCGGGTATAAAGAAAAGGCCAGCGGCCGCCATGGGCGTTCCGCACCGCCGCGACCCAGTCCCGGGCTTTCTGTACATAGGCTTTCCGCGCCGCCGGCGTGGCGGGAATGAGTTCGATGTCCAGAGAGGGAATGAGATCCCCGCTACCGAATGGTACGGTCTGGAGAAAGGCCTGCGCCTGGTCGACGCCCGCAGCGGTGTTGCGCAGAAAGTGATATCCCCCCACCAGCAATCCCGCCTCCCTGGCATCGGAAACATTGCGGACCGCGAATGCATCCTTGACAGTCTTGTCGGATATCTTGATGAACGCGAACGTGACCCCAGCATTGCGAACACGCGCCCATTTGATTGCGCTAGCTCCGCCGCCACCGGCTCCGTTCTGATAGTGCGAAACGTCGACCCCCTCCCGCGTCGGCATACCCCTGACACCCAAA
>NZ_VFUX01000015.1:0-142864 GCF_006441275.1 Mesorhizobium sp. B2-4-17 | reverse complement strand
GCCATAGACCGTCTTGCCGTCGATCTGCCGCTTCTGGAAGAATTCAGCGATCTGTTTCAGCTGGTCGAAGGTGGCCGGCGGGCCGAGGTCCCAGCCATATTTCTCCTTGAATTCCTTCTGCAATTCGGGCTTCGAGAACCAGTCCTTGCGATAGGTCCAGCCGACGACGTCGCCCATGGCCGGCAGCGCCCAGTAATTGGGCGTGTTCTTCGGCCATTCCGAATAGCCGACGACGGTCGCCGGCACGAAGTCGTCCATGCTGATCTTCTCCTTGTCGAAGAAGTCGTTCAGCTTGACATAGTGGCCGTTCTCGGCCGCGCCGCCGATCCACTGGCTATCGCCGATGATCAGGTCGCACAATTTGCCGTGCGAGTTCAGTTCGTTGAGGAAGCGGTCGGCATAGTTCGTCCATGGCACGAATTCGAATTTCATGCCGATGCCGGTTTCCTTGGTAAAGTCCTTGGAAAGTTCGACCAGCGCGTTTGCCGGGTCCCAGGCGGCCCAGCACAGCGTCAGGTCTTCAGCGTGCGCGGCATTCGAGACAACTGTCGACGCAACCACCGCCGAAGCCAGTCCCAACGCCAGTTTCAAGCTCGATTTCATGCCTTCCTCCCATTTGCGAAACGCGCCCGG
The DNA here is from genome assembly GCF_006441275.1 of Mesorhizobium sp. B2-4-17. Taxonomy (NCBI): domain Bacteria; kingdom Pseudomonadati; phylum Pseudomonadota; class Alphaproteobacteria; order Hyphomicrobiales; family Phyllobacteriaceae; genus Mesorhizobium; species Mesorhizobium sp. B2-4-17. The sequence goes on along the minus strand of NZ_VFUX01000015.1, from coordinate 142,231 downwards.
ATGACGGTTTCAAAAATCCTCAACCCTCTCCTCAGGGGCCCAAACACGGCGGCGCGGCAGCACTGTCGATGTTTAGTAATTTGTTTAGTGATGCAATTTTTACTAAACAACGCAAGCGAATTCGTCGCTGCGCCGCAACATGACGAAACCGGCGCTTGAAATCGTTGAAAAATGAACGCTGGGTTGCCCCGGCCGCCGCTTAGCCGGTCTCGTTGGCGGCGTCCGGGATTGGCGTCACCGGCCGCAGGGGCGGCGCTGGCGGCAACAAGGCGCGTATGTCGGCGAAGGGAAATCTGGGCTCGAAGCGGAAGGCCTCGGCCAATGAGCCGGGGACGCCGTTGCATTGGCCGGCGCGAAATTCGTTCTGAATGCGCGCTCTGTCGACATATTGCTCCGGCCCCTGCGACCGGTGCGCGCGGATCGCCTGCGTCTTGATATCCCGATAGGCGGAAATGTCGACATAGTGCGTGGGCGCGAATCCGGTGCCGCCCATCGTGTCGGCATGCAGCACGGGGACGGCGAACGAGGCCGCGATGCGCACGCCGTCCGACAGCGCGCGGTGGTCTGCGTGATAGTCGTTGGGCGCATGCGTGACCACGAGATCCGGCCCGGTCTCGCGTAGAAGCGTCTTCAACGCGCCGATGAGCGCGCCGTCGGCCACCAGCTCGCCATCGGGGAAGTCGAGGAAGCGCGGCGTCGCGCCAAGCAGCGCGGCCGCGGTCGTCGCCTCCTCGCGACGGACACGAGCCAGAACCCCGGCATCGCTCTTGCCGCCCCTGGCACCATCCGTGGCCACGGCAAAAGTCAGTTCTGCGCCTTGCGCCGCATAGGCGGCCATCGTACCGAACATGAAGATCTCGATGTCGTCGGGATGCGCACCGAGCGCCAGTATTTTCACGCTACTCTCTCCCGGAAATGAAAACGTGCCGAACGGAATCCTGCTCGCCCTGATCGCCTATGCAAGCTATTCGTGCAGCGATGCCGTTATCAAGAGCCTGGGTGGTCAGTTCACGGTGTTCGAGATCGGCTTCTTCTCGACACTGTTTGCCGGCTGTTTCCTATTCTTCAGCCGTCCTGCTGACGAACGCTGGCGTGACTTCTGGCGCACAAAGCGTCCATGGGCGGTGCAGGCGCGTGCCTGGGCCGGCATTGCATCGGGTGTGCTCAGCGTCTACGCCTTCACCACCATTCCGCTGGCCGAGACCTATGCGCTGATTTTCCTCGCGCCGCTGTTCGTCACCATTCTCTCGACCGTGATCCTCAAGGAAAAGGTTGGCCCGTGGCGCTGGCTGGCGGTGGTCGCCGGCTTTGCCGGCGTCATGCTGGTGGTGCGGCCGGGTTTCCGCGAATTGCATCTCGGTCACCTCGCGGCGTTCACCATCGCCTTTCTCGCAGCCGCCAGCGTCATCCTGATGCGTTCGCTGGCGCAGCAGGAGAAGCGCACGACCATGCTCGGCGTGCTGGTCGGCTATGGGCTGCTGTTCAACGGTATCGGCGCCGCCACCACCTCCTTCACTCTTCCCGACGGAAGGCAGCTGGTGTGGCTGGTGATGGCAGGCGCTTTCACGGCCTGCGGGCAATTCATGCAGCTTCTGGCCGCCAAATACGCGCCCGCCAACCGGATCGCCCCGACGCATTATTCGCAGATCATCTGGGCGGTCATCCTCGGCGCGCTGTTCTTCCAGGAATATCCCGACTGGCTGTCGCTGGTTGGTCTGGCGGTGGTCGGCGGTTCCGGTCTGCTGACCATGGTGCGCGAGGAGGTGCGGCTCGGCACCGTGCGTTGGAATCCGTTTTCACGGACCAGGCTATGAGGCCGTACGCATTGCATGGCGACCGCGACCGCTGATATGCGGACGCGATGACGACAAGACCCCTGCCGGAACTTCCGGTCACAGCCGTGCTGCCGGCGCTCAGTGAAGCGCTCGGCAAGGGCAACAGCGCGGTTCTTGTGGCGCCGCCCGGTGCCGGCAAGACGACGCTGGTGCCCTTGGCACTGCTGGATGCCTCTTGGCTTGGCACGGGCAACATCGTGCTGCTTGAGCCGCGCCGGCTCGCCGCCCGCGCCGCCGCCCGCCGCATGGCCGAACTGCTGGGCGAGGAGCCTGGCGGCACCGTCGGCTACGCCATGCGCATGGAGAACCGCACTTCGGCCCGGACCAGGATTCTGGTCGTCACCGAAGGCGTGCTTTCCCGCATGATCCTCGATGATCCCGAACTGCCCGGCATCTCGGCGGTGATCTTCGATGAGTTCCATGAGCGCTCGCTTGATGGCGATTTCGGTCTGGCGTTGGCGCTTGACGTCCAGAGCGCGCTGCGGCCCGACCTGCGATTGGCCGTCATGTCGGCGACGCTCGATGGCGCCCGCGTCGCGAAACTCCTGTCGGGCGCGCCGGTGATCGAGAGCGAAGGTCGCGCTTTTCCTGTCGATGTCCGCTACGACGAGCGGCCAGCCGGCGTCCCGATCGAGGACGCCATGGCCAGGGCGATCCGCGCTGCTCTTGCCGACGAGAGCGGCAGCGTGCTCGCCTTCCTGCCCGGCCAGCGCGAGATCGAGCGCACCGCCGAACGGCTGGCCGGCAAGGTTGGCACCGACACCGACATCGTTCCGCTCTATGGCCAGCTCGACGGCAAGGCGCAGGATGCGGCGATCAAGCCGGCGCTGGCAGGTCGCCGCAAGGTGGTGCTGGCGACCTCGATCGCCGAGACCTCCATCACCATCGACGGCGTGCGCGTCGTCATCGATTCCGGCCTGTCGCGGCTGCCGCGCTATGAACCGGCAAGCGGCCTGACACGGCTGGAGACCGTTCGGGTCAGCAGGGCTTCCGCCGACCAGCGCGCCGGCCGCGCCGGGCGCACGCAGGCCGGCGTCGCCATCCGGCTGTGGCGCGCCGAGCAGACGGCGGCGCTTCCCGCCTTCACGCCGCCGGAAATCCTCGAAGCGGACCTCTCCGGCCTGCTGCTCGACTGTGCCGCCTTCGGTGTCGCCGATCCGACCGGGCTCGCCTTTCTCGACCCGCCGCCGGCACCGGCGCTCAACGAAGCAAGGGCACTGCTGCGCGCGCTCGATGCCATCGATGAGACAGGACGCTTGACGGAAGCGGGCATGGCGATGCGCAAGCTCGCTCTGCCGGTGCGGCTGGCGCATATGGTGGCCGAGGCGGCGCGGAGCGGCCATGCCGGCGAGGCGGCCATGCTCGCGGTGTTGCTCACCGAACGCGGCCTTGGCGGGGACGGCGCCGATCTGGAACGGCGGCTGATGCGCTTTCGCCGGGAAAGATCGCCGCGCGCCACCGCCGCGCGGCAATTGGCCGAGAGGCTGGCGAAGCAGGCCTTACCCTCCCCCTCGAGGGGAGGGTCGGCGACCGAGCTGAGCGCAGCGAAGCGGGAGAGACGGGGTGGGGTCGGTTCGGGCACGCGACCCATCCCTCCACCCCACGGTGCTTCGGGGGTCGACACACCGGGGCGAGCCACAGGTCTCGCCCGTCCCTTGGACCCCCTCAAGGAGGGGGATGTGGCCGCCGGTCCCATCCTCATCCACGCCTGGCCGGACCGCGTCGCCAAGGCGCGCGGCGAGCGCGGCCGCTTCGTGCTGGCCAATGGCTCCGGCGCCATGCTCGATGCCGCCGACCCCTTGGCAGGCGAGCCGTTTCTGGTCGTCGCCGATCTGCAGGGCAAGGCGCAGAATGCGCGCATCGCGGCGGCGGCGGCAATAAACGAGGAGGATATCCGCACCGCACTGGCCGACCGGATCGAGACGCGCAAGCAAACGAGCTTCGACCGCGAGCGCCGCGCCGTGCGCGTGCGCGAAACGGTGCGCCTCGGCGCCGTCACGCTCGCCGAGCGCATGCTGCCGGCGCCGGCCGGCGCCGAGGCCGATCGCGCCATCCTGGATGCCTTGCGTGAGCACGGGCTGTCGCTGCTGAGCTGGAGCAAGGACGCCGAGACGCTTCGCCAGCGGCTCTCCTGGCTGCATCGCGGCCTCGGCTCGCCCTGGCCAGATATGTCGGACGCAGCACTTCTCGAGCGCCTCGACGACTGGCTGCTGCCATTCCTGTCCGGTGCCGCATCCCTGGCCGCCATCGATCCGGGCGTTGTCTCCGCCGGCCTTGCCTTGCTCGTGCCGCACGACCTGCAGCGCAAGGTCGACGCGCTGGCGCCGACCCATTTCGACGCCCCGTCGGGCAGTCACGTGCCGATCCGTTATGACGGCGAATGGCCGGTGCTGGCGGTTCGCGTGCAGGAACTGTTCGGCCTCGACCGCCATCCCTCCATCGCCAAGGGCACCGTGCCGCTGACGCTCGAACTTCTGTCGCCGGCGCATCGGCCGATCCAGACGACCCGCGACCTGCCCGGCTTCTGGCGCGGCTCGTGGGCCGATGTGCGCGCCGACATGCGCGGCCGCTACCCCAAGCATGTCTGGCCGGAAAATCCGCTGCTCGCCACCGCCACCGCCCGCGCCAAGCCACGAGCATGATCCCAAAAAGTGAAACCGGTTTTTGAGACAAGATCATGGTCAACAAGGAGTAGAGCTTCAATCCGACCCCATCGGATTGGAGCGGACCTAGCGTTCCCGGCTCCGCGGTTGTAATTCATGGCGATGATCAACGTTTTGCGCGCACCCGACTTCCAGCAGAGCCAGCGGCTGCGGCTCAACACGCTGATCCGACTGCGCTGGCTGGCTATCGTCGGCCAGAGCGTGACGGTGCTCGTTGTCGCTTATGGTTTGAAGTTCCCATTGCCGGTCAGCCTGTGCTTCGCGCTGATCGCCTGCTCGGCCTGGATGAACCTGTTCCTGGCCTTCCGGTTTCCGGCCGCGCACCGGCTCACCCCGTTGGCCGCTTTCGGCATCCTGATCTTCGACAGCCTGCAGCTTGCCGGCCTGCTCTACATGACCGGCGGCCTGACCAATCCGTTCTCGCTGCTGATGACCGTGCCCGTCGTCATTTCGGCGACGTCGCTGCCCCTGCGCCTGACCGCCATTCTCGGCGGGCTGGTGATGATGGCGGCGACCTTGCTTGTGTTCATCCATCTGCCGTTGCCCTGGTATGAAGGCGCGCCGTTGGTGATGCCCTTCATCTATGTCGCCGGCATGTGGATGGCGGTGCTGTCCTCGATCGCTTTCACGGCCATCTATGCCTTCCGGGTGGCCGCCGAAGCGCGGCTTCTGGCCAATGCGCTTGCCGCCACCGAATTGGTGCTGCAGCGCGAGCAGCATCTCTCGGCGCTCGACGGCCTTGCCGCCGCGGCGGCGCACGAGCTCGGCACGCCGCTCGCCACCATCACGCTCGTCGCCAAGGAAATGGAAAAGGCGCTCGGCAAGGATCCGAAATATGGCGATGACGTGAAACTGCTGCGCTCGCAGAGCGAGCGTTGCCGCGAAATCCTCAAGCGCCTGACCAGCCTGTCGTCCGAGGGTGAGGCGCATCTGTCCCGTCTGCCGCTGACTTCGCTGGTCGAGGAGGTCACCGCGCCGCATCGCGACTTCGGCATCTCGATCAAGCTTCGTCCCGGCGAATGCACCGGGCCGGAGCCGGTCGGGCGCCGCAATCCGGGCGTCATCTACGGCCTCGGCAATCTGGTCGAGAACGCCGTCGATTTTGCCCGCAAGAGCGTCACCGTGCGCTGGAGCTGGGACGAGGCGACCGTCACCTTTTCGATCATCGACGACGGGCCCGGCTTTCCGCCCGAGATCATCGACCGCATCGGCGAGCCTTACATGTCGACGCGCCAGGGCACGGAGGCCGGCGGTGGCCTGGGGCTTGGCCTGTTCATTGCCAAGACGCTGCTCGAACGCTCGGGCGCCGCGCTCGATTTCCGCAATTCGAGCGGCCTGGGCGAGGGCGCGGTGGTGCGGATTTCATGGCCGAGAACCGTCTTCCTGAACCCGGAATCGGCCCCGGCCACCATGTTTGATACCGCGTGAATTGGACAATAGCGGCGCAAAACGATATCTGCGTAAAAATAAGGCAGCAGGAATTTCCAAGACGATGACAGGCGATGAAAATATTGGCGCAATGGTTGAGGGCGAGGACACTTCGCTTCTAATCGTCGACGACGACAAGCCGTTCCTGACCCGCCTGGCCCGCGCCATGGAAACCAGGGGCTTCGTGGTCGAGACCGCCGAGAGCGTCGAGGAGGCGGTGGGCAAGGCGCGCGCCAACCCGCCCGCCTATGCCGTGGTCGACATGCGGCTTGGCGACGGCAACGGCCTTGATGTCGTCGCCGCCATCCGCGAGAAGCGCGAGGATTCCCGTACCATCATCCTGACCGGCTACGGCAACATCGCCACCGCGGTGACAGCGGTGAAACTCGGCGCCGTCGACTATCTGTCGAAGCCGGCCGATGCCGACGATGTCTTTGCCGCGCTGACCCGCACCACCGGTGAGCGCGCCGCGCCCCCCGAGAACCCCATGTCGGCCGACCGTGTCCGCTGGGAGCATATCCAGCGCGTCTACGAAATGTGCGAGCGCAACGTCTCCGAGACCGCGCGCCGGCTCAACATGCACCGCCGCACGCTGCAGCGGATCCTCGCCAAGCGCGCGCCGCGCTGATCGCCGAGGCACGCAGGCAATCGCTTGCGATATTGGTAATTGGCGAAACCATCGATGACAGCGCCCTCTCCCCGTCACTATACGGGAGAGATGCCGGCAGGCAGGTGAGGGGCAGCGCAAACGCTTGGGAAACGATGACGGAGGCGACATGCAGGATTTGAAGCAACGGCCGGTTTCCGTCTTCCGCGAATTTCTCGACAGCGAGGCGGCCGGCGGCATCATTCTGATGGTGGCGGCCGCCCTGGCGCTGATCGTCGCCAATTCGCCGCTTGCCGAGACCTACTTCTCAGTTCTCCACGCCTATCTCGGCCCGCTCAGCGTCTCGCACTGGGTCAATGACGGGCTGATGGCGGTGTTCTTCCTGCTCGTCGGGCTGGAGATCAAACGCGAGATGCTGGACGGCCAGCTTTCGACCTGGCCCAGGCGCGTGCTGCCCGGCATCGCGGCCGCCGGCGGCATGGTGGTTCCTGCCCTTGTCTATGTCGCCGTCAACCGCAACAACGGGCCGGCCTTGTCCGGCTGGGCTATCCCGACCGCCACCGACATCGCCTTCGCGCTCGGCGTGCTGTCGCTTCTCGGCAGCCGGGTGCCGGCCTCGCTGAAGGTCTTCCTCACCGCGCTCGCCATCATCGACGATCTCGGCGCCGTCATCATCATCGCCATATTCTACACCAGCGGCCTGTCGCTGGCCTACCTCGGCGCCGCCTTCGCCGTCATCGCCGCGCTCATCATGCTCAACCGCATGCGGGTGATGACGCTGGCGCCCTATCTCGTGCTTGGCGCCATCCTGTGGGTGCTGGTGCTGAAGTCGGGCGTCCACGCCACGCTCGCCGGCGTGGCCCTGGCGCTCACCATTCCGCTTGAACGCGCCGCCGGGCACGACCTCGAGCATTCGCCCCTGCACCGGCTCGATCACGGCCTGCACAAGCTCGTGGCATTCATAGTCGTCCCGATCTTCGGCTTTGCCAATGCCGGTGTTTCGCTCGCCGGCCTGAGCCTTGGCGCGCTGATCGAGCCGTTGACGCTGGGCGTCGCCGCCGGTCTCGTCGTCGGCAAACTGGTCGGCGTCTTCGGCTCCTCCGCACTTGCCATCCGTCTCGGCCTGGCCGACCTGCCCGGCCATGCCGGCTGGTCGCATATGCTCGGCGTGTCGCTGCTCTGCGGCATCGGCTTCACCATGAGCCTGTTCATCGGCCTGCTCGCCTTCGCCGGCGATGTAACCCTGCAGGACTCCGTCAAGGTCGGCATTCTCGCCGGCTCCTTCATCGCCGCCATCCTCGGCGCGGCGGTGCTTTTGCTGGCGCCGGCGGTGGGAGGGGTGGAAGAGGACGAGGAATAGCGTCCGCGCTTCTGGCAGACGCCGCGCCGCCCCTCATCTGCCTGCCGGCATCTTCTCCCCGTGGAACGGGGAGAAGGGACACTGCCGCCCCTTGGCGCTCTTTTGCAAACGCTGAAAACTGGCGAAATCCGCTATGAAAGCATCCTTCTCCCCGTTACTATACGGGGAGTTGAGAAGTGGTCCGCGCAGCGGACGAAAAGCCAATTGCTTGGCTTTTCGAACGACGAACGCCGGCAGGCAGATGAGGGGCAGTGCAAACGCTGAAAGGCGACCACACGCCGCCAGCTTTCGACGGCAGCTACTCGCTCTCCCCCTCCAGCGACGGCAGCGACACACCCGCCAGTTCCGCCGCCAGCAGCCGCGAGGCACCGGCGCGCGCAATGCGCAGCATCAGCGCCTTGCGCGTTGCCGCCGCCATGCGGTGCTCCGGCGCATCGCGCAGGATTTCGGCGCCGTAGCCATCGGAGAGGATGAAGCCGCACTCTTCCGGAAAGATGTCCGCCGGCACGCCGGGATGGGTGGCGAAGAAGAAGCGGTCGGAATGCAGCCGATAGTCGGGCCATTTGCGGTCGACCCGGAAATCCTCGATCGAGGATTTGATCTCGATGATCCAGACATCGCCCTGGCGCGTCAGCGCCACGAGATCGGCGCGCCGGCCAGTCGCCAGCGACAGTTCCGGCAGCACATGGGCGCCCATCTGCATCAGCAGCCGCTGCACGCCGCGCCGCACCAGTAGCGCGCGCTCGGACTGGCGTCCGTCGATGAGAGGATTGAGGGGAATCGGCGAGATGATCGGCATGGCGGCACCATGCCAGATTTTGTTCACGGTTTGAACCTGTTTATCGAGGGCGATTATATCGTTAACAAACCTAGATCGAAAATAGGAATATAATCATGACAGGCCGGCACTTACGAACGATTAAGCCCTCCCAAGTATCTCAAGCCGCCTACAAGGGGGGCGCACAGTGGCCGAAAAGAATAAAACTGCGGAAGCGGTCATCAAGTATCTTTTGATCGCACAGATGCTTGGTGCGGGCGCTTTCATTGGCTTTTGGCTATGGAACGGGAAGGCCACCATCCCCAAGCACGGCGGTGGCTGGCATGTCCTTGATCGGGTTCAAGACCCGTACCTCTATTGGTGTCTACTGATCGCAATTTCATGGGCTGGCGTCGCGCTCCCGCTCTGGTACCTCTACCAAGGGCCGCCGGAGCGCTAGGCGCTACCCAGCCGTAGGGGAATGGCTATAGGCCGTTACCTCTGAAGGTTACTAATTGGCGATTGGGGACGTTTCCCGCCGTGGGAATGGTGGCGCTATAATCGCTACAAGAGGGGAGCATGTCTGTTTTTCGAGTGGAACGAGAGGTGAACGTACATCCTTGAGGCGGGCCGTTTGCGTTATGACTTCGGTTCCTACTTGGGGAAGGGGACTAAATGCCACTTGTCGACGCGATACTATTAATCGCCGTAATACCCGCAGGCATGGAATTTGTCGTTTGCTTATTCCTGCGATAGAGATTCCGGATCAGACCGGTTACGCTCATGCGCATATTCGCTCTAGTCATGGCTATGATGGGTTTATTGAATATTCGGTTAGCGGAGGCTGTCGGCGGGAAGATTAATCGGCCGCAAGCTATTTCGACCAAGCCCCAAAATACGCGATGAATTTGGCATCCTTGCCGGTAATATCCTTCACCGCCTTCAATAGCGCTTCATGGGTGCGCTGGAGCGCCCGGTGATGCTCGCTGCTAGGTGATATGAACGGCTTGATGATGCTTAGGTGCAGCGCTTCCGCTGCCACCAAAAAGCGCTCGATTTCAGCCTGCGATAACTGCTTTGACGGTTTCGACCTAGCCATTGCGATCTCCCATTGAGGAATCGCCCCACCTAGGATGGCGATTGCATAGCTGACAGCCCCGCCTTGGCGCATGCCTTCTTCCCATGCCGCTGCCGTTTCGCTAGTTTGACCGGATGGACGTTCTGGATTGGTTGGCCCGCTGGTATGAAGCCCAATGCGATGGTGTTTGGGAGCATCGGTTTGGTCCTTCGATCAGCACCATCGATAACCCCGGCTGGTCTTTGAAAATCGACCTTGTGGGGACGGACTGCGACGGGCGTATTCTTGATCCGATCACGCACAATCGCGGGCATCCAACCGACTGGTGGACATGCTGGACGAAGGACAACGTGTTTGAGGGGGCTGGCGGCCCGCTCCATCTGCGTTCGCTTCTGGAGGCTTTCCGAGATTGGGCGACGAATGTGCGCTGAACTCTCCGAGCCCAATCGGCTTTCTTGGACCTATTGACGTCCGACGGCGGTCGGTTCGCGTTCCACCGCCCCCGCCATATCATCCAGGATCGGGCAGTCCGGCCGCTCGTCGCCATGGCAGGCGTGGATCAGTTTCTGCAGGGTCGAGCGCATCGACTGCAATTGGCGTACCTTCTCCTCGATCGCCGTGACATGGGCGGCGGCGATCTCGCGCACGTCGTGGCTGGCGCGGCCGCGATCCTGGTAGAGCGCCATCAACTGGCGGCAATCGTCGATGGAAAAGCCGAGATTGCGCGCGCGACGCAGGAAGGCCAGCCGGTGGATGTCGTCGCCGGAATAGTCGCGATAGCCATTGGCGGCGCGCGCGGGCGCGATCAGGCCGATCTCCTCATAGTAACGGATGGTCTTGGCCGGCAGGCCTGAACGGTGGGCGGCGTCGCCGACATTCATGGCGGGTTCCTCGTTTTTGCGGGCTTCTCGATTTGGGCTCATTGAATTTCCTTCACAATCCGGTGAAGGCTGTTGCCGAAATGCCATAGTGATATGCTTACCAGCGCGTAGGTCCCCGCATATAGGCATCGCGTGCTTGGCAAGCAAAGCAAATGCCAGCATGAATGATGGCGAGAAAGCGGCCGACTCGTGCTGCTGACGTTTGGGCGGGGCACCGGATCACCTCATGCGCATGAAGTCGCTTGCAATATTTGCCGCATTGGCGCTGTCTACCGCTATCGCCGGTTGCAGCACCATCGGCGGACAGATCTTCTCCAACGACTATGGCGCGGTGACCGATGCTGGTTATCAACTGCCGCGCATCCCGATCGAAAGGGTGCCGAGGCAGTTCCACCGGCAGGAAGTGAACTACGACACCAAGGAAAAGCCCGGCACGATCATCGTCGATACGCAGAACAAGTTCCTCTATTTCGTCGAGGGCGACGGCCGCGCGATCCGCTACGGCATCGGCGTTGGCCGCGAGGGCTTCGAGTGGCATGGCACGGCCCATATCGCCATCAAGCGCGAATGGCCGACCTGGACGCCGCCGTCACAGATGATCAAGCGTCAGCCGGAGCTCGCCAAATTCGCCGGCGGCATGGAGCCGGGCCTGAAGAACCCGCTCGGCGCGCGCGCCATGTATCTGTTCAACAAGGGCGGTGACATGGGTTACCGCCTGCACGGCAGCCCGGAATGGAACTCGATCGGCAAGGCCATGTCGTCTGGCTGCATCCGGCTGATGAACCAGGACATCATCGATCTCTATGACCGCGCCTCGGTCGGCGCCAAGGTCATCGTGATATAGGCCATGCCCGTCAGGGCTTGGCCAAACGGCAAACAAGTTTCGTACGCGGACCGTCTAGGCAACAACGGACGTCCCAAACAGAAAACCGGGCAATTCGGCCCGGTTTTTTGTTATTCGCGAACGGGATGTCCAGGCCGCGCCCGTAGACCGACAGGCGGCGAGCGGAAGAATCAGGCGACCTGTTCGACCTGCTGCACTTCGGGCACGAAATGGCGAAGCAGGTTCTGGATGCCGTGCTTCAGCGTCGCCGTCGATGACGGGCAACCGGCGCAGGCGCCCTTCATGTGCAGGAACACCGTGCCGTTCTCGAAGCCGCGGAAGGTGATGTCGCCGCCATCCTGCGCCACCGCCGGGCGCACTCTTGTGTCGAGCAGTTCCTTGATGGTGATGACGAGTTCCTCGTCCGCCTTGTCGTAGAATTCGCCGGTCTGGCTGGTCTCGGCGGCCGGGCCGGTCTTGGTCATGACCGGCGCGCCGGACATGAAATGCTCCATGATGGCGCCCAGGATCGCCGGCTTCAGGTGCTGCCAGTCGGGGCCGTCCTTGGTCACGGTGATGAAGTCGTAGCCGAAGAAGACGCCGGTGACGCCGGGGATTTCGAACAGCCGGCCAGCCAGCGGCGAGGCGGTCGCCGCGCTGTCGGCATCGCGGAAATCGGCGGTGCCTTCGAGCAGAACTTCCTTGCCAGGCAGGAATTTCAGCGTCGCCGGGTTTGGCGTCGATTCGGTCTGGATGAACATGGCCGTCTCCGTGCCCAGTCAGGGCAGATAGTTTGGAATAATTCTAAATAGGCTCTATCGGCTGGACATTCAAGCCAAACGCATCGCCCCAACGGCTGGCTGGCGGAATGTTTTGCCAAGGATCTGGCTGGGGGAATTGAATCCCGGGCGGATCTCAGGCGAGGCTGTCGATCTCCTCGTCGGAGAGGTTTTGCGGCACGACGGTGACCGGAATGGGGAAGGCGGCGCCTTTGCCGGCCACCGCGCCGACCAGCGGCCCCGGTCCTTCCTTGCCGGCGCCGGCCGCCAGCACCAGGATGGCGATGTCCTGGTCTTCCTCGATCAGCTTGTGGATTTCTTCCGTCGGCTTGCCTTCGCGAACCACCATCTCCGGTTCGATGCCGAGCTTCTGGCGCACCTTGTTGGCATAGCCGTCGAGGGCCGCGCGCGCCGTGGCGATCGCCTCCTCGCGCATGATCTTCTCGACGCCCAGCCAGTGCTGGAAATCGTCCGGTACAATGACATAGAGCAGCACCAGCGTGCCGCCGGTGTTCTGCGCCCGCTTCGAGGCGTAGGCGACGGCGCGCTCGCATTCCGGGGTATCATCGATGATCGTCAGGAATTTCCGGCGATGACCGGCTTCGCGGCTGAGGCGTTTGGAGACCATGTCTATCTACTCGGTGTCTTTTCGACCGCAATCTGCCACCGCAGCAGACCGGCGGCAAGCCGCCGGCCTTAGGCCAGGATGTCTTAGGCCAGGATGTCTTAGGCCAATATGTCTTGCGCCACCATGGTGAATAGGGATCAGCCCTGCAGCAGCCCGATGATGTCGCGCACCGTCTTCATCGTCGTTTCGGCGAGCGTGCCGGCGCGCTCGCCGCCGTCCCTCAGCACCGCGTCGACATAGGCGCGGTCACCTTGGATGCGGCGCATCTCGCTCGCGATCGGGGCCAACTTCTCCACAGCGAGGTCGGCGAGCGCCGGCTTGAACACGGAAAACTGCTGGCCGCCGAATTCCTTCAGCACGTCGGCCTTCGATATCTCGGCGAAACCCGCATAGATGCCGACAAGGTTTTCAGCCTCGGGACGGTTCTCCAGCCCGTCGACTTCACCAGGCAAGGCTTCCGGATCGGTCTTGGCCTTGCGGATCTTCTTCGAGATGGTGTCGGCATCGTCCGTCAGGTTGATGCGCGATAGGTCGGACGGGTCCGACTTCGACATCTTCTTCGATCCGTCACGCAGGCTCATGATGCGCGCCGCCGGCCCACCGATGACCGGTTCCGTGATCGGAAAGAAGCCGTTCACCGTCTCCTCGCCCACCTGCATCTCGACGCCGACGCCAAGCCTGGCGATGCGCTCCGAAAAGTCGTTGTTGAATTTCTGCGCGATGTCGCGGGTCAGCTCCAGGTGCTGCTTCTGGTCTTCGCCGACCGGCACATGGGTGGCGCGATAGAGCAGGATGTCGGCAGCCATCAGCGAGGGATAGGCGAGCAGGCCCAGCGAAGCATTCTCGCGGTCCTTTCCGGCCTTGTCCTTGAACTGCGTCATCTTGTTCATCCAGCCGATGCGCGCGACGCAATTGAAGATCCAGGCGAGCTCGGCATGCTGCATCACCCGCGACTGGTTGAAGACGATGTGTTTCTTCGAATCGATACCGGAGGCAAGAAAGGCGGCGGTGATCGACCGCGTCTGGTCGGCAAGGTCGTCATGGACGAGCTGCGCGGTCAGCGAATGCAGGTCGACGACGCAGTAGATGCAATCGGACGTGTCCTGCAGGGCGACGAATTTCTTGATGGCGCCCAGATAATTGCCGAGGTGCAGATTGCCGGTCGGCTGGACACCGGAGAAGACGAGTGGCTTGAAAGCGGACATGTTTTTCCTCGGGGCTTGTGGAGGGCCGTATCAGCGTGATTCCGAAAAGTTGCAGACCTTTCGGAGCCAATCACGCGGCTGGAAACCGCGCGCGGCGAAAGTCTTGCGACGGCGCGCTTATGGACGAGAGCGCGCGGAGGATCAAGAGGCTGTTCGGGGATAGCGGCAGTCAGGCGGCGCCGACATGCTCATGTATGATACCACGATGTATGATATCAGAGGATCTGCCCTGCATATGATCTTGATGAGAAAATAGATGCCGGCCACCGTCAACAACGAGGAAGGTTTGAAGGGCCGGCGCGACCGTGAGACGCCGCTGAAGATAGCCGCGCGGCTTCGGGCCGAATTCGGGATCGAACTTAGCAAACAGGCACGCGTGCCGCTCCCGCGCTCGGTCTACGACGAATCGTCCGGCGAAGATTGATGCTTGTCGACCGGATCGCCGCGGTTGGGCTTATCGATCTGGAGACTATTCCTTAGGCACTGGCGATCCCTTGCGCTTGATGTTGCGCCGGATCATGCCGAAATCGGCACCGCCGGTGGCAAACGCCGTGACGAAGTAGAGAGCCGCACCGCCGCCCACCAGCGCCAGGATCGTCGTCGCCTTGACCACCAGCGGCGAACCCGGACCAATCCTGGCGGCCAGCCAATGTTCGGCAAAGTACAGGGCGACGCCCATCACGATCGCGGACAGCACCAGACCTGGAATGCGTTTCAGAAGCGGCACGTCGCGGCCCCAATGGCCGCGCCGGATCAGCATGCCAAGCAGCATCAGGGCGTTGACCCAGCCGGCCACGGCCGAGGCCACGGCAATGCCGGGCGCGCCCATCGTGGGAAACAGCGTGAGCGCGGTGGCAACGTTCACCGCCACCGAGATGGCGGCGAAGATCATCGGCGTGCGCGTGTCCTCACGCGCGAAATAGCCTGGGGTGAAGGCCTTGATCAGCACGAAGGCCGGCAGGCCGAGCCCGAAGATCGCCAGGATCGCCGCCACCGTCGGCGTCGAGTGGTTGGCTGCGAAGGCGCCACGTTCGTACACCAGCCGCACGATCGGTTCCGACATCACCCACAATGCCGCCGCCGCCGGCAGGGTCATGAACAGGGTGAACTCGACGGAACGGTTCTGCAGGTTGGCCGCCTCGATCAGATTACCCGATTTCAGCGCCCGCGACAGCTCGGGCAACAGCACGATCGCCACCGCCACACCGACGACGCCAAGCGGCAGCTGGTAGATGCGGTCGGCGTAGGCAAGCGAGGACACCGCGCTGTTCTGCGCCGAGGCGATCGCCGTTCCGATCAACTGGTTGATCTGGGTGATGCCGCCGGTGATGGCCGCCGGCAGCGCCAGGATCAGCAGCCGCTTGACATTGGGCGTCATCTTCGGCCGGCGGAAACCGATCGCGATGCCGGCATTGCGTACCGCGACCCAGACAATGGCGAGTTGCACGATGCCGGCCGCCAGCACGCCCCAGGACAGGCCGAAGCCGACGGCGCGCGCATCCAGGCCGTGGTACCACGCATAGCCAAGCACGCTGATCAGGATGATGTTCAGGAAAGCGGGCGCGATGGCAGCCGCGAAATAGCGGCGCAGCGAATTCAGCATGCCGGCCATCATGGCGGCGAGCGACATGCAGATCAGGTAGGGGAACATGATCGTCGCCAGAGTGACGGTCGTCTCGAATTTGCCCGGCGTCTCGGCAAAGCCCGGCGCCACCAGATAGCGCACGATCAGCGGCATCGCCAGTTCCATGGCGATCGTCAGCGCCAGCAGCGCCGTGAACAGCACGCCGAACACTTCCTCGGAGAAACGCTTGGCCCCATCGGTGCCGTGGGTCTCGATCTCCTTGGCGAACAGCGGCACGAAGGCTGCGTTGAAGGCGCCCTCGGCGAACAGCCGGCGGAAGGTGTTGGGAAACTGGAAGGCGGCGTTGAAGGCGTCGGCGACCGGCCCGGTGCCGAGTGCGGCCGCCATCAGCATCTCGCGGCCGAAGCCAAGTGCGCGGCTCATCAGCGTGCCGGAAGCGACCGTGGCGAATTTCTTGACGAGGCTCATGCGTTCCAAGACTGCTTGTGGGATTGGGACAAGATGATGATGGCAGTCACTCGGCGGCCGCCTTGGTTTTGCCGCCGCGTTCGGGCGCAGTGCCTTCGAGCGTCGCCATCAGCCGGTTGCGGATGGTGGCGATGCGTGCCGGGCTGTCGATCTTCTGCCCGGTGAGGTCGGTGACATAGAAAGTGTCGATGACCTTCTCGCCGAAAGTGGTGATATGCGCCGATGCGATGTCGAGCGACAGGTTGGACAGCGTCCCGGTGATCTCCGACAGCAGGCCCGGGCGGTCGAGCCCTTCGACCTCGACGACCGAAAAACGGTTCGACAGCGCGTTGCGGATTTCGGCGCGGGGCGGGATCTTGAACACCTTGGCGCCGCGCTTCGGCTTCGTCCGCTTCTCGATCATCTCAGGCAGCCAGCTTTTGCCCGACAGCACGTCCTCGATCAGCCGGCCGACGCGCTCGGCGCGCCGGCGCTCGTCCTCGTCAAGGTCGAACTCCCTCGAGATCAGGATCGAGTCCAGGGCGCGCCCGTCGGAAGTGGTGAAGATCTGCGCGTCGACGATGTTGCCGCCGGCGGCGGCACAAGCGCCTGCGATCACCGAAAGCAGGCGCGGATGGTCCTGCGCCAGCACCGTGATCTCGGTCACCGCCTCGAATTCATGTGTCTTGACCATGGTGGCGAGCTTCTTGCCGGCGGCGTCCGCCTCGCGAACGAATTCCGCGTGGCGAAGCTGGTCCGGCAGGTCGACGGTCAAAAGGTAGTTTTCGTAATGCTGGGCGACATAGCGCTTGCGCTCCTTCGCCGGCCAGCCGGCCAACGCCTCGGCCAGCCGCTCGCGCGCCGCCGTCGTGCGCTCGGCGCGCGACACTTCCGAAAAGCCGCCGGTCAGGAGCAGTTCGGTCTCAAAATAGAGCGTGCGCAGCAACTGTCCCTTCCAGCCGTTCCAGACGCCTGGTCCGACGCCCCTGATGTCGCAGACGGTGAGGATCAAAAGCAGCTTCAACCGCTCGACCGATTGCACGATCGAGGCGAAATCCTCGATGGTCTTGCGGTCGTTGAGATCGCGGGTCTGCGCCGTCATCGACATGGCGAGATGATTCTCGACCAGCCAGGCGACCGTTTCGGTGTCGGCCGGCGACAGCCCCATATGCGGGCAGATGCGCCGCGCGATCCTGGCGCCGGCCTCGGAGTGATCTTCCGGCCTGCCTTTGGCGATGTCATGCAGCAGCACGGCGACATAGAGCGCTTCGCGGCTCTTCTTCAGCCCCGGCATCAGCGAATGCGATAGCGGATGCACCTTCTCGCCGTCGCCGCGTTCGATCTCGGCCAGCACGCCGATGCAGCGGATCAGGTGCTCGTCGACCGTGTAGTGGTGATACATCGAGAACTGCATCATGGCGACGATCCTGCCGAAGTCGGGGATCAGCCTGCCCAGCAGCCCCGCCTCGTTCATGCGCCGCAGGTTGAGTTCGGCATTGCGGTCCGACGTCAATATGTCGAGGAACAGCCGGTTGGCTTCCTCATCGCGCCTGAGCGACTTGTTGACTAGGCCGAGCGAGCGGGTCAGCAGTTTGAGCGCATCGGGGTGGAATTCCAGCCCGTGCTTGTCGGCGAACCAGAACAGCCTGAGCAGATTGACCGGATCGCGCTCGAACACGGTGTCGTCGGCGATGTTGATGCGATGGTTGTCGACGATGAAGTCCGAGGTACCGGCGAGCTTGCGCTTGCGGCGCTGGAAGGTGAGAAAGATGCGGTTGAAGCCAGGCACATGCTTGGCCTGCTCTTCCTCGAGCGCGGCGCAGAAGATGCGGGTCAGGTCACCGACGTCCTTGGCGACGAGGAAGTAGTGCTTCATGAAGCGCTCGACCGCCGACAGGCCGGGATGGGTGGTGTAGCCGAGCCGCTCGGCGATCTCGCGCTGGACGTCGAAATGCAGCCGTTCCTCGGCCTTGCCGGTGAGGAAATGCATGTGGCAGCGCACCGCCCACAGGAAATCCTCGGCCTTGTGGAACTCACGGTACTCAGCTTCGGTGAAGACGCCTTTCTCGACCAGTTCCTCGCCGGTGCGCACGCGGTAGAAATACTTGCCGATCCAGAACAGCGTCTGCAGGTCGCGCAGGCCGCCCTTGCCGTCCTTGACGTTGGGCTCGACCAGATAGCGGCTTTCGCCGGCCTTGGCATGGCGCTCGTCCCGCTCGGCGAGTTTGGCCTGCACATATTCCGGGCCGGTCGTGCGCACCAACTCGTGGTCGAAGCGCAGCATCAGTTCGTCGTAGAGCTTGCGTTCGCCCCACAGGAAGCGCGCTTCCAGGATCGAGGTGCGGATGGTGATGTCGGTGCGCGAAAGCCTCAGGCACTCGTCGATGTTGCGGGTGGCATGGCCGACCTTCAGCCCGAGATCCCACAGCATGTAGAGCATGTATTCGACGGTCTGTTCGCCCCAGGGCGTCTGCTTGTAGGGCAGCAGGAACAACAGGTCGATGTCGGATCCCGGCGCCAGCGTGCCGCGGCCATAGCCGCCGACGGCGACGACGGCCATGCGTTCGGCCGCCGACCGGTTCTTCACACGGTAGACATGGGTCGCCGCGAAATCGTAGAGCGCCCGGATCAGCTCATCCATCAGGTGCGACAAGCGCTCGGCGCAGGCATTGCCGCCGCCATCCTGCCTCAGCATGGCCTCGGCTGTTCTGCGGCCTTCGGCGAGCCGACCCTTGAGAAGCTGGAGAACGCCGGCGCGGACGGCCGGTCCGGAGCCGTCGCCGGCCGTGGCCGTCGTCAGGGCGGTCATCTCGCGGCGCAAGGCGTCGCCGTCGATCAGTTCATCGAGCTTCAGGGAGATTTTCGCCATAGGTACCGGTCGGCCTTGCCTTTTGGGCGGCGTCTATAGCGCGTTTTCGCGGCGCTGGGTATGGGGCCGGCCGAGAGCCCGGAAAGCGGCTTAGTCCGTTGCGTCGATCGGATCGAGGGCACGACAATAGGTCGCCGGAATCTGCAGAAGTCGGCGATCCATCGCTGAAGCACCAGGTTCGGGTGCTCGCGGGCATCGGTTCCGGCTATTCGCTCGAAGGTGATGCCGATGCGGGCAAACTCGGCCGTGATGTGGGCAAGCCGGTCAGGAGACCGATCAAGATTGATGACCAGGCATTTCATTGTCGACGGGATCGGGGTCATGGTTGGAAGGACCCGCCTGCATTAGCACACGCTGCGCCAAGAAATGTCGGCTTTTTCTGGGTGAACCGTCGGTCGGACCCGAAATGCGAAAAATCAAAAACCTCTTGACCTTCCAGTTACTGGAAGCACTACCTCGGCTCCGAGGCAGAGGCATAGAGGCATTTTCGATGACGCATTCAGACCATGATCATCACGGCGATCACCACGCATATCGCGCGCATGGCAGCTGTTGCGCGCCGAAAGTCGCGGCCGTGGATGCGGGTGCCGTCCTGCGCGATCCGGTCTGTGGCATGACCGTGGATCCGGCCGCCGGCAAGCCGACATCAGAACATGGTGGCCATCTCTATCATTTCTGCAGCGAGCGCTGCCGTGCGAAATTCCAGGCCGGAGCGGAACAATACCTGACGGCCATCGACCCCGTCTGCGGCATGAACGTCGACCGCGCCAGCGCCAGGCACTTTGTCCGCCATGAAGGCCAGGGTTTCTATTTCTGTTCCGCCGGCTGCAAGGCGAAGTTCGAAGCCGCACCGCAGACCTATCTCGGTGACAGACCGGAGCCGCCGCCTGCGCCCAAGGGCACGCAATACACGTGCCCGATGCACCCGGAAGTGATCCGCGACAAGCCCGGCTCCTGCCCGATCTGCGGCATGGCGCTGGAGCCGATGGGAGTACCATCAGGCGATGAGGGGCCAAATCCCGAGCTGGTCGATTTTACCAGGCGGTTCTGGGTGAGCGCGGCCCTGTCGGTCCCGCTCCTGATCATCGCCATGGCGCCGATGGTCGGCCTGTCGTTCGAAGGCCTGGTCGACGATAGAATGAAGGTCTGGATCGAACTTGCGTTGGCAAGCCCGGTGGTGCTTTGGGCCGCCTTTCCCTTCTTCCATCGTGGCTGGGAGTCGATCCTCAACCGCAGCCCGAACATGTGGACGCTGATTTCGCTCGGCGTAGGCGCTGCCTATCTCTACAGCGTCGTTGCCACGCTTTTCCCCGACATCTTTCCGCATCAGTTCCGCGGCCATGGCGGTGCGGTGCCGGTCTATTTCGAGGCCGCCGCCGTGATTGTCGCGCTGGTCTTCCTCGGCCAGGTGCTGGAACTGCGCGCCCGCGAGAAGACCGGATCGGCGATCCGCGCCCTGCTTGATCTCGCGCCGAAGACCGCGCGGCATATCGCCGGGAACGGTTCCGAGACCGATGTGCCACTGGACAGCGTCAAGGCCGGCGATCGCCTGCGCATCCGTCCCGGCGATGCCGTGCCGGTCGATGGCACCGTGCTGGAAGGCCGCTCTTCCATCGACGAATCCATGATCACGGGCGAGCCGCTGCCGGTCGAAAAGGCCGAAGGCGATGCCCTCACCGGCGGCACCCTCAACAGACAGGGCTCGCTGATCATGCGCGCCGAACGGATCGGCACCGAGACCACACTCGCGCGCATCGTCGAACTCGTCGCCAAGGCACAGCGCTCGCGCGCGCCGATACAAGGATTGGCCGACCGCGTTTCCTTCTACTTCGTCCCGGCCGTTGTCCTCGTCGCGATCGCCGCGTTCATCGCCTGGGCGCTCTTCGGGCCCGAGCCCAGCCTGATCTTCGCCATTGTCTCGGCGGTCTCGGTGCTGATCATCGCCTGTCCCTGTGCGCTCGGCCTCGCCACGCCGATGTCGATCATGACCGCCACCGGGCGCGGCGCGCATGCCGGCGTGCTGATCAAGGAGGCCGCCGCGCTCGAACGCTTTGCCTCCGTCGACACGCTGATCGTCGACAAGACCGGCACGCTGACCGAGGGCCGGCCGAAACTGACCGATGTCGTGCCCGCCAATGGCTTTTCCGAGGATGACCTTTTGGGTTTCGCCGCGAGCCTGGAGAAAGGGTCCGAACATCCGTTGGCCGAGGCCATCCTGGAAGCCGCGGCGGCGCGCGGTGTTGCCGTCACCAGCGCCACAGGCTTCGAGGCGGTCACGGGCAAGGGCGTTTTCGGTACCGTGTCGGGCAAGATGGTCGCGCTCGGCAACGCCGCGATGATGGGCGACCTCGGCGTCGCCGTTGCCGCCGTCTCGACCAGCGCGGAAGCGTTGCAGGGCGATGGCAAGACGGCGATGTTTGTCGCGGTCGGCGGCACGCTGGCCGGCATCGTCGCCGTCGCCGATCCGGTCAAGGCGACCACCGCCGAGGCGATCAGGGCGCTGCATGACAGCGGGCTCAGGATCATCATGGCGACCGGCGACAATGAGCGCACGGCCAAGGCGATCGCCAGGAGCCTCGGCATCGACGAGGTTCGCGCCGGCCTGTTGCCGGAACAAAAGGCGGCCCTCGTCGACGAGTTGCGCGGCAGGGGCGCCGGCGTTGCCATGGCCGGCGACGGCGTCAACGACGCGCCGGCCCTCGCCGCGGCCGATGTCGGCATCGCCATGGGCACCGGCGCCGATGTCGCGGTCGAAAGCGCCGGCATCGCCCTGGTCAAGGGCGACCTCAACGGTATCGTCCGCGCCCGCACGCTGGCGCGGGAGACCATCGGCAATATCCGGCAGAACCTGTTTTTCGCCTTCCTCTACAATCTGCTTGGCGTCCCGGTCGCGGCCGGCGTGCTCTATCCGCTCACCGGCACGCTTTTGTCGCCGATGCTGGCGGCTGCGGCGATGAGCCTGTCCTCCGTCTCGGTCATCGCCAACGCATTGCGGCTGAGAACGTTGAAACTCTGACCCAAAGCCCCAAATACGAAACTCACTCAACAGGAGACCATGAATGACGTTGGCCAAGAAACTGGTGCTTTTGCTGATGGCGGCCGGAATGCTGCTTGCCGTCTTCCTCGAAAGCGTTCCGGCGAGCAGTGAAGAGATGAAACACGACATGGCCGGCATGGCGACCGATGCCGCCAGCCCTTCGACCGAGGGCTACAAGGCCGCGATGGACAAGATGCATGCCGGCATGATGGCGTCGCAGTACACCGGCAATGCCGATGTCGATTTCGTCCGTGGCATGATCCCGCATCACCAGGGTGCGATCGACATGGCCAAGGTCGAGCTTGCCAACGGCAAGGACCCGGAGATCCGCAAGCTCGCCGAAGCGTTCATTGCCGCGCAGGAAGCCGAGATCAAGCAGATGCAGCACTGGCTCGCCGCCCATCCGGTGAAGTAGGCCTTCGGGCATCGTGAGGCTATGGCGAGAACGCTCTGGATTTCTCGCCCAGCCTGTGATGCGATCCTGGCCCTCAACTGGAGGTCGTCATGCCATCGAGCGTCAGAACCACCACGCTGCCTTCCGGCGAGGCCGTACCCGTTCTCGGCCAGGGCACTTGGAAAATGGGCGAAGATTCGCGCCGCCGCGCTGACGAGGTGAATGCCCTCAAGCTTGGCCTCGATCTCGGCGTCACGCTGATCGACACCGCCGAAATGTATGCCAGCGGCGGCGCCGAGGAGGTGGTGGCCGAGGCCATTGCCGGGCACCGCGCCGAGGTTTTCCTGGTCTCGAAGGTGCTGCCGTCGAACGCTTCGCGCGCGGGCGTGCGACGTGCCTGCGAGAACACCCTGAAGCGCCTGCGCACCGACCATGTCGATCTCTATTTGCTGCATTGGCCCGGCAGCGTGCCATTGTCGGAGACGGTCGAGGCGTTTGAGACGTTGAAGAAGGCCGGCAAGATCCGCCATTGGGGCGTCAGCAATTTCGACACGCAAGAAATGGAGGAATTGGTCGGTCTGCCGGCAGGCGATGGGGTCCAGACCAATCAGGTTCTCTACAACCTGTCGCGGCGCGGCCTTGAGTTCGATCTGGCACCGTGGAGCCGCCAGCGCGGCATTCCCCTGATGGCCTATTCGCCGGTGGAGCAGGGCGCACTGGCGCGCAATGCCAGGCTCGACACGGTCGCCGCCCGCCACAATGCGACCGCCGCACAGATCGCCTTGGCCTGGGTGATGCACCAGGAGGGCGTCATCGCCATCCCCAAGGCCAGCAGCCAGGAGCATGTCCGCCAGAATTTCGCGGCGCTCGACATCGAGCTCACGAGCGAGGATCTCGCCGATCTCGACCGTGCCTTCCCGCCGCCGACCCGCAAGCGCGGGCTGGAGATGATCTGACTATATTCCCGCCAGCCCCTTCAGCCGGTAAAGCGCCTCCAGCGCCTCGCGGGGCGTCATCTCGTCCGGGTTGATGGTTCGAAGGGCCTCGCCCAGCGCGTCGCTCTTCACCGGCTTCGATGCTTCGCGTTTCACCGCCACCGAAAACAGCGGCAGGTCGTCGACCAGCCGGTTGGTCTTGCCGGAGACCTCGCCTTCCTCCAGCTGGTGCAGCACTTGCTTGGCCCGGTCGACCACCGCTTCCGGCAGGCCGGCGAGCCGCGCTACCTGCACGCCGTAGGAGCGATCGGCCGCACCCTTGCCGACCTCGTGCAGGAAGACGACGTCGCCTTCCCATTCCTTGACCCGCATGGTGACGTTGTGAAGCCGCGCCAGCTTGCCGGCGAGCGACGTCATTTCATGGAAATGGGTGGCGAAGATTGCCCGGCAGCGGTTCTTCTCGTGCAGGTATTCCACCGCCGCCCAGGCGATCGACAGGCCGTCGAAAGTGGCGGTGCCGCGGCCGATCTCGTCGAGGATCACCAGCGCCCGTTCGCCGGCCTGGTTGAGGATCGCCGCCGTCTCGACCATCTCGACCATGAAGGTCGAGCGGCCGCGCGCCAGGTCGTCAGAAGCGCCGACGCGCGAGAACAGCCGGTCGACGACGCCGATATGGGCCGAAGCCGCCGGCACGAAGGAACCGGTCTGGGCCAGGATCGCGATCAGCGCGTTCTGCCGCAGGAACGTCGACTTGCCACCCATGTTGGGGCCGGTCAGCAGCCAGATCGCGCCGTTCTTGGCACTGCCTTCCGGCGAGAGGTCGCAATCATTGGCGACGAACGGGCCTTCGCCCGAACGGCGCAACGCCTGTTCGACCACCGGATGTCGGCCGCCAAATATTTCGAAGGCAAGGCTGGAATCCACCACGGGCCGGCACCAGGCCTCGCTTTCCGAAAGCAGCGCCAGTGCCGCCGACACGTCGAGCACGGCGAGTGCTTCAGCGCCGGCGCGGATCGCCTCGGCCTCGCCGACGGCTTCCGCCGTCAGCGCATCGAAGGCGGCGAGTTCGATGCTCAGCGCGCGGTCGGCGGCGTTGGCGATCTTGGTCTCGAGCTCGGCGAGTTCTGTCGTGGTGAAGCGCATCGCGTTGGCCATCGTCTGGCGGTGAATGAAGCGCGCCTTGGCGCCATCGCTGCCGGTCATCACCGCATGATGGTTGGCCGTCACCTCGATGTAATAGCCGAGCACATTGTTGTGCCGGATTTTAAGCGAGCGGATGCCGGTTTCCTCGATCAGCGAGCGCTCCAGCCCGGCAATTACCTTGCGGGACTCGTCGCGCAAGGCCCGCATCTCGTCGAGTTCGGCATCGTAGCCGCCGCGAACGAAACCGCCGTCGCGCTTGAGGAGCGGCAGTTCCTCGCCGAGCGCCTGCGTCAGGTGCCGGGCAAGCGCTTGCGGCAGTGCCTGGATGGCGTCCAGCGCCGTCGCCAATTCCTGGGGCAGGGCGGTGGCGGCAAAGATTTCGGCGATCGCGCCGGCCGCCTCGAAGCCGGCGCGCAATGCGCCGAGGTCGCGCGGCCCGCCACGGTTGAGCGCCAGCCTTGACAGGGCGCGCGGCATGTCGGCGACGCTCTTCAGGCTCGCCCGCACCGCCTGGCAAAGCCGCGTTTCGGACCGGAAGAACGACACCGAATCCAGCCGTGCGGCAATGGCCACCGGGTCGGTCAGCGGCGCCGTCAACCGGTCCGCGAGCAGCCTCGCGCCGCCGCCGGTCACCGTACGGTCGATCGCCTTGAACAGGGAACCTTCACGGCTCCCCGACAATGTGCGCAGCAGCTCCAGATTGCCGCGCGTCGCCGGATCGATGAACAGGGTCGAGCCCTGCTCCTCGCGCTCGGGGCGCGACAGCGGTGGCCGCTCGGCTTTCTGCGTCTTCTCGACATAGGCGATGGCGCCCGAGATCGCCGACAGTTCGGCCCGCGAAAACGTGCCAAAACTGTCGGGTGTCGCTACATCGAAGAAGCGGGCGATGCGGCCGGTGGCGGAGGCCGAATCGAACAGCGATGGCGGCTGCGGGTTGGCGACCCGGCCGAGCAGGTCGAACACAGGCTTCAGCTCGGGATCGTGGAACACCGGCTCAGCGACGATCAGCTCGCGCGGATCGACACGAAAAATGTCGGCGAGCAACCGGTCCGCCGTGGTCTCGGCGACGCGGAAGGCGCCGGTCGAGATGTCGATCCAGGCAAGTGCGAAGCTTCCTTGGTTCGCTGTCGTGCTCCCGCGCTCCCCGCCTCTTGGATCCGCGCCGCCCTTCACCCGTCCGAGCGCCATCAGGAAGCTTGATTCCGAAGGCGCCAGCAATTTGTCCTCGGTGATCGTGCCCGGCGTCACCAGCCGCACCACGTCGCGGCGCACCACCGATTTGGAGCCGCGCTTCTTGGCTTCGGCCGGATCCTCGATCTGTTCGCAGACCGCGACGCGAAAACCCTGGCCGATCAGCTTCTGCAGATAATCGTCGGCGGCATGCACCGGCACGCCGCACATCGGTATGTCGTGGCCCTGGTGCTTGCCGCGCTTGGTCAGCACGATGCCCAGCGCCCGGCTCGCTTTCTCGGCATCGTCGAAGAACAGCTCGTAGAAATCGCCCATGCGATAGAACAGCAGTGAATCCGGGTTCGCCGCCTTGATTTCGATGAACTGCTCCATCATCGGCGTGACAGCGGCGCCGGGCTGCGGCGGCGTCATCACCTCGGGGGCGTCGGGCTCGTTCGGGCTATGCATGTTCATGGCGCGGCACGCTAGCAGATGTGATGGCCGGGTTTAATGCCGGGGCTTCGAAAAGCAGGGGAAGACTGCGTTGCCTGTCGGTCGGCTCTGAAGCAACGGCCGGGCAGCAGCGAATCCGCCATATTCCCAATGGCTGTTCCCCGGGGGCCGGAACCCTGCGCATTGGGCAACCCTGCGCCAGCATGCCCCTGAGATCGCGGCATTCAGGACGGCACAAGAACGGCCGTGACCAGTCGCGCCCGCTTTGAAGCAGCTTTGCCGAGCTTGGCGGTTTACACGAGCCGGCGCGTGGTCTTAATTCGGAACCACACAAGCACCCGCTTCAAGGAGGTGCTGCACCGGCGAGGAAATCAAAAGCATCATGGCCAGGAAAACCGAGAACAACGGTCCGTCCGTCAGCGCGCAGGAAGCGCTCGAATTCCATGCCATGGGCCGGCCCGGCAAGCTCGAGATCGTCGCCACCAAGCCGATGACGACGCAGCGCGATCTCAGCCTCGCCTATTCGCCAGGTGTCGCCGTGCCGGTGCGCGCCATCGCCGAGGATCCCAGCCGTGCCTTCGACTATACGACGCGCGGCAATATGGTCGCCGTCATCTCCAACGGCACTGCCATCCTCGGCCTCGGCAATCTCGGCGCGCTGGCGTCGAAGCCGGTGATGGAAGGCAAGGCGGTGCTGTTCAAGCGCTTCGCCGACGTCGATTCCATCGATCTCGAGGTCGACACCGAGGATGCCGACGAGTTCGTCAACTGCGTGCGCTTCCTCGGTCCCTCCTTCGGCGGCATCAACCTGGAAGACATCAAGGCGCCGGAATGCTTCATCATCGAGCAGCGCCTGCGCGAGCTGATGGACATCCCGGTCTTCCATGACGACCAGCACGGCACCGCCATCATCTCGGCCGCCGGCCTCATCAACGCGCTGGAGATCACCGGCCGCGACATGAAGACCACCAGGCTGGTCTGCAACGGCGCGGGTGCGGCCGGCATCGCCTGCATCGAGCTGATGAAGGCGATGGGCTTCGCGCCTGAAAACATCATCCTGTGCGACACCAAGGGCGTCGTCTTCCAGGGCCGCACCGAAGGCATGAACCAGTGGAAGTCGGCGCATGCGGTGAAAACCGAGGCGCGCAGCCTGGCCGAAGCGCTCGATGGTGCCGACGTCTTCCTCGGTCTGTCGGCCAAGGGCGCACTGACCACCGCCATGGTGCAGTCGATGGCCAAGAACCCGATCATCTTCGCCATGGCCAATCCGGATCCCGAGATCACACCGGAAGAAGTGGCCGAGATCCGCACCGACGCCATCATGGCCACCGGGCGTTCGGACTATCCGAACCAGGTCAACAACGTGCTCGGCTTCCCCTATATCTTTCGCGGCGCACTGGATGTGCGGGCCACCACCATCAACGACGACATGAAGATCGCCGCGGCCCGCGCGCTCGCCGAACTGGCGCGCCAGGACGTGCCGGACGACGTCGCCGCCGCCTATCAGGGCAACCGGCCGAAATTCGGCCCCAACTACATCATTCCGGTGCCGTTCGACCCGCGCCTGATCTCGGCCATTCCGATTGCCGTGGCCAAGGCGGCGATGGATTCTGGCGTCGCCCGCAAGCCGATCCTCGACCTCGACCGCTACGCGCAGGAGTTGTCCGCCCGCCGCGATCCGATCGCTTCGACCCTGCAGCGCATCTACGACCGCGTGCGCCGCCAACCCAAGCGCATCGTCTTCGCCGAAGGCGAGGAGGAGCAGGTAATGCGCGCCGCCGTCTCCTATGTGAACCAGCGGCTCGGCACCGCCATCCTGCTTGGCCGCGACGATGTCATCAAGGAGAACGCCAGGAACGCCGGCATCGACCTCAACAAGCAGGGCCTCGAGATCATCAATGCCCGGCTGTCGCGCCGCAACTCGATCTACACCGACTATCTCTACGAGCGCATGCAGCGCAAAGGTTTCCTGTTCCGCGACTGCCAGCGGCTGATCAACAACGACCGCAACCACTTCGCCGCCTGCATGGTAGCGCTGGGCGATGCCGACGGCATCGTCACCGGCGTGACCCGCAATTATTCCACCGCGCTCGACGACGTGCGCCGCGTCATCGATGCCAAGCCCGGCCACCGCGTCATCGGCGTGTCGATCGTGCTGGCGCGCGGCAGGACGGTGATCGTCGCCGATACCGCCGTGCACGACATGCCCAACGCCGAGCAGATCGCCGATATCGCCGAGGAAGCGGCTGGCTTTGCCCGCCGCATGGGCTACGAGCCGCGGCTGGCCATGCTCGCCTATTCCACCTTCGGCCATCCGCAGGGCGAGCGTTCCGAACGTATCCAGGAAGCGGTGCGAATCCTCGACAGGCGCCGCGTCGATTTCGAGTATGACGGCGAGATGGCCGCCGATGTCGCGCTGAACGCCCGCGCCATGGCGCAATACCCGTTCATGAGGCTGACCGGCCCGGCCAACGTGCTGATCATGCCGGCCTTCCACTCGGCCTCGATCTCGACCAAGATGCTGCAGGAACTCGGCGGCTCGACGGTGATCGGTCCGTTGCTGGTCGGCCTGAACAAACCGGTTCAGATAGTCTCGCTGAACGCCAAGGACAGCGACATCGTCAACATGGCGGCGATCGCGGCTTATACGGCGGGGACTTGAGAAACGCTCACCCCGCCGCGAACACCCGCGCCGCCTCGACAACCTCCTCGACCTGGTCCTGCCGCAAGAGGTCGATCGGAACGCGGCCGTCGAGCTGCGTCGCCGGGCGCGTCAGCCACAGCCAGGCCAGCCTGGGATTGCCGATAAGGGACAGCACGTCGCTTATGCCCGCCACCGGCCTGCCGTCGACGAACTGCGCCAGCGGGAAGACGTGTTTGCGGCCGCCCTTGCGCAGGGCGATGACGTCGTTTCGTCTCTGCCAACGGTGCAGGGTCGAGCGGGCGATGCGCAGGTTTTCCTCCAGATAGGTCGAACCGGCGACACGGCCGGCCCAGTCCTCGATCAGCATCGATTCGAGGTCGTCGGACTGGGGAGGAGGTGCTTCATCGGCCAACAAGCCCGTCGGCAGGTTTGTGGTTCCGGCGGTGCCGGCTTCGCTGCGGCGCGCGGCTTCCGCCGCCAGCGCGCGCACGAACTTCTGGGCAAGGCCGGGAAGGTCGGCATGGATGGTGTCGATGGCGCGCTGAAGTTTCGGCGACAGCAAGGTGACGGCCGACGCTATGCTGCCGGCGATCTTGCCGACCGAGACCACTGTGGATCGGTTTATCGCCTCGTCATAATGGGCCAGCGCGCGTTCGACGTCCTCCGCGACCATCTCCGCGAAGTCGTCCTGTCCGAGACCGTTTGTCTGAGATTTGTTCATGCATCTGTCTTCTGGCCGCGTGCTCCTCCCCAAAGCCACGGCCGGTTGCTGAATTTCTAGTGCGGAAAACGGAGATCGCGGCGGCAACGAATCGCGCCCGACAGCCTGATGTCTTGCATCCTTGAGACCCCAACTGGCTGCGGACGTCCCGAAATGTCAGTCACGGGACGCTCGCAAGTTCGTGTAGGTGCGATATGTGACAACCGCGCGACGGTGAGAGCGGTTGCTTTTCCTCCTCCCGGAAGGAAGAGCCATTCCTACAGCAACCCAGCCTGTTCCGCCTCGCGGCGCAGATTCTGCCTCGGCCTTGGGCCGATCTGCTGGATCACCAATCCGGCCGCGAGCGAGCCGAGATCACCGCAAGTCTTGAGGTCGCGGCCTTGCGTGTAGCCATGCAGGAAACCGGCGGCATAGAGATCGCCGGCGCCAGTTGTGTCGACCAACTCCCTGATGGCGGTCGCCCGGATCACCACGGTCTCGTCGCCGCGCACGATGACCGAGCCTTTTTCAGACCGCGTCACGGCCGCGATCCTGCAGTCCTTGCGGATTTGCGCCAGCGCCGCGTCGAAGGAGGATGTCTGGTAGAGCGACTTGATCTCGTGGCTATTGGCGAAGACGATGTCGACCGTGCCCGAGCGCATCAGCTCGAGGAACTCGTCGCGGTAACGGTCGACGCAGAACGAATCCGACAGCGTCATCGACACTTCGCGGCCCGCCGCGTGCGCCAGTCTCGCCGTCTGCCGGATCGCTTCCTTGGCGCGCGGCGGATCCCACAGGTAACCCTCGAAATAGGTGACCCTGGCGCCCGAAGCCTTGTCGGCCTCGACATCTTCCGGCCCGAGTTCGACGCAGGCGCCGAGATAGGTGTTCATCGAGCGTTCGCCGTCGGGGGTGACGAAGATCATCGAGCGCGCCGTCGGCGGCTCGCCCTCGAGCGGCTTGGTGTCGAAGGCGACGCCCTGCGCATGGATGTCGTGGGCATAGATTTCGCCCAGCGCATCATTGGAAACCTTGCCGAAGAAGGCGGCGCGTCCGCCGAAGCTGGCAACGCCGGCCGCCGTGTTGCCGGCGCTGCCTCCGGAGGCCTCGATCGCCGGGCCCATGCGGCTGTAGAGCAGTTCGGCGCGGTGGGTATCGATGAGGTTCATCGCGCCCTTGATGATGCCGTTGGTTTCGAGGAATTCCTCCTCGCACTGGGCGATGATGTCGACAATGGCATTGCCGATGCAAAGCACGTCATAATCCGGCATCAATGTCTCCGCCAAAAACCGAGCCGGCTTCTTGCCACGCCCGCGCGGGTCTACAGCATGATCCCGAAAATTGGCAACTGATTTTCCGTCGTTGCCGGCGTGGCGGCGATGACCGTTCCCTGTCGACAAGGCGTAAAGCTGCGGTCCTTGCAAATTGGGGTCCACGTGGTGCGCGTCAACAGCCAGGCGCTACGACAATTCGACCGTGGCCGAAGCACTTCTTCGCGGCGTTGGCTAGAACAAGTCCGATTGCACCCCGAAGGCGACAAGTCCATGTCCGAAAAAAACGATACGACAACCGACCTGGCGTTGCTCGGCGTCTTGGCGGTGCTGTGGGGCGCCTCCTACACCTTCATCAAGATCGGCGTCGAAACGATCCCGCCGGTCACTTTCATTGCCGCCCGCACCTTGATCGCCGGCGGCATTCTGTTCGCCATCATCCGCTGGCGCGGGCTCGCCATGCCGCGCGATGCGGCCACGTGGCGTCGCTTTGCCTTCCAGGCCTGCCTCAACAGCGTGATCCCTTTCACGCTGATCGCGGCCGCCGAGCGCTCGGTCGACGCCGGCCTCGCCACCATCCTCAATGCGACTTCGCCGATTTTCACCTTCCTGCTGACCGCGCTGATCACCCGCCACGAGCCGGTTACGGTGCGCAAGCTGATCGGTGTCGGCGCCGGCATCGCCGGCATCTGCCTCATCGTTGGCACCGAGGCGCTGGGCGGCCTCGGTCACCAGCTGTGGGCGCAGGTCGCCATCATCGTGGCAACAATCTGCTACGCCGGTGCCGCGATCTTCGGCCGTGGCTTCAAGGGCCTCGATCCGATGCAGCCGGCTGCGGGCTCGATGCTCTGCGGCGCGGTCATTCTGGTGCCGCTCAGCCTGGTGGTCGACCAGCCCTGGACGCTGACCCCCTCGATGGCATCGATCCTGGCCCTGCTGGGTCTGTCGGTGTTCTCGACGGCGCTGGCTTTCGTCATCTATTTCCGCCTCATCCACACGCTGGGTTCCGTCGGCACGACGTCGCAAGCCTATCTGCGCGTGCCGATCGGCGTTGGTATCGGCGCCGTCTTCCTCGGCGAAAGCCTGGGGCCAACCGCCTGGGTCGGAATGGCCTTGGTCGTCGCCGGCGTCGCGGCCATGACCATACCGGTCCGCAAGCGGGCTTTCGCGCGGTAGGAATAATTCCAGGAAGTGTGAAGCGGTTTTCGATCCGCGATCGCATCAACCAGAAAATCATACGCGCTTGTGCTAGCGACCCGCCTTGCCTATCTCGGAAGGCGTCCGCCTTCCGGCGGTGTCCGCCTTACCTGGGGGTGAAGCACGGTGATTTTCGACGCTGCCCGCACTGCGGCCTTGGAACTGCTTTCGCCTCCCTTCCGTGCCGTGTTTATCAAGACGCTTGGCCTGACCCTGCTGGCGCTGGTCGCCCTGTGGTTCGGCCTGACCAGCCTTGTCGAGTGGCTGGCCCTGCCATGGCTTCACACGCTGTTGCCCGGCGCGCCGTCCTGGGCCGGCTGGCTCGGCGGCATCATTGCGGCAATAGCGCTTGCCTTCGGCATGGCACTGCTCGTCGCGCCGGTGACCGCCGTGATCGCCGGCCTGTTCCTCGACGATGTCGCCGAGGTGGTCGAGCGCACCGACTATCCCCGCGATCCGGTTGGGCGCGCCATGCCGGCGCTGCGTTCGCTTGTGCTGGCGATAAAATTCTTCGGCGTCGTCATCGTCGGCAACATCGTGGCACTCATGCTTCTGCTGGTGCCGGGCATCAACATCGCCGCCTTCTTCGTCGTCAACGGCTATCTGCTCGGCCGCGAGTTCTTCGAATTCGCCGCCATGCGCTTCCGCCCCGAGGAAGAAGCCAGGGCCTTGCGCGGGCGCTATGCTGGCACGGTGTTTGTCGCCGGCCTGATCATATCGGCCTGCCTTGCCGTGCCGCTGCTCAACCTTGTGACGCCGCTCTTCGCTGCCGCCATGATGGTGCATCTGCACAAGGCGATCTCGGCACGGGAAGCGGCCCGCGGCTGAGCGGTTCCTTCACCGCAACAGGAAGCCGCGTCCCAACTCGTCGTCGGGTTCGACGATGTATTCGGTTCGCCCGGAATAGTAGGCGCGGCCGCCGACGCGGGCGATGATCGCCTCGTGCGGACCGGCCTGCGCCGTTCGCGCCACGGCTCCGGAAAAGCGCGAGCCGGCGATGCTCTCGAAGGTGCGCGTCTGCCCGATGGCAATCTGGCCCCTGGCATGCATGGCCGCCAGCCGGGCGGTGACGCCGGAGCCGGTCGGCGAACGGTCGACCTCGGCTTCGGCGAAGACGCAGATGTTTTTCGTTACCTCGCCGGAAAAGGCGTCCTTTCCATCCGTCAAAATCGTGCCGTAGAGAAAGGCAAGATCGGCGTGGTCGGGATGCGACAGCCGGAAATCCGCTTTCAGCCTGTCCGTCAAACCCGTCGCCGCATCGACGAAATCACGCACCCGGCTGCGGCCGAACTCAAGACCGAACTGGTGGCAGTCCGCCAGCGCGTAGAAGGCGCCGCCATAGGCGACGTCGAAACCGATCGCGCCATAGCCCGGCAATTCGATCCGTTGGTCACGGGCAAACAGGAAGGCCGGCACGCTTTCGAACGACACCGCGCCGGCACTGCCGTCGTGGACCTCGACCGAGGCGACGACCAAACCGCACGGCGCCTCGATGTTGACCGTCGTGATTGGCTCCTGTTTCACCACCAGCCCTTCGTCGACGGCATAGCGACCGAGCGCGACGATGGCGTGGCCGCACATGGTCGAATAGCCCTCATTGTGCATGAACAGCACGGCAAGGTCGGCGCCGGGCAAGTCGGGTTCGACCAGCAAGGCGCCATACATGTCGTAGTGGCCGCGCGGCTCGAAGATCAGCAGCTTGCGCAGATGATCGAGATGGTCGCGCACATAGGCGCGCTTTTCCAGGATGGTGCCCTTCGGGATCTCCGGATAGCCGCCGGTGACGATCCTGAGCGGCTCGCCGCCCGTATGCATGTCGACGACGGTAAGGGTCATGTGACGGCTCTTTTCAGTCTGAGGATTTGCCGAACAGCGCCTGCAACTTGCCGAACGGCATGGCGGCGCTGGTGAAGCCGAACGTGCCGTCCTGCTGAATCTCGCGCGCCGCCGTCTCCAGCATGCCATAGGCGAAATTGGTCAACCACGGCCCGAGCGAAATGCGTTTTGCCCCTGCCATGGCGAGATCGGCGGTGGTGAAGCCGGGCCTCGCCATGACGTTGACCGGCTTGCTGACCGCCGAGCACAAGGTCCGCACCATCTCGACGTCGCCGATGCCCGGCGCGTAGAGCACATCGGCGCCGGCCTTCTCGAATGCCTGCAGCCGCTTGAT
This sequence comes from Mesorhizobium sp. B2-4-17, assembly GCF_006441275.1. NCBI lineage: Bacteria > Pseudomonadati > Pseudomonadota > Alphaproteobacteria > Hyphomicrobiales > Phyllobacteriaceae > Mesorhizobium > Mesorhizobium sp. B2-4-17. The sequence goes on along the minus strand of NZ_VFUX01000015.1, from coordinate 108,172 downwards.
GGTGTCGTCGAGGTCGGACTTGCCCCACAAAAAGTTCTCGGCGCGCGCCGTGAACACGAAATCGCGCTTCAGCGCGCGTGCCGCTTCCACCGCCGCCGCGACGCGCTCGACCGCGTGGGCAAAATCATAGATCGGCTTGTCGGGATCGCCTGTGTGATCCTCGATCGAACAGCCGGCAAGGCCGGCCGCTTCGGCCGCGAAGATGGTTTCAGCGGCCTGCTCGGCGCTGTCGCCCTTGCCTCTCTCGAGATCGGCCGAGACCGGCAGGCTGGTTGCCGCCGTCACCTCGCGGCAATGATGGATCATCTGATCGAAGGTCACGGCGCCGTCCGGCAGGCCGCGCGAAAACGCAAAGCCGGCGCTGGTCGTCGCCAAAGCCTTGAAACCGAAGGAGCCAAGCAGCTTCGTCGTGCCGACATCCCAAGGATTGGGCATGACGAAGGTCGTGGCATGCAGGTCGCGAAAAATCTTGCCCTTGTCCATGGTGGTTCCCCCATCGCGTGCTGTTTGGTGAAGCGGATTTTATCTTGCCCTCTTTGCCCGGGCAAACGAATGCGGTTGGTTCAGAAGCGTTTGGCGTTCTCTGCTGACAAATGTTCGAACGCGTCGGAATCCTTGACGTAATGTGCTGTTTTCCCAAGTGGCGGATGCCGAACTCTCGTGCGACGACGCCTCGCACGCTGCCTCGGAGATCGTTGACATCACGGCTCGGGGTGTCGGGCGCAGTGGAACGTAGCATAGCGCCCCAACAGGTCCAGTCCGCCCGTCAAACTGGATAAATCAGTGGATCGGCACCAACCCGGCCAATTCGCGCATGTCGTCGAACAGGATGCCGCCGGCCCGGATCAGGCCATCGCGGTCGGAATAGGGGTCGCCGTGATAGGAAAACACCCGCATGCCCGCGGCAATGCCTGCCTGCGTGCCGGCAACGCTGTCTTCGATGACGATGCAGTCGGCAGGCGCAAAGCCCAGGGTGCTGGCCGCATGCAGGAACAGGTCCGGAAATGGTTTGCCGCGCCCGACCATGGTGGCACTGAACATCGCATGTTCGAACAGCGGCAAGAGCCCGGTCTGGCCCAGCGTGATATGCATCTTCGAGATCCTGGCCGATGTGGCCACGCAATAGGCGATGCCGGCCGCGCGCACCGCCTCGACAAACTCCCGGACATAGGGGATCGCCTCGACGCCATGGGCGAACAGATCAGGCAGGCCGGCATTCCAGCGCTCGACGAAATCGGCGCCGAGCCTAACCTCTGTCTGCTCTTCGATCTCCTTCTGCACCGAGACCATGCTGCGGCCGGAAAAATTCTTGCGGCAATATTCGAAGCTTGTCGGATAGCCGGCGGCAACGAGCCATTCGGCGAGGCGCCGGTTGGCAAGGTTTTCGGTGTCGACGAGGATGCCGTCGCAGTCGAAGATGACCAGTTTGGGAAGGGACATTGTTTAGGGCGTCAGGCGGTGCCGGTTGATCCGAATCCGCCCGCGCCACGCGCCGTGCCGCCGGCCAGGGACCGCTCTTCAACGGCCACTTGAGTCACTGGCGCGAAAACGATCTGGGCGATGCGCATGCCGCGCGTCACGGCGAAATCCTCGTCGCCGAGATTGATCAAGAGCACCTTCACCTCGCCGCGATAGTCGCTGTCGACCGTGCCAGGCGAATTGAGGACGGTGAGGCCGTGTTTGAAGGCAAGGCCGGAGCGAGGCCGGACCTGGCCTTCCATGCCTTCGGGAATTTCCAGGATCAGGCCGGTCGGCACCAAGGCGCGTTTTCCCGGCAGGATCAGCAGCGGCCGGTCATCCGGCACGGCCGCGCGCAGATCCATGCCTGCGGCGCCGGTGCTTTCATAGGCGGGAAGCGGTAGTCCTTCACCATGCGGCAACCTGACGAAGCCGACAGTCGGACCGATGACGGAGGGAGTTTGGAGAGCTGCGCGCATAAAATCGATCCTATCGGCGCGAATGCCGATTCGGTCAATTCGCGTGCAAGAGTATCAACGTCTTTCTTTCGGGCATCACTATGGCCGGAGCGCAGCTCAGCGCACTTCCATCGGAACCACCGTCGTCTCCTTGATCTCCTCCATGACGAAGGAAGCGGACACGTCGGACAGCGCCACCTTTGCGATCAGCCGCTGGTAGAGCCGGTCATAAGCCTTCACGTCGGCGACACGGGCGCGCAAGACATAGTCGAGGTCGCCGGACATGCGGTAGACGCCGATGATCTCGGGTAAGCCCGTCACCGCCGCGCGGAATTTCTGCAACCAGCCGGGATCATGATTCGATGTGCGGATCAGGATGAACACCGACAGGCCAAGCCCGAGCTTGTCGGCATCGACAAGCGCCACGCGGCCGGTGATGACGCCATCCTCCTCCAGCCGCTTGACGCGCCGCCAGCACGCATTGCGCGACAAGGCCACCCGTTCCGACAGCTGGTCGACCGACAAGGTGCCGTCGCGTTGCAATTCGGCAAGCAGTTTTCGGTCGATTTCGTCGATTTCGAGCGCCATATGGGATGTTTGTCCCACGAGACGGCAAAATACAAGGATATTTTGGGACCGATGAACCAGCAAAGCGTGCCAGGATACTCAACATAAGAACTCAAGCGCTGAAGGGGACCAGCATGTCGGTAGCAAGCATTTTCACCTCTCATCCGGCCAAGGTCGGCGAAACCTATTTCAGCCATATGGCCTTCGCCGCCTGGTTCTCCTCGCGTCTGCTGATGGCGGCGGGCGCCGCGCTCGTTCACGCTTTCTTGCCATTTCTGTTCGAGACTACCGCCAGCCGAATCGTCCGCCAGCTTTACGAGCGGACGCACAACAGAGGCACACACGCGACCAAGGAGCCCGCGGCTCTTCCCGATCGCGCCTAGAGGACGACGGAAGCGATGTGCCGATGGGCGGCCTATCTCGGTGAAGCGGTCTTTCTCGAAGACATCCTCACGGCGCCCTGCCACTCGCTGATCGCCCAGAGCCACTGCGCCCAGGAAGCGAAGTCGCCGACCAATGGCGACGGCTTCGGCCTTGCCTGGTATGGCGACCGGCCGGAACCGGGTCTCTATCGCGACATCCTGCCGGCCTGGTCGGACCCCAATCTGAAGAGCCTGTGCCGGCAGATCAAGTCCGGCCTGTTCCTCGCCCATGTGCGGGCCTCGACCGGCGGCGCCACCAGCCGCATGAACTGCCATCCCTTCATCTCGGGTCCCTGGTCGTTCATGCACAACGGCCAGATCGGCGGCTTCGAAAAGATCCGCCGCGCGCTGGAGAATTCCTTATCCGACGCCGTCTTCGACCAGCGCGAAGGTACCACCGATTCCGAATTGTTCTTCCTGCTGATGATTGATGAGGGACTGGCCGGCGACCCGCAAGGCGCGGTGTCGCGCGCGACCAGCCGCGTGCTCGAAGCCTCGCGCCGCGCCGGCCTTGAACCGGCGCTGAAACTCACCGCCGCCTTCTCTGACGGGCAGGCGCTGCATGCGGTGCGTTATGCCACCGACGCGCACGCGCCGACGCTCTACACGTCCATGTTCCGCAAGGGCGGCGGCCGCTGCATCGTCTCCGAACCTTTCGACCGCGACGGCGGCGATTGGCAGGCTGTTCCGCCGTCGAGCTTTGTCACCATGACCCGAGGGGAGATCGCCATTCGTCCCTTTGCGCCGGCAGCGGCGAAACTGGCGTTGGTCGGGTAGCGATTCTCCGGATTGCAAATGAGAAACGTCGCGGGACAGCGCTGACTTCATCGACTCGGCAACGCAATTTCGATCAAGCGTTGCCGATCCTCGAATGCTCGACTCCGCTTGAAGTCATGCCGCTGTCCGCCATCTTCACCCGGGCGAGCGCGGTCAAGCCGGAGCATTTGCCATGGACGCCATCTTTTCCTCGATTGCCGATCTCGCCGCCGCCATCGCCAAGCGCAAGATTTCGGCCGTCGAAGCACTCGACGCCCATCTCGCGCAGATCGATAGCCACAACGGAGCGGTCAACGCCGTCATTTCGCTCGACAGGGAAGGCGCGCGCGAGCGGGCAAGAAATGCCGACGCGGCGGTCGCGCGCGGTGAGGCGCTCGGGCCTTTGCATGGCGTTCCCTTCACGCTGAAAGACACGCACGAGACGGCGGGCATGAAGACCACGGTCGGCTTTCCGCCTTTCGCCGACTACGTCGCCAGCCACGACAGCCCGGTCGTTGCGAGGCTAAAGGCGGCCGGCGGCAATCTCTTCGCCAAGACCAATGTCGCGACCATGCTTTCCGATTGGCAGTCGAACAATCCGCTGTTCGGCCGCACCAGCAATCCCTGGAACCTTGAGCGGACCGCAGGTGGCTCCAGCGGCGGCGCCGCAGCGGCGGTGTCCACTGGCATGACACCATTCGATGTCGGCACGGACATGCAGGATTCGATCCGGCTGCCCGCCGCCTTCTGCGGTGTCTATGGGCTCAAGCCGACGGAGCGCCGCGTCTCGCTGGTAGGCGCCTTCCCGGACCCGGCTGGCGCCGCGCGCAGCGTGCGGCTGATGTCCTGCCTCGGGCCGCTGGCGCGCAGCGTGGACGATCTGTCGTTGATCTACCGAATCATCGCCGGGCCGGACGGGCGCGACACCGATCTTGCGCCGGTGCCGGTTGAGGCCACGCCGGAGCTTGACCTCCAGACAGTGCGCATCGCCTTTGCATCGACCTTTCCCGGTTTCCCGGTGGCCGGCGACATTAGCGCAGCGGTTGAAAATCTCGCAAGACAACTGCAATCGGCCGGCGCCACCGTCGAGGAAGCGAAGCTGCCCAGGCTCGATCTGCACGACGATCTTGCCCAGGGGGGAGCGCTGATCGGCATGATGATGGAAGCCGCACAGCCGGAGCCGCCGGAAGAGCCGACACCGATCTCCCGCTGGTTCGGGGCACTCGCCCGCCGCGACCGGTCCATCCTCGCCTGGGATGCTCTTTTCGAGAGCCATGACGCGCTGCTTTGTCCGGTCGCCATGACCACGGCCTTCCCGCATTGCGAACCGGGCACGACGATCGAGGTCGGCGGTGGGCAACAGAGCTACTGGATGCTGCCGGCCTATGGCGCTGTCTTCAACTACAGCGGCCACCCAGCCCTTTCGATGCCGTGCGGACAGGATGGCGACGGCCTGCCGATCGGCCTGCAACTGGTCGGCAGACGCTGGTCGGAATCGCGGCTGTTCGGCATGGCCAAGGCGATGGCGCCCTTGACTGGCGGCTTCAGTCGCCCGCCGGGCTACTGAGCGAAGCGACCCAATCCGTAAGGTGCCAGCAGCGGGTCACGCTCGCCGTCGAGGATCTCCCGGGCGGCGAACAGGCCGACCGCCGGCGCCAGCGTGATGCCCGAATGCGTGACGGCGACATAGAGACCACGCATGCCCTCGGCGCGGCCGATGACCGGGAAGCCGTCGACCGGCGTCGGCCGGTAGCCGATCGTGTGGAAATCCAGTTCCAGTCCGGCGCTGTCGCGCAGCATGGCCTTCATGACTGCAAACAACTCGCGAGCCGTGGCGTCGGCATCCATGCCCGGGTCGCCGCCGCCGAAATCAGAGCCGGCGATGATGCGGCCCTCCGCGGTCTGGCGCATGTGCAGCCGCTCGGCCAGCACCAGCCCGTTGAGCAGTTTTCTGTATGGCCGCGAATGGACGATCAGGCCCGGCGGCGTCTCGATCGGCAGTCTGACGCCGGCCGTCGCGGCAATGTCCGGCGAGCCGACGCCGGCCGCGATCACCACTTCGTCGGCGGCAACCAGCCCATGTGATGTGTCGACGCCCGTAATGCGGCCATTGCTCTGGGCAAGTGCCGTTACCGCGCTGATGAGGATGCGCGCGCCATGCCGCTCCGCGTCGGCCAGCAGCGCTTTCGCTGTGGCGACGGGTTCCGCGACGCCCTCTTGGGCGACATGCAGGGCGAAATCTGGAAGTTCGGTCAGATTGGGCTCGATGCGCGCGGCTGCGGCGCGGTCGACGCGCTCGATGCCGTAGCCCCAGGATGAATGTTCTTCGGCATAGGTTTCCAGGTCGGCCGCCGACAGATCCCAGCACAGGCCGCCGCACCAGCTGAGCGGCAGGCCGGGCAGGTCCTGCGCCAGCCTTGTCCATTCGGCCATGGCGCGGGTGCGCAGCCGGAAATACGGTTCCGGATTGCCCCAACTGGCGTTGATCCAGGCAAACGAATTCGGAGTCGCCACTCCGCCGGCGGCGCTGTCGGCAATGACCGTCACCCGGGCGCCCGCTTTGGTGAGATGCCAGGCGATCGATGCGCCGATGATGCCGGCGCCGATAACGATGACTTGTTTCGCCGCGGTCATGCTTTCACCTCTGCATCGTAGTCCTAGGCAACGCTTACCCAAGTGCCACGCTGGCGGGTGCTTGCCAACATCGAGCCGCGAGAAATATGCGTCGTGACGTCAAGTGCCGGCTGCCCCTCGGACCGAGTCGGCTTGAGCGAGCTGCGGCACCCGGCGGCGTCCGCGCCGCCGGAACGGTCGACAGCCCGGCACTGCGCTGCTAGAAGCCCGGCCTGTCACACGGAAATCCCAAAAGAATGCCCGAAACAATACCAGAGGAAGTGTCGCGCCGCCGCACCTTCGCGATCATCGCCCACCCGGACGCCGGCAAGACCACGCTCACCGAAAAGCTGCTGCTGTTCGGCGGCGCCATCCAGCTTGCCGGCGAGGTCAAGGCCAAGAAGGATCGCATCCAGACCCGGTCCGACTGGATGAAGATCGAGCGCGAGCGCGGAATCTCGGTCGTCACTTCGGTGATGACCTTCGAGTATGAAGACAACGTCTTCAACCTGCTCGACACGCCCGGCCACGAGGATTTCGCCGACGACACCTACCGCACGCTGTCGGCGGTCGACGCGGCCGTCATGGTGATCGACGCCGCCAAGGGTATCGAGCCGCGCACGCTGAAACTGTTCGAAGTCTGCCGGCTGCGCGATATCCCGATCATCACCTTCGTCAACAAGATGGACCGCGAGAGCCGCGACCCGTTCGAGATCCTCGACGAGATCGAGCAGAAGCTGGCGCTCGACACCGCACCCATCACCTGGCCGATCGGCCGCGGCAAGACCTTCTCCGGCACCTACCATCTGGCGCTGAACGCGGTGCGCAAGGGCGACGACGAGAAGGAGCGCACGCCGGTCAACGGCCCCGATTCCAACCGCGTCGCCGGGCTGTTGCCCGACAACGAGCGCGAAGCCTTCATCGAGGAGCTGGAACTGGCGCGCGAAGCCTGCCGGCCGCTCGACATCGACGCTTTCCGCGAGGGTCATCTGACACCGGTCTATTTCGGCTCGGCGCTGCGCAATTATGGCGTGCGCGACCTGATCGAGGCGCTTGGTGCCTATGGACCGCCGCCGCGCGCGCAGGAGGCCGACACCCGCAAGGTCGAGGCGACCGAGGATAAGATGACCTCCTTCGTCTTCAAGATCCAGGCCAACATGGACCCCAACCATCGCGACCGCATCGCTTTCGTGCGGGTCTGCTCGGGCAAGCTCGAGCGCGGCATGAAGGCCAAGCTGGTGCGCACGGGAAAGCCGATGAGCCTGTCGGCACCGCAGTTCTTCTTCGCCCGCACCCGCGTTACCGCTGACGAAGCCTTTGCCGGCGACGTCGTCGGCATTCCCAACCACGGCACGCTGCGCATCGGCGACACGCTGACAGAAGGCGAGGAAATACTGTTCAGGGGCGTGCCGAACTTCGCCCCGGAAATCCTGCGCCGCGTCCGCCTCGGCGACGCCATGAAGGCGAAGAAACTCAAGGAAGCGCTGCACCAGATGGCCGAGGAAGGCGTCGTGCAGCTGTTTTCGCCCGAGGATGGCTCACCGGCCATCGTCGGCGTCGTCGGCGCACTGCAGCTCGATGTGCTGAAGGAACGGCTGAACTTCGAATACACGCTGCCCGTCGAATTCGAGATGTCGCGCTTTTCCGTCTGCCGCTGGATATCGGCCGACGACAAGGCCGAGGTTCAGCGCTTCATCGAAGCACATCGCGGCGACATCGCCCGCGACCTCGACAACGACCCGGTGTTCCTCGCCCAGCACGCCTTCTCGCTGAACTACGAAGCCGAACGCTGGAAGGCGATCCGTTTCGAAACGATCAAGGACTATCAGGTCCGCGACAAAGCAGCCTGAGCTGCCGCCTTTTCCTTCTCCCCGTCCACGGGGAGAAGGTGCCCGAAGGGCGGATGAGGGGCGGCGCCGACCTCAAGGACCGATCGGCAATGTGCCCGCCCTTCGCAAGCTCAGGGCGTTCGCTCAGCCCTTCGCCGCCTCTTCGATCTTGGCGATGTCGATCTTGCCCATCTGCATCATCGCCGACATCACCCGGCCTGCCTTGGCCCTGTCGGGGTCCTGGAGCAACTTCGGCAGCTGCTCGGGCACGACCTGCCAGGAAACGCCGAACTTGTCCTTCAGCCAGCTGCAGCGTCCAGGTTCGCCGCCGCCTTCGGTGAGCCTGGTCCAGAAATGATCTACCTCTTCCTGCGTCTTGCAGTCGATCGACAGCGACATGGCCTCGGTGAACTTGTATTGCGGGCCGCCGTTGAGCGCCTGGAATTGCACGCCGTCGAGCTCGAACGAGGCCACCAGCACCTTGCCTTCCGAGGCGTGGCCCTGGGGCCAGCGCGTGACGCTCAGCACCTTCGAATTCTTGAAAATGGACACATAGTGGTTCATGGCCTCTTCGGCCTCACCGTCGAACCACAGGAAGGTGGTAATCTTTTGCATGGTGCACTCCTCGGTTGCTCTGCTGTTGTAGTGAAACGGCTGACTCCGAGAATGGTGCCATTCCTGCCGTCCGTCCCAAGGACGCCTTTGCGGCACCTGATCCGACAACCGCATGCATTTTTTTCGGGAGCCCTCGAATTTTCCAGGAAAATCTGGCGCATTGCAAAAATGTGGCCAGACCATATTTGCGAGTCTATAACGCCTGCGGTCCGAATTCAGCGCCGCCACGCTCCGCATCGAGCGCAGCCGGCCAGCCAAGGAAGAGTCATGCCTGCCTATCGCTCCCGCACCACCACCCATGGCCGCAATATGGCCGGCGCCCGCGGCCTCTGGCGCGCCACCGGCATGAAGGACTCTGATTTCGGCAAGCCGATTATCGCGGTGGTCAACTCGTTCACCCAGTTCGTGCCGGGCCATGTCCATCTGAAGGACCTCGGCCAGCTGGTCGCGCGCGAGATCGAGAAGGCCGGCGGCGTCGCCAAGGAATTCAACACCATCGCCGTCGATGACGGCATCGCCATGGGCCATGACGGCATGCTCTATTCGCTGCCGTCGCGCGAATTGATCGCCGATTCGGTCGAATACATGGTCAACGCGCACTGCGCCGACGCCATGGTCTGCATCTCCAATTGCGACAAGATCACGCCCGGCATGCTGATGGCCTCGCTGCGCCTGAACATCCCGACTGTCTTTGTCTCCGGCGGGCCGATGGAAGCCGGCAAGGTGGTGCTGGCCGGCAAGGCGCAGGCGCTCGATCTGGTCGACGCCATGGTGGCGGCCGCCGACGACAAGATCTCCGACGAGGACGTCAAGGTCATCGAGCGCTCGGCCTGCCCGACCTGCGGCTCCTGCTCGGGCATGTTCACCGCCAATTCGATGAACTGCCTGACCGAGGCGCTCGGCCTGTCGCTGCCGGGCAACGGCTCGACCTTGGCGACGCACGCCGACCGCAAGCGGTTGTTCGTCGAGGCGGGTCACCTCGTCGTCGATCTCGCCCAGCGCTATTACGAGCAGGATGACGAGACAGCGCTGCCGCGCAGCATTGCCTCGAAGGGTGCCTTCGAGAACGCCATGACCCTCGACATCGCCATGGGCGGCTCGACCAACACCGTGCTGCACATCCTGGCCGCCGCCTACGAGGGCGAGGTCGACTTCACCATGGAGGACATCGACCGACTGTCGCGGCGGGTTCCGGTGCTGTGCAAGGTCGCGCCGGCCAAGTCGGACGTGCATATGGAAGACGTCCACCGCGCCGGCGGCATTATGGCCATCCTTGGCCAGCTCGACAATGCCGGGCTGATCAATCGCGACCTGCCGACCGTGCACACGGCTAGCCTCGGCGAGGCGCTCGACCGCTGGGACATTTCCCGCACCACCAGCCAGAACGTACGCGATTTCTTCCTCGCCGCTCCCGGCGGCGTGCCGACACAGGTCGCTTTCAGCCAGGACCGCCGCTGGGACGATCTCGATCTTGATCGCGAGAAGGGTGTCATCCGCTCGGCGGAGACGCCGTTTTCGAAAGACGGTGGGCTTGCCGTGCTGAAAGGCAATCTGGCGCTCGACGGCTGTATCGTGAAGACGGCCGGCGTCGACGAGTCGGTCCTGAAGTTCACCGGCCCGGCGCGGGTGTTCGAAAGCCAGGACGCCAGCGTGAAGGCCATCCTCTCCAACGAGATCAAGGCTGGCGACGTTGTCGTCATCCGCTACGAGGGACCGCGTGGCGGCCCCGGCATGCAGGAAATGCTCTACCCGACCAGCTATCTGAAGTCGAAGGGCCTCGGCAAGGCCTGCGCGCTGGTCACCGACGGCCGCTTCTCCGGCGGCACGTCGGGCCTGTCGATCGGCCATGTCTCGCCGGAAGCCGCCGAGGGCGGCACGATCGGGCTGGTGAGGGAAGGCGACACGATCGAGATCGACATCCCCAACCGCACCATCCGCCTCGCCATCAGCGACGCCGAACTGGAAACGCGCCGCGCGGCGATGGAAGCCAAGGGCGCGGACGCCTGGAAGCCCGAGGAAAAGCGCAAGCGCAAGGTGACCACCGCGCTACGCGCCTACGCCGCCTTCGCCACCAGCGCCGACAAGGGCGCGGTGCGGGTCGTGCCGGAGTAAGATCCTGGTGGGGAGTTTGAAGACGCGGCGACAGCTGCGCTCCGTGAGCGGCTTCAACTATGCTCGTTGCCGGTCACGTCGGCGCTGCCCCTCATCTGCCTGCCGGCATCTTCTCCCCGTATAGGGACGGGGAGAAGGGGCTGGCGGCAACCTCTTAGCATTCTTGCAACAACGACAAATTGGGCGAAGCCGTTGGTGCCGACCTCTTTCTCCCCGTCCCTATACAGGGAGAAATGTCCGGCAGGACAATGAGGGGCAGCACAAACTCTGCAGGACTACCTGTCCTCGGCTTGCGCTGCTCCACACTCACGGCATCAGCTGATATTCATAAAGCTTCTGGTAGAGCCCGCCCTGGCTGAGCAGTGTCTTGTGCGGGCCGCTCTCCACCACCTTGCCGGCTTCCAGCACGACGATCGTGTCGGCTTGGTGCACGGTCGACAGGCGGTGCGCGATGACGATGGTCGTACGCCCTTCCGTCAATTGCTGCAGCGCGTCGCGGAACAGGGCTTCCGATTCGGCGTCGAGCGCGCTGGTCGCCTCGTCCAGCAGCAGGATTTCGGCGTTGCGCAGCATGGCGCGTGCGATCGAGATGCGCTGGCGCTGGCCGCCCGACAGCAGACCGCCATTCTCGCCGACATCGGTCTCGTAACCCTTCGCTTGCGCGATGATGAAGTCATGCGCATTGGCCGCCTTGGCCGCGGCAATCACCTCTTCGTCCGTCGCGTCCTGCCGCCCGAGCCGGATGTTGTGCATGATCGTACCGGCAAACAGGAACGTGTCCTGGCCGACATAGGCGATCTTTTCCCTGAGCGAGGCAAGGGTCGCCTGGGAAATGTCCTGGCCGTCGAACAGCACCTTGCCGCTCTTCGGGTCGTACATGCGCATGATCAGGTTCAGGATCGTCGACTTGCCGCCGCCGGAAGGCCCGACCAGCGCCGTCATCTTGCCGGGCGCGAAGGTCAGGTCGAACCGGTCCAGCACCGGCGGGCCATTCTGATAGGCGAAGCTGACGGCGTCGAACCGGATTTCGCCCGGTCCGGCCCGGAGCGACGTTGCATCCGGCTTCTCGGCCAGCGTCAGCGGCTCGTCGGCCAGCTGGAACATTATGCGCACGCCGACAATGCCGCTTTCCAACGCGATGCGCACGCGCGCCAGGCGTTTTGCCGGTTCATAGGCCAGCAGCAGTGCCGCGATGAAGGCCATGATGCCGCCCGGCGTCTGGCCGCCCTGCAGCACCAGCAAGCCGCTGACCAGCACGGCACCGGCGATGGCCAGGCCGGCCAGCGTTTCCATCACGGGACTGGTGATCGCCTCCAGCGCGGCGATGTTGTTGGCCCGGTCCTCGACATCGGACACCGCCCTGTACATGCGCTTGCGCATCAGGCCTTCGAGGTTGAAGGATTTGACCACGCGCACGCCGATCGCGGTTTCCTGCATCACCTGGACGATCTGGCCGACCGAGCGGAACTCCATCGCCGCGAACTTGCGCACGCGTTTCAGGATGCGGTTGACGCCGTAGATGGCCAGCGGACCGACGACGAAGCAGATCAGCGACAGCGCCGGCTGCTGCCAGACCATGACCCCGATCAAGGCAGCCAGGGTCACCAGATCGCGCACATAGGAGGTGACGATGAGGTCGAGCACGTTGCGCGCCGCCTGGGCATTGTTGGTCATGCGGGTGATCAGGTCGGACGACGAGGTCGAGTGGTAGAATTCGATGCCTTGCGCCAGGATGCGGTCATAGATCTTGCGCTGCCGTTCGGCGATGATGGCGTTGCCGACCCGGCTCATGAAGTAGGCCTGGACGAAATTGGCTATGCCCTTGACGATGAAGATCGCGGCGACCGCCACGGCGATCATGTTGACGCGCTCGATCCTTTTGTCGATCACGAATTCATTGGTGATTTCGCGCAGGATCCAGGCGCTGGCAGCCGTCATGCCGGCCACCACGAGCATCGACAGGATGGCAGCGGCGTAGCCGGCCCTGTGCTGCCGGAACGATTCCCTGAGCAGCCTCGCCACGAGGCGCTGGTTCTCCGTCGAACGGAAGAAACGAAACAACGGCTGATCCTTGATGCCGGGATGTCGAAGGCGGCTTATAGAGGGAGTTGCGGCCGGATGGAACCATTGGCGGCTTCTGGAAAGAAACCGCTGCGGCATGCTGTCTTTTGGGACACGATGGAAAAGTGATTCTTGAAGCGGGATGACGACAGATGGACTTCGACCTTATCGTTCGTGGCGGCACGCTGCCGGATGGCAGGATTGCCGATCTCGGCATCAGCGGCGAGACGATCGCGGCGATCGAGCCCAGGCTGGAGGGTTCCGCCCGGGCCGAAATCGACGCCCGTGGCAATCTTGTGTCGCCGCCCTTCGTCGATCCGCATTTCCATATGGATGCCACGCTCTCCTATGGCATTCCGCGCATCAACGCGTCGGGCACGCTGCTCGAAGGCATTTCGCTGTGGGGCGAACTGAAGCCGCTTTTGACGCATGAGGCGGTGCGCGACCGGGCGCTCGCCTATTGCGACTGGGCGGTGTCGACGGGGCTGCTCGCCATCCGCACCCATGTCGATGTCTGCGACGACCGGCTGCTGGCGGTCGAGGCTCTGCTCGACGTCAAGAAAACGGTCGCTCCTTACATCGACCTGCAATTGGTGGCGTTTCCTCAGGATGGCTTCTATCGCTCCCCGACGGCACGCCAGAACACCATCCGTGCGCTCGACATGGGCGTCGACGTCGTTGGCGGCATTCCGCATTTCGAGCGCACCATGGCCGACGGCACGCGCTCGGTGACCGAGCTTTGCGAAATCGCAGCCAAGCGCGGCCTGATGGTCGACCTGCATTGCGACGAGACCGACGACCCGCTCTCGCGCCACATCGAGCAACTGGCCTATGAAACGCAGCGGTTGGGGCTGCAGGGCAGGGTGGCCGGCTCGCACCTCACCTCGATGCATTCGATGGACAATTATTACGTTTCGAAGCTTTTGCCGCTGATCGCGGAAGCCGGCGTCTCCGCCATCCCCAATCCGCTGATCAACATCATGCTGCAGGGCCGCCACGACACCTTCCCGAAACGCCGTGGCCTGACCCGGGTCAAGGAGATGCAGGCGCTCGGCATCCGCGTCGGCTGGGGTCAGGATTGCGTGCTCGACCCCTGGTATTCGCTGGGCACCGCCGACATGCTCGACGTCGCCTTCATGGGCCTGCATGTCGCCCAGATGTCGAGCCCGGCCGACATGGCACGCTGCTTCGACATGGTCACCAATGTCAACGCCGCCATCATGGGGCTCGATCATCTCGGCCTCGCGGTCGGCAAGCGCGCCAGCCTCGTCATCCTCGACGCCGGCAATCCGATCGAGGCCCTGCGTCTGCGCGGCGAACGCATTTGCGTCATCGCCAGGGGCAAGGTGGTGGCGGAGCGCACGAGGCAGGATACCAGGCTTTCGATCGAGGGCAGGCCAGCGGCGGTGAACCGCAGGCACAAAGCCATCTAGGCCCAGCCGATTCCCGGTTCTGGTCCCGCGATTTCCCGGATTCTCCTCGTCAAAGCGGTCGCTTCCGTCTACGACGCAGCTTCGCATGAGAAGAATTGGGATCGGCATGACGCAACCCGTGGCGCAGAATTCCACAATCAGGAACGTGCTTCTGGCCGGCATTTTGTTGATGCTGGCCGGCGACTTCCTGTTTGCGCTGAACGATGCGATGGGCAAGTGGCTGGTCGCCAGCTTCTCCGTTGGCCAGGTGGTGCTGATCCGTTCCATTGGCGCCTTCTTCGTGCTCGGCCCGATGATCGCCCATCAGGGCACCGCCAAGCTGTTTCGCATGGAGCGGCCCGAATTGCAGATATTGCGTGTCGTCATGACCACGCTCGACACCGCGCTCTTCTATGCCGCTGTCGTCTATCTGCCGCTGGCAGATGTCATGAGTTTCTACATGGCCGGGCCGATCTATGTCGCGGCACTCTCGCACCTGCTGCTTGGCGAAAAGGTCGGCTGGCGCCGCTGGCTGGCGATCCTGCTTGGCTTCTGCGGCGTGGTGATCATGCTGAAGCCATCCTCTGCCGCGTTCTCCTTGTCGTCGGGCTTCGCGCTTGCCGGCAGCATCGCCTTCGCCTTCGCCATCATCCTCAACCGGCGGCTGCGCGGCACCAGCGACACCAATCTGGTGACATGGCAAACGATCGGCACGCTGCTGGTCGGCGGCGTCCTGACCATCGGCGCTTGGCGCACACCTTCGGCGCTCGACGTCGGCGCCATGCTGCTGCTCGGCATCGTTTCCTGCGGCGCGCATCTGATGATCACGCGGGCGCTGAAACTGGCGCCGGCTTCGACACTGGCGCCGCTGCACTACACGCTGCTCCTTTGGGCAGTGGTGTTTGGACTGGTGTTCTTCGGCGATGTTCCCGGCCCGCGCATCCTGATCGGCTCCGGCATCATCGTGCTGGCCGGCCTGTTCATCTTCCACCGCCAGAAGGTGGTCGACACCACGGTGCCACCCGAAAATGTGCCGAAGGGCGTCAATTAAAGCCCGGATTTCTGGTGCCTAACCCAAGCTTATCGCGGCCAGGTGCCGTGAAAACTCCGGCGTCTCCATCAGCGCCCTGCAGCGCGCGAAGCGGCTGTCGGCATAGGCGCGGAAATCGTCGACCGGGTTGTTGTTGGCAAGCTGGATCAGCCCCCACAGTGTCCACAGCAAGTCGCACATCGCCTTGTAGATGATGATACGGCCGTGTTCCGCAGGTCTCGCCTCGCCACCGAAATAGGCGCGCATCATCTCTTCATCCTGGAAGGCATCGAATTTGCCTTCCACGCTGAGATCGCCGAGATCCCACAGCGGATCATTCATTCCCGAATATTCCCAGTCGACGATCCACATCCTGTCGCCCGTATCGAGAAAATTCTCGCACAGCGGATCGCAATGGCAGGCGACGAGCGGCAACGGATGGGCGGCGAAGGCGGAGCGCACGCTCTCCGCCTCCCGCACCACGTCGTGATAGCCCGCGGGCAGGGCGACGTCCTTGGTCGAAAGCACCTTGAGATAGTCGTCGATCATCGCGAACAGTTCGAAGCGGAAGGGGAACACGGCGCCCGATGTGTGCAGCTTGCGGAAGGCTTCGCCGGCGCGGGCCGGACTGCCCCGACGTTCCCTAAATTTCTCCGGCGACATCGTCTCGGCCCCGGCGATGAAGCGCGTCACCATCACGCCGGTGTCGGCGTCGACATAGAGCACTTCCGGGCTGACGCCGGCCTTTGCCGCCGCGCGCGCCGCTACCGCTTCATTGGCGCGGTTGATGTATTCCTGGGTGCCTTTGCCGGGGATGCGCAGGCAGTAGTCACCGGCCCTGAAGACGAGGTTGGTGAGGCCGCCAAGCCGGTCCAGCGACCCGGTATAGCCGGCCAGCACCGGAATGGCGTCAAGTGTTGCCCGCGCCTCGTCTGTCGCCATGGCTGCGCCCCACGCCGTTATTTCTTCGGGCAACGGTTCCACAATTTTCGCCGTTTGGCTATCATCCCTCGCGGGACAAGGGATTGGTGAGTACGTGGCGGACAGCAAACATCAGGGCGCGCTCGGCGCGGTCTACGCGGCCAAGCGCCCGGAAGAGGTGGCGGCACTCTATGATCGCTGGTCACAAACCTACGACGCCGACATGTCGGCTGCCGGCTACCGCCATCCGACCATCTGCCTTGCGTTGCTCGCCCGTCATCTGCCACGCGGCTCAGCCCCGCTGCTCGATGCCGGGGCAGGCACCGGGCTGATCGGCGAATGGCTTGACATAACAGGCTATCCCCAGGTCGAGGCGCTCGACATCTCGCAAGGCATGCTGGACCAGGCCGCGCGCAAGGGCGTCTATTCGGCCCTGCATTGCCTGGCGCTCGGCGGTCGGCTGCCTTTCGCCGATCATGCCTATGCGGGGATCATCTCGGCCGGCGTGTTCACCTCGGGCCATGTCGGCGCCGAGGGGCTGGACGAACTGATCCGCATCTGCCGGCCCGACGGGGTGATCGTGCTGACGGTCAAGAACACGCTTTGGGACCAGGGTTTTGCCGCACGCATCGCCGAACTCGAGGCGCAAGGCCTCGTCACCCGCGTTGAAGAAACGCGCCCCTACGTCTCGATGCCTGGCGAGGCGGATACCGTGCCGAGCCGTGGTCTCGCCCTGCGGGTGAACTAAGCTTTCACCCTCTCCGCTGTCGGATCGTACATCGGCTCGAGATGGATTTTGGCCGGCGTCCGCTCCATCGCGACCACCAGCTCATAGCCGCCCGAGATGAGGAAGTCGTCGCTGACGCCATCGGCGTTGCGCACATAGCCGTAGCCGATATTCCTGCCGATCGTGTAGCCATAGCCGCCGCTGGTGAGATAGCCGACCGGCTCGCCATTGCGCAGGATGGTCTCGCGCCCGAGCAGCACGATCTCCGGATCATCAACCGTGAAGCCGGCAAAACGCTTCTTCAAGGGTGCGCCGCCAACTTTCTCGAGCGCGCGCCGTCCGACGAAATCGGTGTTCTTGCGCAGCTTGACCGCCCAGCCGAGGCCGGCTTCCTGCGGCGTGTCGTTGGGCGTGATGTCGGAGCCCCAGGCGCGGTAGCCCTTTTCCAGCCGCAGCGATTCCAGCGCCCGGTAGCCGACTGGGCGGATGCCGTGTTTCTTGCCCGCCGCCATCAGCGCGTCGAAGACTTCGCCTGTCGCCGCGATCGGCACGTGCAGTTCCCAGCCGAGCTCGCCGACATAGGTGACGCGCAGCGCCCGCACGATTTGGCCGGCGATTGCGATCTCGCGCACATGGCCGAACGGGAAGCCGGCATTCGATACATCGGCCACGGTGACGGCCGCAAGCACGTCGCGTGCGCGCGGCCCCATCAGCGACAGCGTGCCGAAATCCTCGGTGACATCGGTCAGCCTGGCATTGAGGCCCTCGCCGATATGGTCGCTGATCCATGAGGCATCATGGGTGCGAAAACCGGTGCCCGTGACGATGTAGAATTTTTCCTCGGCCAACCGCGCCACCGTCAGGTCAGCCTCGATGCCGCCGCGCGTGTTGAGAAGTTGCGTATAGATCAGCCTTCCGGTGGGCTTGCTGACATCGTTGGCGCAGATCCAGTCCAGCGCCTTGGCCGCATCGGGCCCGCTCAACTCGTATTTGGCGAAGGAGGACTGGTCGAAAATGCCGACTTGCTCGCGCACATGCCGGTGTTCGTCGCCAACCGCCGCGAACCAGTTCTGGCGCCCCATCGAATAGATGTCCTTGGGCTCGACGCCATTCGGCGCGAACCAGTTCGGCCGTTCCCAGCCGAGCTTCGAGCCGAACACGGCGCGCTGCTCCTTCAGCCTGTCGTAAAGCGGCGAGACGATGCGCGGCCGGCCGCTGGCATACTCCTCGTGTGGAAAGCCGATCGTGTAGTGCTTGCCATAGGCTTCCAGCGTGCGCTCGCACACCCACTGCCGGTCCCGGTGCAGGCTGGAAAAACGCCTGATGTCGACCACCCACAGGTCGAGCGGCGCCTCGCCGTCGACCACCCACTGCGCCAGCACCCAGCCGGCGCCACCGCCCGAAGCGATGCCGAAGGCATTGAAGCCGGCGCCGACGAACATGTTGGCGCATTCGGGCGCCACGCCGAGGATGAAATTGCCGTCCGGCGTGAAGCTTTCCGGCCCGTTGATCATCTGCTTGACGCCGACGGTTTCCAGCGCCGGCACGCGCGCGATCGCCTGCGTCATGTGCTGCTCGAAATGATCGTAATCATCGTCCAACAGCCGGAATTGCCAGTCATTGGGCACGTCAGCCGTCGTCCATGCCTGCGGGTTCGGCTCATAGCCGCCCATCACCAGCCCGCCGACCTCCTCCTTGAAATAGGTGCGCCGGTCCGGGTCGCGCAGCGTCGGCGCGTCGGTCGCCAGTCCCGCGATCTTCTCGGTGATGATGTACTGGTGCTTGACCGGCTGCAGCGGCACGTTGATGCCCGCCATGACGCCGACCTGCCGTGCCCATTGCCCGGCGCAGTTCACCACCTTGTCGCAGGCGATGTCACCCTGATTGGTCTTCACCGCCGTGATGCGGCCGTCCGTCATGTCGAAGCCGGTGACAAGCACATCCTCGTAGAGTTTGGCGCCATGCATGCGCGCGCCCTTGGCCAGCGACTGCGTGATGTCGGAGGGGCTCGCCTGGCCGTCGGTCGGCAGCCAGGAGGCGCCGACAAGGTCGCCGGTCTCCATCAGCGGCCACATCGCCTTGACCTCCGCCGGCGACAGCAACTGCATATCCATGCCGAAACTTTTCGCCGTCGTCGCCAGCCTTTTGTACTCGGTCCAGCGGTCGGCATTGGTGGCGAGCCGCAGGCAGCCGGTCATCTTCCAGCCGGTGGCAAGCCCGGTTTCGGCCTCCAGCCCCTTGTAGAGGTCGACCGAGTATTTGAGCACTCGGGTGATCGATGCCGACGAGCGCAATTGCCCGACCAGACCGGCGGCATGCCAGGTCGAGCCCGAGGTCAGCTTGCCCTGTTCGAGCAGCACCACGTCGGCCTTGTGGTCGCGCGCCAGATGATAGGCCGTCGAGCAGCCGATGATGCCGCCGCCGATGACGACGATCGCGGCCTGGCTAGGCAAGGTCATGATTTCAGAATCCCGTATTTTGTCCGGTAGTTTTCCAGCGCCGCGTCGAGCCGCACCAGGTTTTCCTCGGTGTAGGCGACGTAGTCGATACCCGGTGCGTCGAGATAGAGTTCCGACACCATGCTCCACATCGCCTCGCGCAGCAGCGAGGCGCATTGCATGGCGGCGTGCGAGCGGCGGATCGCCTCGTCCGGTTCCTTCATGAAATAGGCGGTCAGGAAAGCAAAAGATTCCTCGTCGCTCATGCCCGCGTTCGAGGCGACGCCGGCAAGGTCGAACATCGCCGTGTTGAAGCCGGCATATTCGAAATCGATCAGCCACAGCCGGCTGCCGTCGTCAAGAATATTAGCCGGCAAAAGATCATTATGGCCAAAGACGATCGGCAACAACTTCTGTGCCCGCTCCAGCTCGTCGGCCAGCGCCAGGAACCGCGGCAGGTCGCCACGCTTGCGGCTGCCGCCTTCCTCAAGCGTGCGGGCGTAGTCGCGGATGACGTGGAACACCCAGAACATGAAGCCGGCGCCGGAGATATGGTTTGGCATCTCACGGTGGAAGCCGCGCATCAGGGCCGCGACCCGGCCAAGATTGGCACGCACGTCCTCGGCCAGATAGGTCTTGGCGCCGAGAAACGCCGTCACCATGATCCCCGGTTCGGCATAGCGGACCGCCGGCGCGAAACCGGCGGCATGCGCTGCCCGCGCGGTCATCACCTCGCGCTCGCGGAAGACGTGGTGGAATGGATAGTCCTGGCCGAAGCGCACGACATGTTTGCCGGTCATGTCCGTGACGACAAAGTTGGCGTTGCTCAGGCCACCCGGCAGCGGAGCGATCTCGATGCTGCCAGTCCAGCAGGGCAGGGCGCGGATGCGATCTTCGGCGGTCACGAGCTTGCCCCGGGTTCAGCCAGTCTTCGGCATAGCGATGGTGAGAAGGAACGCAAAACCTCGTTGGTGCGGGATACCGGGAACTGTATCCCGCACCGCACCGACGAGCCCCTTGGCCGGTTTTTGAACCCGGCATCCGCCCCCGCGGATCTGAAAAATCTGGCGCCAGGCATGTTCCAGACGAACTGGCCAGTCGGTTGCGGCTCTGCCATCACCCTCCCGTGGCAGTTCCGAGCCTGTCACGAAGTCAATCTCACGCCAGCGTCGCGTCGCTGTCAATAAAAAGCTGTGACTTTTTTTGGGTGTTTTGCCCGAAAGCAGAAGGCATTTCCTTTAAAAGCGTTAGGAATGCCCTAGAATCGGTCAATCTCGGGACGCTCAGATGATCCACTCGAAACGGCATGGCGAAATCCTGCGGCTGCTGCAGGAAGAGGGAACCATCACCATCAACAGCCTGGCCGACCGGCTGGGCGTCTCGCTCGAGACCGTGCGTCGCGACGTCAAGCCACTCACCAGTGACGGCTCGGTGCTGAAGATGCATGGCGCCATCGGCCTGCCGTCGATGATCGGCGAAGCGCCGTTCGAACGCCGCATGCGCGAGAATGCCGATGCCAAGCGCGCCATTGCACGCATGGTCGCCGCCACCATTCGCGACGGCGAGTCGATCATGCTCGACACCGGCACAACGACCTCGTTCCTGGCGCGGGAGCTGCTCGGCCACCGGCGCCTGACGGTCGTCACCAACTCGTCGGATATCGCCCGCACGCTGGCCACCGTCAACGGCAACAAGGTCTACATGGCCGGCGGCGAACTGCGCAGCGATTCAGGCGCTGCGTTCGGGACTCCGGCCATCGAGTTCGTCAGCCGTTTTTCCGTCAGCCATGCCATCATCTCCATCGGTGCCGTCGATGCGGTGACAGGTGTCATGGACTACGATCTGGAAGAGGCCGAATTCGCACGCATGGTGCTGTCGCGCGGCCAGCGTTCGCTCGTCATCACCGACCACAGCAAATTCGGCCGTCAGGGTCTTGTTCAGGTCTGCGGCTTCGACGGCTTTTCCGAGCTTGCCACCGACCTGGCACCGCCGCGCGATATAGCCGCGGCGCTGGCGCAAGCCGGAGCGCGGCTCAGCATCGCGGGCGACGCAGCCGGGTTCTAACCGAACACCAGCGACTGGTGGACGCATACGCCCGCGAACGTCCCGCCCGACACGGCAAAGGCGATGTTGTGCGTCGCGCGTGCCGCGTCTCCGGCGGCATAGACGCCGGCGTTGACTTTCGCCCTGGCGACGTTGCTCGGCGCCGCCATCTGGAATGCGGGCTTCCTGCTGACCGGCTGTCTCCTGCGCGGCAGCGGCCAGGATTCCCTCACGATAGGCTTCCGCATCATTGTCATCGTCGTGGTGCTGGAGACGGCGTTCATGCTGGCACTGCGCTACGGCCCCGCATGGCGGCGGCGCATCAGGCTGGTGCTCGGCTGAGCGCCGGCTCTCCAGCCACGGGATAAGCACTGCCACTGGCTTTTCTTCGCGGCTGCGGCGGTGTTTAGTCCGGCCATGGCCTTCACCATCCGCCAGTTGCAATTCTTCGTCGCCGTCGCCGAGCAGGGCACGGTATCGCGCGCGGCACAAAATCTCTCCATCTCGCAATCGTCGGTCACCGAAGCGATCAAGGAACTCGAAAGCGATCTCGGCGTCGAACTGTTCGACCGCCATCCGCGCGGCCTCAACGTCACCCACAAGGGCCACCAGTTCCTGCGCCACGCCACGAAGATACTCGCCGACGTGTCCGACGCCCGCCGCTCTTTTTCCGGCGAGAAGGCCGCTTTCGGGGGCCGGCTGCAACTCGGCGTCACCTCGCTGGTCGCCGGCTATGTGCTGTCGGACCTGCTTGCCCGCTACCGCCGCGCCTATCCCGGCGTCGAGGTCTCGGCCATCGAGGACAATGGCGACTATCTCGAACATCTGTTGATCGGCGGCAAGCTCGACATTGCCGTCATGGTCACGTCCAATCTGCGCGATCGCACGGCGTTGCAGTCGGAAATCCTCGAAGTTTCGGCCTATCGCCTCTGGCTGCCGCTCGGCCATCCGCTCGCCGGTGCCGACATCATCGGCATCGGCGATATCGCCTCCGAGCCGCTGATCATGCTCACCGTCGATGAAATTGAGGAGAACACCGGCAAGCTGCTGACGGCGATCGGCGCCAAGCCGCATGTCGCCTTCCGCACCCGCTCCGTGGAAGCCGTTCGCAGCCTTGTCGCCACCGGGGCCGGCGTGGCGCTGCTGCCCGACCTTGTCTACCGGCCCTGGTCGCTGGAAGGCGACCGCATCGAATCGCGCGATGTTTCCGGCGCTTTGCCAGTGGTCCAGGTCGGCATGGTCTGGCGGCGCGGCTCCGGTCTGCCGCAGGCGGCGCGCGACTTCATCGGACTTGCCCAGTCGCAGCGGATGGTCCGGCAGCGCCTTTGATGACTTTGCTTGATATATCGGAAAAACCGATACCGCATTTCTGATAAATGAATTTGCGAAACCGGAATTTTCCAAGCACCTTGCGCTTCAGGAACCAAAGCCGCCACCAGAGCGGCATCAAGTCCGTCGACGAACTGACAGTTTTTCGGTCCGCGCATGACCTTTGGCGAAAACCGGAACCGGTTTTCGGGCCAGGCGCCAAAATGGGAGATTGATGATGAATTCATTCCTGAAGTCATGCACTGCGCTGACGGTCGCGTTGACCTTCTCAGGTCAGGCCATTGCCCAGGTCAAGGAACTCGGCAAGGGCGAAGGCCAGGTCAACATCGTTGCCTGGCCGGGCTATATCGAGCGCGGCGAAACCGACAAGGGTTATGACTGGGTCACGTCCTTCGAGAAGGAGACGGGCTGCAAGGTCAACGTCAAGACGGCCAACACCTCCGACGAGATGGTCTCGCTGATGAACGAAGGCGGTTTCGACCTCGTCACGGCTTCGGGCGATGCCTCGCTGCGCCTCGTCGCCGGCAAGCGCGTGCAGCCGATCAACACCGATCTCATCCCCAGCTGGAAGACGGTCGACGACCGCCTGAAGGATGCGCCATGGTTCACCGTCGGTGGCGCCCACTATGGCGTGCCCTATCAGTGGGGCCCGAACATCCTGATGTACAACACGGACGTTTTCAAGGAAGCGCCGAAGAGCTGGAATGTCGTGTTCGAGGAGATGAACCTGCCGGACGGCAAGTCCAACAAGGGCCGTGTCCAGGCCTATGATGGGCCGATCCACATTGCCGACGCCGCCAACTACCTGATGTTCCACAAGCCGGAGCTGGGTATCAAGGACCCCTACGAACTGAACGAAGACCAGTACAAGGCAGCACTGGCGCTGCTGCGCGTCCAGCGCACGCTGGTCGGCCGCTATTGGCATGACGCGGCGATCCAGGTCGACGACTTCCAGAACGAAGGCGTTGTCGCTTCGGGTTCGTGGCCGTTCCAGGTCAACACGCTGGTCGCCGCCAAGAAGCCGATTGCCTCGACCGTTCCCGAGGAAGGCGTCACTGGCTGGGCCGACACCACCATGATGGAAGCCGACGCGGCCAATCCGAACTGCGCCTATAAGTGGCTTGAACATTCGCTGGCGCCGAAAGTGCAGGGTGACGTTTCCGCCTGGTTCGGTTCGCTCCCTGTCGTGCCCGCCGCCTGCAAGGGCAATGAGCTGCTCGGCGAGGAAGGCTGCAAGACCAACGGCTACGAGAACTTCGACAAGATCAGGTTCTGGAAGACGCCGGTCTCGAAATGCGCCAGCCAGAACGACCAGTGCGTGCCCTACTACCGCTGGGTGTCGGATTATATCGGCGTCATCGGCGGTCGGTGATCCCCTTACCCTCCCCCTTGGGGGGAGGGTCGACGCAAAGCGTCGGGGTGGGGGGAGCGCGGACGTTCGGCGCTAACCACCCCCACCCGCGGCTTCGCCGCGACCTCCCCCATCGAGGGGGAGGTAGGGCGTCGTGCGAACCCGTTTAACCGGCAACCGAACTGACAGGCCCATGACCTCAGCCGTCTCTTTCCAGAAAGTTTCGCGCCATTTCGGCAGCGTTCGCGCCGTCGATGCGGTCGATCTCGACATCGCACCGGGCGAGTTCTTTGCCATGCTCGGGCCGTCCGGATCCGGCAAGACGACGTGCCTGCGGCTGATCGCCGGCTTCGAGCAGCCGACGGCGGGGTCGATCTCGATCTTCGGTGAACGTGCCGAGGGCGTGCCGCCTTACCGCCGCAACGTCAACACCGTGTTCCAGGATTACGCGCTGTTCCCGCATCTCAATGTGCTCGACAACGTCGCCTACGGGCTGATGGTCAAAGGCGTTGGCAAGGCCGAGCGGCACAAGGCGGCGGAAGAAGCGTTGTCGCTGGTGCGGCTGCCCGGCTATGGCGCCCGCCGGCCCGGCCAGCTTTCCGGCGGCCAGCGCCAGCGTGTCGCGCTCGCCCGCGCGCTGGTCAACCAGCCCAAGGTGCTGCTGCTCGACGAGCCGCTCGGTGCGCTCGACCTGAAGCTGCGCGAAAACATGCAGGAGGAACTGAAGTCGCTGCAGAAGGCGCTCGGCATCACCTTTGTCTTCGTCACCCACGACCAGGGCGAGGCGCTGTCGATGGCCGACCGCGTCGCCGTTTTCAACGACGGCAGGATCATGCAGATCGGCACGCCGGAGGATATCTACCAACGGCCGAGCACCCGCTTCGTCGCCGACTTCGTCGGCTCGTCCAACGTGTTGCCGCCGGACTTCGTCCAGCGCTATTCCGGCCAGCATCGCTGGGGAAGTCTGCGTCCGGAATCCATTCGCGTTTCAAACGCAACGAACGGGGACGGTGTTGCTGCCCGCCTGGTCGGCACGAATTATCTCGGCGCCACCACAAGGCTGGCGCTCGACGCAGATGGGCTGAGGCTTCACGCCATGGTGCCGGCCGGCACCGCTTTGCCGGCTGAGGGCGAGGCGGTGATGCTGACGTTCAATCGCGAGCACCTGCATCTGATGGATGAGCCGGCATGATGGCGGTCCGCGCGAAGCACCCCCCTCTGTCCTGCCGGACATCTCCCCCTCAAGGGGGGAGATTAGCAGTTTCTCGGCCTCGCCAATTCTGCTGCGTGGGAGATTGGCGAAGTCCGGAGGGACAGCCGATCTCCCCCCTAGAGGGGGAGATGTCCGGCAGGACAGAGGGGGGCGCGAAGGATCGCGGCTTCTCTCATTCCCCCGCCCAAGACGGTGTGTCGCCATGACAGTCGCGGCGCTCAACGCCAATCCCGCCCCCGCCATCCTGCCCGGCAGCGGCGGCATGCGTGGCGCGCTGTCGGACCTGTTGTGGCGCAGGCCGCAATTCCTGCTCCTGCTGATGCTGCTGCCGCCGGTGTTGTGGCTCGGCATCGTCTATATCGGCTCGCTGTTCGCCCTGCTGGCACAGAGCTTCTTTTCCATCGACGAGTACTCCGGCCTCATCAACCGCCAGTTCACGCTGAAGACCTATGGCGACCTGTTCCAGGCCGCCAATCTCGACATCATCCTGCGCACGGTGACGATGGCGGCGCTGGTCACGCTGGCCTCGGCCATCGTCGCCTTCCCGATTGCCTACTATGCCGCGCGTTATGCGCGCGGCCGCTGGAAGGCGCTGTTCTATCTCGGCGTCATGCTGCCGCTGTGGTCGAGCTACCTGGTCAAGATCTATGCCTGGAAACTGATCCTCGCCAAGGAAGGCATCCTCACCTGGCTGCTCGCCAAGCTCAATCTGTTGTGGCTGCTCGATGCATGGCTGTCGTTGCCGGTCGTCGGCGGCAACTCGCTGTCGGTGTCGTTCACCGGCACCTTCATCGTCTTCGTCTATGTCTGGCTGCCGTTCATGATCCTGCCGGTGCAGGCGGCACTCGAACGCGTGCCCGGCAACCTGGTGGAAGCCTCGTCCGATCTCGGCGCTTCGCCCGGCCAGACCTTCCGCAACGTGCTGTTCCCGCTGGCGCTGCCTGGCATCGTCGCCGGCTCGATCTTCACCTTCTCGCTGACATTGGGCGACTACATCATCCCGCAGATCATCGGCACCTCGCGCCTGTTCATCGGCCAGGCGGTCTATTCGCAACAAGGCACGGCCGGCAACATTCCGCTCGCCGCCGCCTTCACCGTGGTGCCCATCGTCATCATGGGGTTCTACCTCTGGGGCGCCAAACGCATGGGGGCCTTCGATGCGCTCTGACCGTGGCCAATCCGCCCCCCTCGGCCTGAAGATATCAGCCGCCTGCGGCCTGCTCTTCCTGCACCTGCCGATCCTGCTGATCTTCGTCTATGCCTTCACCACGGAGGAGAAGAGTTTCGTCTGGCCGCCGCCGGGGCTCACCACCCAATGGTTCGCCGTCACCTGGAACCGGCCCGACGTCTGGCAGGCGCTGTCGCTGTCGGTGCGCGTCGCCGCCATCTCGACCGCGATTGCGCTGGTGCTGGGCACGCTTTGCGCCGCCGCGGTCTCGCGGACCAAATTCTTCGGCCGCGAGACGATCTCGCTGCTTGTCATCCTGCCGATCGCTCTGCCCGGCATCATCACCGGCATCGCGCTGCGCTCGGCGTTTGCGCTGGCCGACATCCCCTTCTCGTTCTGGACGATCGTGCTCGGCCACGCCACTTTCTGCGTGGTCGTCGTCTACAACAATGCCGTCGCCCGCTTCCGCCGCACCTCGGGCTCGATGATCGAGGCCTCGATGGATCTCGGCGCCGACGGCTTCCAGACCTTCCGGCACGTCGTGCTGCCCAACATCGCAACTGCGCTTCTTGCCGGCGGCATGCTGGCCTTCGCTTTATCGTTCGATGAGGTCATCGTCACCACCTTCACCGCCGGCCAGCAGCAGACCGTGCCCATCTGGATGCTTGAGGAACTGATCCGCCCGCGCCAGCGCCCGGTCACCAATGTCGTGGCCATGGTCGTCGTGCTGGTGACGCTGCTGCCGAT
The DNA here is from genome assembly GCF_006441275.1 of Mesorhizobium sp. B2-4-17. Classification (NCBI taxonomy): domain Bacteria; kingdom Pseudomonadati; phylum Pseudomonadota; class Alphaproteobacteria; order Hyphomicrobiales; family Phyllobacteriaceae; genus Mesorhizobium; species Mesorhizobium sp. B2-4-17. Next base: position 80,902 of record NZ_VFUX01000015.1, on the reverse strand, counting down.
CCTGTTTGCCTATTACCTGACCCGCGACGGTGACCAGATCGCCGGTTCGGGCAAATAACGCCAGTTCATAAGGGAGAGACGTTCATGGACACCCAGATGCTGATCGGCTCGAAATTCGAGAGAGGCACCGAAACCGAGGAGCCGATCCTCAATCCGAAGACCGGGGCCAACATTCTCAACCTGCCCGAAGCCAACCCAGCGCAGATCGAGGCGGCCGTCAGTGCCGCCGAACAAGCGTTCGTCAGTTGGTCGCGCACCACGCCGGCGCAGCGCTCGGGCTATCTGCTGAAGATCGCCGACCGTATCGAAGCCGCCGCGCATGAGTTCGCGACGCTCGAGGCGCTGAACTGCGGCAAGCCGATCAATGCCGTGCTCAATGACGAGATACCGGCGATCGTCGACTGCTATCGCTTTTTTGCCGGCGCGGTTCGCTCGATGCCGGGGGTCGTCGCGGGCGAATATCTGCCCGGCCACACCTCGATGGTGCGGCGCGACCCGATCGGCATCGTCGCCTCGATAGCGCCGTGGAACTATCCGCTGATGATGATGGCCTGGAAGCTCGCGCCGGCCATCGCCGGCGGCAACACCGTGGTCTTCAAGCCGTCGGAGCAGACGCCGCTGACGGCGCTGAAGCTGGCGAAGATTCTGGCCGAGGTGCTGCCGGAAGGCGTCGTCAATGTCGTGCTTGGCCGTGGCGACAGCGTCGGCAACACGCTGATCAACCATCCCAAGGTCAACATGATCTCGATCACCGGCGATGTCGCCACCGGCAAGAAGGTGCTGCAGGCCGCCGCCAAGTCCGTCAAGCGGACACATCTGGAGCTTGGCGGCAAGGCGCCCGTCATCGTCTTCGACGATGCCGATCTCGGTGCTGTGGTCAACGGCCTGCGCGCCTTCGGTTACTACAATGCCGGCCAGGACTGCACCGCCGCCTGCCGCATCTATGCCGGCAAGAAGATCTACGACAAGCTCGTCGCCGATCTCTCCTCCGCCGTCTCGACCATAAAGTATGATCGCGCTGACGATACCGAGAACGAGATCGGCCCGCTGATCTCGCGCCGCCAGCGCGACCGCGTGTCGAGCTTCGTCGAGCGCGCGTCCGAATTGAAGCACATCGAGATCACCACCGGCGGCAAGCCGGGCGAGGGCACCGGCTTCTACTACCAGCCGACCGTCGTTGCCGGCGCGCTGCAGGAGGACGAGATCGTGCGCCGTGAAGTGTTCGGCCCGGTCGTCTCGGTCACCCGCTTCTCGGAAGTCGACGACGCGGTGAAATGGGCCAATGACAGCGACTATGGCCTCGCGTCATCGGTGTGGACCAAGGACGTCTCGCGCGCCATGGCGACGGCTGCCCGCCTGCAATATGGCTGCACCTGGATCAACACCCATTTCATGCTGACCAACGAGATGCCGCATGGCGGACTGAAGCAGTCCGGCTACGGCAAGGACATGTCGCTCTACGCGCTGGAGGACTATACCGCCGTGCGCCATGTCATGGTGGCGCACACGTAACATTTTCGAGAAAACGCAAGCATTCAACCAGGGAGGAACGAACCATGCATCGCCGCCAGTTTCTGACATCCGCGGCCGTAGCCGCCACACTATTGGCCGTAACGCCTGCCCTTGCCGCCGATACCGCGCAAGCGGTGGTCGAAGCCTATGTCGCCGCCTGGAATGCGCATGACTCGGCCAAGGCTGCCGGATATTTCGCCGACGAGGTCACCTATTACGACGCTTCCGTAGGCAAGCCGGTCACGGGCAAGGAAGCCGCCAAGACCGGCGTCATCGACAACTTCCTCAAAGCGGTCCCAGACGCGGTGTGGACGATGAAGGGCAAGCCCGTCATCGACGGGGATCGCGTTGCGTTCGAATGGGAATTTTCCGGCACCAACACCGGGGCCTGGGGCGATGGCACGGCCGCGACCGGGAAGAAGTTCTCCTTCACCGGCGCCTCGATGTTTTCCATCAAGGACGGCAAGATCGCGACCCAGAGCGACTACTACGACGCGCTCGGCTTTTACAAGCAGCTTGGCCTGATGTAATCGCGGCTTCCATTCTCCCCGTAAACGCTGTTCACGGGGAGAATGTGACCCAAAGGACCGACGAGAATCAGCGGCCCGGCAGCTATGCGGCCGTCCTACCCTGCTCCGCCGATGTCGCGGGCTTGATGTTCTGGTTGACCCGGAAGACGTTGGATGGGTCATAGGTCCGCTTCACCTGGCTCAGCCGCTCGTAATTCGCGCCATAGCTCGCCCGCAGGCGCTGTTCTCCCTCGTCATCCATCATGAAATTCACGTAGCCGCCTTCGCCGTTGTGGGGATGAATGCTCGCCCAGTAGTTTCGTGCCCATTCGATCAGTTCGGCGGCCTTGCCCGGATCGGGATCGATCGCCGCTATGACCATCGACCAGCTTGCGTCGCGCGCGTTCCAGGCGGTCTCGTCCTTGCCAACGCGGCGGACCGCGCCGTCGATCGGGTAAAGATGCATGAGCGACAATTCGCTGGGGGCCTGGGCGGCTTGTGCGATATGGGTCGCGATGGCTTCGTCCGGAAGCGATTTGACGAAATCGCCCTTCCAGTACCATTGCAGGCCTTTCGGAAGGAGCGGGTCGAACAGCGACTGCAGCGCCGGGAACGGCATTACGCCCATCCAGTTGAAGATCGGTGGGGGCAAGGTGTCCAGCAGCGGCGCCATGGCCTTGCGCCCGTCTTCCTCCGTGCCGTTGTAGCACGAGATAATGGCGCAGACGCGCTTGCCCCAATATTCGCGCGGGAAGGGATCGGTCGAGGGGACCGACTTCAACCCGACAAAGGCGCCGAGCTCTTCCGGTGCCTCCGGCAGATAATCGCGATAGGTACGCATGACCGCTGGCGCGTCCTTGGCCTCCCAGAATACCGGGCCGCCGAAGATCATGTCCACAGGATGTGCCTGGAACAGGAAGCTGGTCACCACGCCGAAATTGCCGCCGCCGCCCCGCAGCGCCCAGAACAGGTCGGGATTGTCGCTTTTGCTGGCCGTCACCAGGCTGCCATCGGCGAGCACCAGATCCGCCTCGATCAGATTGTCGATCGTGAGGCCGTATTTGCGCGTGAGATAGCCCGTTCCACCGCCGAGCGTAAGGCCGGCGACGCCCGTGGTCGAGACGATGCCGAACGGAACGGCGAGCCCGAATGGATGGGTGGCGTGGTCCACGTCACCCGAGGTGCAACCGGGCGCGACCCTCACGGTCCGGGTTTTCGGATCGACATGAACTCCCTTCATCATCGACAGGTCGATGACGAGGCCATTGTCGCAAATCCCCAATCCGGCACCGTTATGTCCTCCGCTGCGCACGGCGACCAGCAGGTCGTTGTCGCGCGCATACGCCACGGCGGTGATCACGTCGGCGACATCGGCACAGCGCGCAATCAGCAGCGGGCGCTTGTCGATCATGCCGTTATAGACCCTGCGCGCTTCGTCATATCCACCATCCTCGCGCAGGATCAACTCCCCGCGCAGGCCTTCACGCAGTTTTGCATGGGTTCCGTCGGTCATCGGTTTTCTCCCTGGTTGCGCCCGCGCCATGCGGCTTCGCCGCGAGGACTAATCTTGTTACTTGTTTGTACCGCCATCCGGCGGGTGCTTAGGGATAGCGCAGGAGCGGCACATTGCACCGATCTGGTTCTCCGCTGCTTCGCCCGAAAGGGCCAATGGTATGATGGCCCATGAGAGCCATAGGCTGGCTTCCGCAAGCTGCGGGATGCCGAGCCTCGTCCTTGGGTTGCTTGCACCACGAACGCGGCAGCTCGTCGGCCGCTCTTGTCCATCGTGCCAGTCGGCCTCTTCCGGCGCTCGACCGCTTCTACTCGACGATGCGGAAAATCTGCCACAGGCTGGTGCCCGACACGACATAGGGCTCCATCTCCTTGCCCCATTTGGCGTGCGCGTCGATCTTGCCGATCTTGGCGAAGAACGCCTCCAACTGGGCCAGGCTCTCGACCTGGTGATGGGATTCGACCGTCGCCTCCCGGGCGCCGATCGAGCCGGTCATGATCCGAAACTCGAGGTCGGCGAGACCGACTTGTGAGCCGATTTCGCGCTCCCATTTCTTCATCAATTCGAGCACGGTCTGCTTGTGTCCGAACTTGGCATCGATCTGCCATCTGGCGCTGAACATTTTTCTTCTCCTCCGGTTACGGCCCGGGCATGATCCCGAAAAGTGGCATCCTATTTTGAGGGCATGCTCCGGCACTGAGACAGCTCCATCCCATTCGATCGGGGTGGACAGGCTCCGCGGTTGACTACTCGTCCCAGGCTTGCACGACAGTCTGCCGGGCGATGCGCCCGTCCTTCAGCTCGAGCATCGACGCGCAGAACACTTTCGTGCCGTCAGGATAGGCACAGGCCTGGGTGAAGGCGAGGCTGTCGCCCTGCGCGACGGTGGCATCGACCTTGTGGGTCATGGCCCGGCTGCAGATGTCGTCCCAGAAGATGCTGATCGCCGCGCGACCGCGGATCTCGCGCGGCTTGCTCGGCGGATTGTTGCGGTCGATCACCCGCACCGTCGCATCGTCGGCATAGAAGCCCGACAGCATCTTGCCGTCACGGCCTTCGATCGCCTTCTTGATCGCCGTGCCGTCCACTGCGGGAGTCTTGGTCAACATTTTATCCTCCATGGCCCATCTTCGCGGTCGGGCGGTTGATGTCGGGAAGTGCCGACGTCCATCGACGGGCAGTGTCGTTCATTGCGACTTTGCCTTGACCGCCGCGAACACGTCGTCGGTCTGCTTCTTGAAGGTCGCCAGATCGACCTGGCTGCCGTTGAGTATCGTCGACCAATGGCGCACGATTGCCGCCATCGCGATCGTCTCCTTGATCTCCTCGTCGCTTGCGCCGTTTAGCTTGGCCGCCTCGGTGTGGAAATAGATGCAATACTGGCATGGGATCTGCGAGGCGACCGCGAGGCCCATCAACTCCTTGGTCTTGCCGTCAAGTGCGGTTTTGGGATTGAGCTGCACGCCCTTGATCTCGGCCCAGGCACCGGCGATGGCGACGTCAGGCAGTGTCTTGAACATGTCCGGCACCGAGCCGAGCGTCGCCTGGATGTCCTTGTAGGCGGCTGTCGCCGATGCGTCCTCGGCTTTTGCGGGAGAGATCGCCGACAGTGCGCCAATGCTTGCCGCGATCAAAAGTGATCTGACATTCAGTTTCGACTTGAGCATTTCATCCTCCGTTCGCAGTGCTTTGCTGGCTACGTCCGCCTGGCCTGCATGGGGGAATTGATAGCGCCTGCATCGGCATGGCCGCTTCGCCCGAAAGCGCCATGGCTCTCATGGCCCATCCAGGCCAGTGTGCCTGACGGAAAATGCCGCCGCGGCCGCCCGCGATGGCAGGTCGAGCTTGAGCAGTATGTTGGCGACATGGCGCTTGACTGTATGTTCGCTCAGCCTGAGTTCGGCGGCGATCGCTGCATTGCTCTTGCCGTCGGCGATCAGATTCACGACCTCGCTCTCGCGCGCCGTCAGGCAAGCCGGCTCGGTCGCCTTGGCCTTGGGGCGGCAGGCCGGTTCCAGATGCTGTTCGGACATCGCCCGGACAAGTGCCATGGGCTCATCCAACTCGTCGATGCTGATGCGGCCGGCGTCGGCGAAATGAAGCCCGGAGCCGGCCGCCAGGTCAGCGACCAGCCGCGACGCCAGTATGTCGCCGCGCCCGGCATGGGTGGCGAGGTGCATTGTAACGCGGCCGGTCAATCCGGCCGGTGGCCCGCGCGCCTCGATCTCGCCGACATGCGCGCCCTGGGCACTCGCCACGCCGATTTGCTGCGCCGCCTCGCGCAACGCCGCCGCGCAACGCAAGGCACGCCCTGGCCCGTCGAAACGAGAAATCATCATTTCGCCATGCATATCCACGCAGCGCCCGCCATGGCGCCCGACAAGCGTTCGCCATGTTTCCTGGAAGCGCTGGCTGCGTTCGCTCCACATCCGGTCGCCAAGCCTTGCCGTGTCGTAGATGCGTGTCACCAGCAGCGCCGCCAGGACGCGTTCGGCTTCTGTCACGGCGCATTCGCCGGTGAGGAATTCCTCGATCAGGTCGGCCACCCGGTCAACATCGCCGGTCCAGATTGGATGGTCGCGTCCGGGGATCTCGGCCAGCCGCGCATTCGGGATATTCCTGGCCAGGAAGCGGCTGGCGTCGGGATCGACCCGCGCATCGTTGCGGCGGTGGATCAGCAGCGTTGGCGCGCTGATCGCCGCCAGCACGCCGCGCACATCGATTTCCGCGTTCATCCGTGCCAGTGCCGCTGCCGCCGTCGGGCTCGCCGACTGCCGCTCGAAGCGCGCCCACCAGGTCGAGAAATGCGGGTCATCCACCCGACCGGGTGCGAAATTGGGCAAGGTGGCGCCGGTACCCCAGCCCGTTTCGGCCGTTTCGATGAAGGCTTCGAGCCGTTCGGGCGGCATCACCCATTTGTGGAAATGCGCATAGCCGCCATAGAGCGCCAGTGCTCGCGTCCGCTCCGGATATGTGGCGGCAAACAGCATTGCCATCGGCGCGCCCTCGGAGGCCCCGAGCAACGCGGCCCGACCGCTGCCGGTCGCGTCCATCACCGCGCGCACATCGTCCATGCGGGTTTCGAGGCTGGGCAGGTGATGGACATCGACACGGTCGGAAAGACCCGTGCCGCGCTTGTCGAACAGGATCAGCCGCGAGAATGCCGAAAGCCGTTTCAGGAGCCTGGTATAGCCCTCGTCTTCCCAATGCAGGTCGAGATTGGAAATGAAACCAGGGATGAAGACGAGATCAAGCGACCCTTGGCCGACCACCTGATAGGCGATCCGCACCTCGCCGCTTAGGGCATATCGAGTCTCGATCGGCCTCACGAGTTTTTCCGCCTGGCCTGACGATTTCTGATCGCCGACCATAGCAGAGCCGCGTCGATTGCGGCAGCTTAAACTTTAGCGGAAAGGAATATAAGCTGCCGGGCCCCCGGCTATTTCTGCGACGCGACAGCGTCGCCCGGAGGAACCTTGAGCCCGAGTTTCAAATCCGCCTCGGCCGGCGTGATTGGGCGCTTGATCCTGGCGGCGGCTACCACGACGAGTTCGTCGAAGCCTGCGGCGCCGTTGTCCAGCATCTCGAAGAACTGCCGCCGCATCCTCGGCTCCCAGAACTTGTTGATGTGCTCGGCAACGCCGGTAATGCCTTCCTCGCGCGGCCTGGAATGGAAAAAGGCAGCGATCTGGTTGGCCATGCGTATCAGCTTTTCGCTGGTGCTCATGATGTGATCTTCGTCATGCGACATGCTGGGTAACTCCGAAAACCACGCGGTCGGGCTGGGTGAAAACATCGAAATCGTCGCCGCGCACCAACGCCACCAACGTCATGCCGGCCTCTTGCGCGGTGCGGATGGCCAGCGCGGTCGGGGCCGAGACGGCGATGATGAAGGCAGAGCCGATCGCCGCCGTCTTCTGCACCATCTCTACCGAGACGCGTGACGTGACGATCACGGCACCCGAAGCGCCATCGACGCCGGCTTTCGCCAATGCGCCGGCCAGCTTGTCCAGCGCATTGTGGCGGCCGACGTCCTCGCGCGCCATGACGACACCCTTGCCCGGTATGTAGAAGCCGGCGGCATGCACGGCGCCTGTTTCGCTGTGCAGCGGCTGCATCTTGGACAGCAGTTTGACCGAGCGGGTAATATCATTCGCCCCAAGCGTAAGTCTTGACGCACCGACGGCGTCGACCGAACGCATCGCTTCCTCGATGGATTCGATTCCGCAGAGCCCGCAGCCGACCGGTCCGGCAAGCCGCCGCCGCCGCGCTTCGAAGCGCGTGTTGGCCTGGTCCTTCAGCCGGATCTGGATGTCGATGCCGGCGCCGAGATCCTCGACCTCGATCGCCTCGATCTCGTCCGGAGCGGCGATGATGCCTTCAGTGAGCGAGAAGCCGAGCGCGAAATCCTCGAAGTCGGCCGGGCTTGCCATCATCACCGCATGGGTGGTGCCGGCAAAGGAGAATGCCACCGGCGTCTCCTCCGGCACCATGCGGTTGGCGGCAGCGGTGCCGCTGGCGCGGTGCGCCAGCCGCGAGATCTGTGTCGTGGCTTTGCGGGGCGCGCTCAAGACTACTCCGCCGCTTGCATCGGAGCGATGCGCCGGCTGTTGCGCGCCTGCTCCTCATAGTCACGCTGCCAGTCCGACGGCCCGTTGGAGGCACCGACCTGGACCGCCGTCACCTTGTACTCCGGACAGTTGGTCGCCCAGTCGGAGAAGTCGGTGGTGATGACGTTGGCCTGCGTGTCCGGGTGGTGGAAGGTGGTGTAGACCACGCCGGGTGACACCCGGTCGGTGATCAGCGCCCGCAGCGTCGTCTCGCCCGAACGGCTGGTCAGCCGCACCCAGTCACCATCGCGCAGGCCGCGGTTTTCGGCATCGTGGGGATGGATTTCCAGCCTGTCCTCCGAGTGCCACAGGACATTGTCGGTACGCCGCGTCTGCGCGCCGACATTGTACTGGCTGAGGATACGGCCGGTGGTGAGCAGCAGCGGGAAACGTGGCCCGGTTCTCTCGTCCGTGGCGACATATTCGGTGCGGATGAACTTGCCCTTGCCGCGCACGAACCCATCGACATGCATGATCGGGGTGCCGAGCGGCGCCTTGTCGTTGCATGGCCATTGCACGGATCCGACACAGTCGAGCAGTTCGAAGGAGACGTTGGCGAAGCTCGGCGTCGTCTTGGCGATCTCGTCCATGATCTCGGAGGGATGCTGATAGTTCCAGTCCAGCCCCATGGCGCGGGCAAGCACCTGCGTCGCCTCCCAGTCGGCGTAGCGCGCCTTGGGCTCCAGAACCTTGCGCACCATGTTGATGCGGCGCTCGGCGTTGGTGAAGGTGCCGTCCTTTTCGAGGAAGGTCGAGCCCGGCAGGAAGACGTGCGCGTAGTTCGCTGTCTCGTTGAGGAAGAGATCGTGCACAACCACGCATTCCATCGCGGCGAGGCCGGCGGCGACATGCTTGGTGTCGGGGTCGGACTGCAGGATGTCCTCGCCCTGGATGTAGATGCCCTTGAAGCTGCCGTCGACGGCGGCATCCAGCATGTTGGGGATGCGCAGGCCCGGCTCGTCGTCGAGCTTCACGCCCCACAGGCTCTCATAGATGTCGCGCACGGCTTCACCGGAGATATGACGATAGCCGGGCAATTCGTGCGGGAAGGAGCCCATGTCGCAGGAACCCTGCACATTGTTCTGGCCGCGCAGCGGATTCACGCCGACGCCCGGCCGGCCGATATTGCCGGTGGCCATGGCAAGGTTGGCGATCGCCATCACGGTGGTCGAGCCCTGGCTGTGTTCCGTCACGCCCAGGCCATAGTAGATCGCGCCGTTGCCGCCGGTGGCGTAGAGACGCGCTGCACCGCGGATCAGTTCAGGATCGACGCCGGACAGCTTGCCGACGGTTTCGGGGCTGTTTTCCGGCAGGGCGACAAAAGAAGCCCAGTCCTGGAACTCCGCCCAGTCGCAGCGCTCGCGGACGAAGGCTTCGTCGAACAGGCCTTCGGTGACGATGACATGCGCCAGCGCCGTCAGCACCGCCACATTGGTGCCGGGCTTCAATGGCAGGTGGTACTCTGCCTCGACATGCGCCGACTTGACCATCTCGGTGCGCCGCGGATCGAGCACGATCAGCTTGGCGCCCTCGCGCAACCGCTTCTTCAACCGCGAGGCGAACACCGGATGGGCGGTAGCCGGATTGGCGCCGATGACGACGGCGACGTCGGTGAATTCGACGGAATCGAAATCCTGCGTGCCGGCCGAGGTGCCGTAGGTCTGGCCGAGGCCGTAGCCGGTCGGCGAATGGCAGACGCGCGCGCAGGTGTCGACATTGTTGTTGCGGAAGCCCTGCCGAACCAGCTTCTGGACGAGGTAGGTCTCTTCGTTCGTGCAGCGCGAGGAGGTGATGCCGCCGATGGAAGCGCGTCCGTACTGATACTGGATGCGGCGGAATTCCTTCGCCGTATGGGCGATCGCCTCTTCCCAGCTCACTTCACGCCAGGGATCGCTCACCTTCTCGCGGATCATCGGCGACAGGATACGGTCCTTGTGGGTGGCGTAGCCGTAGGCGAACCGGCCTTTCACGCAGGAGTGGCCGTGGTTTGCCTTGCCCTCCTTGTAGGGCATCATGCGGATGACCTCGTCGCCCTTCACCTCGGCCTTGAACGAGCAGCCGACGCCGCAATAGGCGCAGGTGGTGACGGCGGAACGCTCCGGCAGGCCCTTCTCGAGCACGGTCTTCTCGCGCAGCGCATCGGTCGGACAGGCCTGCACGCAGGCACCGCAGGACACGCATTCCGAGGCGATGAAATCCTCGTGCATGCCGGCCACCATGCGCGATTCGAAGCCGCGGCCCTCGATGGTCAGCGCGAACGTGCCCTGCACCTCTTCGCAGGCGCGCACGCAGCGCGAGCAGACGATGCATTGGGCCGGATCATAGGTGAAGTAAGGGTTCGATTCATCACGGGCAATGTAGTCCACCGCCAGCGAGCCATGGCCGGGCGCGACGCCGTCTTCCTGCTTGACGTGGTTGCGCCCCTCGATGCCGTAGCGGTTCTCGGTCAGGCCGACCGACTTCGCCACCGTGTCGAACTCGCTGGCGCCGGTGCCGGCCTTTTCGTTCCAGCCGGTCGGATGGTCGGAAACATAGAGCTCCATGACGCCACGGCGGATGGCGTCAAGGCGATCCGACTGCGTGTGTACAATCATACCTTCGCCGACCGGCGTCGTGCAGGAGGCCGGCGTGCCGCCGCGCCCTTCGATCTCGACCAGGCAGACGCGGCAGGAGCCGAAGGAGTCCAGCATGTCGGTGGCGCAGAGTTTCGGGATTTCGACCCCGCCCTCCATCGCCGCGCGCATGATCGAGGTGCCTTCCGGCACGCTGATGCTGCGGCCGTCGACGGTCAGCGTGATTTGCTTCGTCGCTTTCGATTCCGGGGTTCCGTAGTCGAGCTCTTCGATGAGCGTCGGGAAGTCGGCCTTGATGTTCATCTGCCAGCTCCTATTCAGCAGCCACGCGCGCCGGCGCGGGCTTGAAATCCTCGGGGAAATGCGTGATCGAGCTCATCACCGGGTAGGGCGTGAAGCCGCCCAGCGCGCACAGCGATCCGAACTTCATGGTGTTGCAGAGGTCGGTGACCAGAGCCAGGTTCTTTTCCGGTTCGATGCCGGCGGCGAGCCTGTCGATGGTCTCCACCCCGCGCGTCGAACCGATGCGGCAGGGCGTGCACTTGCCGCAGCTTTCGATGGCGCAGAACTCCATGGCGAAGCGCGCCTGCTTCAGCATGTCGGCGGTGTCGTCGAAGACGGTGATACCGGCATGGCCGATCAGACCGTCCTTCGCGGCGAAAGCCTCGTAGTCGAACGGCGTGTCGAACAGCGCGCGCGGGAAATAGGCGCCGAGCGGCCCGCCGACCTGCACCGCCTTCACCGGACGCCCGGTCGCCGTGCCGCCGCCGATATCATCGACGATCTCGCCGAGCGTCAGGCCGAAGGCCGTTTCGAACAGGCCGCCATATTTGATATTGCCGGCGATCTGGATCGGGATCGTGCCGCGCGAGCGGCCCATGCCGAAATCCTTGTAGAAGGCGGCGCCCCTGTCCATGATAATCGGCACGGAGGCCAGCGAGATGACATTGTTGATCACCGTCGGTTTGCCGAACAAGCCCTGGATCGCCGGCAGCGGCGGCTTGGCGCGCACCACGCCGCGCTTGCCCTCCAGGCTGTTCAAGAGCGAGGTCTCCTCGCCGCAGACATAGGCGCCGGCGCCGACGCGGATTTCCATGTCGAACGCGTTAGGGGAACCCAGCACGTTGACGCCGAGCACGCCCGCCTCGCGGGCGATTTCGACGGCCTTGTTCATGATGGCCACCGCATGCGGATATTCCGAGCGGATATAGACGAAACCCTTGGTGGCCCCGGTGGCGATGCCGGCGATCGTCATGCCCTCGATGAGCACGAAGGGGTCGCCTTCCATGATCATGCGGTCGGCGAAGGTGGCGCTGTCGCCCTCATCGGCGTTGCAGACGATGTATTTGCGATCGCCCGCCGTATCGAGCACCGTCTTCCATTTGATGCCGGTCGGGAAACCGGCCCCGCCGCGTCCGCGCAGGCCGGACTCCGTCACCTGCTTGACGATATCGGCTGGCGCCATGGCGACCGCGTTCTGCAGGCCTTTCAGCCCGCCGAGCGATTTGTAGGCGTCGAGCGACAGCGGGTCGTTGATGCCGCAGCGGGCAAAGGTCAGACGTGTCTGCTTGGCCAGGAACGGGATCTTGTCCGGCGCGCCCAGCCAGCGCTTGTGGTGGCCGCCGGTGAGAAAGCCGCTGTCGAACAGGCTCTTGACCTCGGAGGATTTCACCGGCCCGTAGGCGACGCGGCCATTGGCTGTCGCCACCTCGACCATCGGTTCAAGGAAATAGGCGCCGCGCGAGCCGTTGCGTACGATCTTAGCCTCGATGCCACGCTCGGCGAGTTCCGCGCGAACAGCCTTGGCGACCTTTTCGGCGCCGAGCGCGAGCGCGCCGGAATCGCCGGGAATGTAGATGCGGGGGATCATGAGCGCACCTCGGCAATGATCTCGTCGATCTTGTCGTCATCGAGCCGCCCGATCACCTCGCCGTCGAGCATCGCCGATGGCGAACAGGCGCAAAGCCCGAGACAATAGACCGCCTCGAGTGTAACCGATCCGTCGCGGGTGGTCTCGTGGAAATCGATGCCGAGCAACTGCTTGACCTTGGCGGCGACCGCATCGGAACCCATCGACTGGCAGGCTTCCGCCTGGCAGAGCTTGAGCACGTGGCGCCCGGCCGGCCGGGCACGGAAATCATGATAGAAGGTCACGACGCCGTGCACCTCCGCCCTGGAGAGGTTCAGCCCGTCGGCAATGACGGGCAGGGCGTCTTGCGGCACATGGCCGAACTCTTCCTGTATCTCATGGAGGATAGGCAGCAGCGGACCTTCGAGGCCCTTCAACTCCTGAATGATCGCCGCCGTGCGCGATGCGATCTCGGTACTTGCAGGCTGCATCGTCATGCAGCGCCCTCCCTGGTCGATAGTGCTCTAACGCTAAGTCTTTTCAAAAACAGGAAAAACCCGCGAAATCAATAAAGCTGATCCGTTGCTCGATAGAAATTTTCTATCAACCATATCCAGCCGCCATTCTCTACCCTAGCGATGTGCGCGGAAATCGTCCGCCAGCGCCATCGCCTCGTCCAGCAGCGCCTGCACCAGCGGCGTGTGCGGCTCACGCGGCGCCGCCACCAGGCCGACCGTGTGGCTGGCATCGGGCTCGACGATCGGAATGGCCCGGATCGGCTCGGAGAAGCCGAACGTTTCCGCCAAGTTGAGCGGCATGATCGACGACCATTTGCCGGTGCGGATATGCGAGAACAGCACGATCATCGAGTTGGATTCGAGCGTCGGCCGCACCTGCACCCCGGCCTCGGCCAGATGCTGGTCGATGATGCGGCGGTTCTGCATATCCGGCGTCAAGAGGCAGAGCGGCAGGCTGCTGAGCTCCGCCCATGTCACTTTGTCGCGGTCGAAATAAGGATTCCCGACCGCCGTGATCAGCTGATAGCGCTCGTCGTAGAGCGGCACGCTGGTCACCCGTCCAAGCGGCTCGTTGTCGAGATAGGTGATGCCGGCGTCGATGTCGAAATTGCCGAGTAGCGACAGCACCTCGATCGATGTGCGCGACAGCACCGAAAAGGTGACGCCGGGGTGCTTGGCCCGAAACGGTGTCGTCAGCCGTGCCACCATGGCAAGGGCCGTGGGGATGGCGGCAATGCGGATGCGTCCGGAAAGGCCGTAGCGCGCCGCCCGCATCTCCTCGCGCATGGTTCTTGAGTCGCCGACGATGCGGCGCGCCCACACCAGCACCTGCTTGCCTTCCGGCGTCAGGCCCTGGAAGCGCGAGCCGCGCAGCACCAGCATCACGCCAAGCTGGCCTTCCAACTGCTTGATGCCGGCCGACAAGGTCGGCTGGGTGACGCCGCACACTTCAGCCGCCCGGCCGAAATGCTCCTCCTTGGCCAACGCGATAAAGAATTCCAGCTTGTCGATCATCGACGCAAGCTATCGGGCGCAGGACGGCTGCGCCAGATGGTGCCGGCGTCACAACGACACAATCCCGCCGCCAGGCAGGGGATGGCTGTTGCTGCGTGGCCATCGCTATTTGTCCACGAGGTTCAGGATGTTGCCGTCAGGATCCTTGAACCAGGCAACCTTCATGCCGTGGCCGACATGGATGTCGCCTTCGAGCGACAGGCCGGGCATCTCGTAGTGTTCGAAGGCGACACCTTTCGATTTCAGCGACTTGACGATCGGCTCGATCTGGTCGCCGACAGTCCAGGTGACCGCCGTCGCCTTGTTGGTGCCGGCGAATTGCGAATGATAGACGTTGATGAGGGTGCCGCCGCTCTTGTACACGACCAGTTCGCCTTCCATGTCGTCGACCTGTTTGAGGCCAAGCGTTCCCTCATAAAAGGCCTTCGCTTTTGCCAAATCCTTCACCGCGAGATTGGCCGTCGCGTTGCTGTTTTCGAGCATGACCGTCTCCTTTCCTGATTGTCGTTCTCATGCCGATCATCGAAATAGCGCTGCATGGCCTGTTGACGACGGTCACATGCCGATTTGTCCGGCCGCCCGGCGGAGAACGCGGTGGATGGATGCGGCGATGTGCCTCTATCTTTTTCAGGGCAGGCCGATGCAGCTTGGTTCTGTCGGGAAACTGCATTATCTGAACCGGCAAACGCCAAGGGAAAGATCATGGCCGTAACCAAGGAAATCGTCGTCGAGCGCCTGAAGACGGTCAACGGGCCGGATTTCACCGGCAACATCGTCGACCTCGGCATGGTGTCCGAGATATTCATCGCCGATTCGAAAGTGTTCTTCTCGATCACGGTTCCGGCCGCCCGTGCGCAGGAAATGGAGCCGTTGCGCGCCGCTGCCGAGCGGGTTGTGAAAGCCATTCCGGGGGTCGCCGGCGCGGTCGTAGCGCTGACCGCCGAGAAGAAGGGCGGCGGCATGGAAGCGCCGGTCCCGCAGCGCCAGGCGCCAAGGCCAACGCCACCGGCAGCGCCTCAACGTCCTGTGCCGCATGCCCCCGCCTCGCACAGCCAGGGCAAGCGCGGCGTGCCCGGCATCGAGGCGATCATCGCGGTTGCCTCGGGCAAGGGCGGCGTCGGCAAGTCGACCACCGCCGTCAACCTGGCGCTTGGCCTCGCCGCCAACGGCCTGCGGGTCGGCGTGCTCGATGCCGACATTTATGGCCCGTCGATGCCGAGGCTCCTCAACATCCACGGCCGGCCGCAGACGATTGACGGCAAGACCCTGAAACCGATGGAGAATTACGGCCTCAAGGTGATGTCGATGGGCTTCCTCGTCGACGAGGAGACGCCGATGATCTGGCGCGGCCCGATGGTGATGTCGGCGCTGACGCAGATGCTGCGCGAGGTCGAATGGGGGCGGCTAGACGTGCTCGTCGTCGATATGCCGCCCGGCACCGGCGACGCCCAATTGACCATGGCGCAGCAGGTGCCGCTGGCCGGCGCCGTCATCGTTTCCACGCCTCAGGACCTGGCGCTGATCGATGCCCGCAAAGGACTGAACATGTTCAGGAAAGTCGACGTGCCGCTGCTCGGCATCGTCGAGAACATGAGCTACTTCATCGCCCCGGATACCGGCAAACGCTACGACATCTTCGGCCATGGCGGCGCGCGCCGCGAGGCCGAGCGGCTCGGCGTCACCTTCCTCGGCGAGGTGCCGCTGGAAATGGGCATCCGCGAAAGCTCGGATGCCGGTGCGCCGGTGGTTGTCTCGAAGGCCGATGGCGCCGAGGCGAAAATCTACCGCGATATCGCCGCCAAGGTCTGGGACCGGGTCAACGAGGAACGGGGTGCTGCGGAAGCGGCGGTGCCAAGCATCGTGTTTGAGTAGTTTTCTGCTTGGTTGGCGCCGCCCCTCATCCGCCTGCCGGCACCTTCTCCCCGTATAGTGACGGGGAGAAGAGACCTGGCCTCAACCTCGGCGCCTAACCTGCCATGCCGGTGATTGGCGGAACCGTCGGCGCGGGCTTCTTTCCCCCCGCCACTATACGGGCAGAAATGCCCGGCAGGGCAATGATGGGCGGCGCCGGCCCTAAATAGCTAGGGGCCTACAAGCGAGCCGCAACTAAGGCGCGCCCACTTTCTCCCCAAAGTTGGAAAAGAATTGCCCAGCCAGTTTCTTCGATGTCGACGCGATCAGCCGGCTGCCGAGCTGGGCGATCTTGCCGCCGACATCGGCCTTGGCCGCGTATTTCAGGACGGTGGCGTCCGGCCCATCCTCGGTCAGCGTCACGTCGGCGCCGCCCTTGGCGAAGCCGGCAACGCCGCCCTTGCCTTCGCCCTGAATGGTGTAGGCATGTGGCGGCTTCAGGTTTTTCAGCGTCACTTCGCCGTTGAAGGTCGCCTTGATCGGCCCGATCTTCAACACGACCGTCGCCGTCAACTCGGTGTCCGATTTCTTCTCCAGGCTCTGGCAGCCGGGAATGCTCTCCTTCAGCACCGCCGGATCGTTCAGAGCCTCCCAAACTTTCTGGACGGGTGCGGCAATGCGCTCCTCGCCTTCGATCACCAAAGCCATCAAGACCTCCCGGATTGCTGATGCCGATTGGTCCTAGCGCGCGGCCGGATACAAGTCTATCGCACCAAAGTCCGGATTCAGATCACGCGTGCCCCTTGCCTGCATCCGCGCGTTGTCATATCGATTTGTCATACAAATACGGAGACCATGATGGCTGGCGCCCCCACACACAAGAAAAAATTTCGCTCGCAGGAGTGGTTCGACAACCCCGATAACCCGGGAATGACGGCGCTCTATCTGGAGCGTTACCTGAATTACGGGCTGACGCGCGCCGAACTGATGTCGGGCAAGCCGCTGATCGGCATCGCCCAGACCGGCTCGGATCTTTCACCTTGCAACCGCCACCATATCGAGCTTGCCAAGCGCGTGCGCGAAGGTATCGTCTCGATGGGCGGCATTCCCTTCGAATTCCCCTGCCATCCGATCCAGGAGACCGGCAAGCGCCCGACCGCGGCGCTTGACCGCAACCTCGCCTATCTCAGCCTCGTCGAGGTGCTCTACGGCTATCCGCTCGACGGCGTCGTGCTGACCATCGGCTGTGACAAGACGACTCCAGCGCTCCTTATGGCGGCGGCCACCGTCAACATCCCGGCCATCGCGCTGTCGGTTGGCCCGATGCTCAATGGCTGGCACAAGGGCAAGCGCACCGGTTCCGGCACCATCGTCTGGGAGTCGCGCCAGCGCCTGTCGGCCGGCGAGATCGACTACGACGAGTTCATGGACATCGTCGCCTCCTCGGCGCCCTCCACCGGCTACTGCAACACCATGGGCACGGCGACCACGATGAATTCGCTGGCCGAGGCGCTCGGCATGCAACTGCCGGGCTCGGCCGCCATCCCGGCGCCCTACCGTGAGCGTGGCCAGATCGCCCATGAGACGGGCAAACGCATCGTCGACATGGTGCACGAGGATCTGAAGCCCTCCGACATCATGACGCGCAAGGCCTTCGAGAACGCCATCGTCGTCAATTCGGCCATCGGCGGCTCCACCAACGCGCCGATCCATCTCAACGCCATTGCCCGCCATCTCGGCGTGCCGCTCGACAATGATGACTGGCAGAAAATCGGCCTCAACGTGCCGCTCATCGTCAACCTGCAGCCGTCGGGGGAATATCTTGGCGAGGACTATCATCATGCCGGCGGCGTGCCGGCGGTGGTGGCCGAACTCATGAAAGCTGGGCGTCTGCCGCATCCCGACGCCATGACCGCCAACGGCAAGACCATCGGCGACAATTGCCAGGGCGCCGTCAACGAGAATCCTGATGTCATCCGCAGCGTCGACAAGCCGCTCAAGGCCAATGCCGGCTTCATCAACTTCAAGGGCAATCTGTTCGATTCGGCGATCATGAAGATGAGCGGCATCTCGCCGGAGTTCCGCGAGCGCTACCTGTCCAATCCGAACGATCCGGAAGCCTTCGAGGGCAACGCCATGGTTTTCGACGGGCCGGAGGACTATCACGCCCGCATCGACGATCCGGCGCAAGGCATCGATGAGCACACGATCCTGTTCATGCGCGGCGCCGGTCCGGTCGGCTATCCCGGCGGCGCCGAAGTCGTCAACATGCAGCCGCCGGCCTATCTGATCAAGAAGGGCATCCATTCGCTGGCCTGCATCGGCGACGGCCGCCAGTCCGGCACGTCGGGCTCGCCATCGATCCTGAACGCCTCGCCCGAGGCCGCGGTCGGCGGTGGGCTGGCCCTGCTCAAGACCGGCGACCGGGTCCGCATCGATCTCAGGAAGGGCACCGCCGACATTCTCGTCACCGATGACGAGATCGCGCGGCGCCGCGCCGAACTGCAGAACAATGGCGGCTACCACTATCCGAAGCACCAGACGCCATGGCAGGAGATCCAGCGCGGCATGGTCGACCAGTTCTCAGGTGGCATGGTGCTGAAGCCGGCCGTGAAATACCAGGACGTCGCGCATACAATGGGCATTCCCCGCGACAATCACTGATTGTTTGCATCCGCGACAGCGGCGGCTTGATCCTGATCACGCCGCCGCTGGCCATCCTTGACAAGCGCGCCCAACAAATCCACCATCGGGGTAAGGGGTGAATCGCGACGACCCCGTGAGGCGTCAGCCCAACGTTCGCGTCCAGGCTTCTCTATCAGGAGGTGGACGCCATGCCGTCAACAACCGCTATCACCGTTCCGCAACTGTCCCGTCTCGTCGGTCTGCCGGGCGCGCCCGAAATCGTCGATGTCCGCACCGATGAAGATTTCGACGCCGATCCGCGCCTGCTGCCGGCTTCGAGCCGGCGCGATTTCAAAACCGTTTCGACCTGGGCGCCCGATTTCGCCGGCAAGCCGGTGGTGGTCGTCTGCCAGAAAGGCCGGAAACTCTCGCAAGGTGTGGCCGCATGGCTGCGGCATGAGAGTATTTCCGCCGAAACCCTCGAAGGCGGCTTCGAAGCCTGGCGCGAAGCGAAGGGGCTTCTGGTCCGCACCGACAAGTTGCCCCCGCGCCACGAAAAGGGCCGCACGGTGTGGGTGACACGGGCTCGCCCGAAGGTCGACCGTATCGCCTGCCCCTGGTTGATCCGGCGTTTCGTCGACCCTCACGCGGTGTTCCTGTTTGTCGAAGCGGCCGAAGTGCGTGATGTGGCCGACCGCTTTCACGCCGTGCCGTTCGACATCGACAATGTGTTCTGGAGCCATCGCGGCGAACGCTGCACTTTCGACACGATGATCGAGGAGTTCGGGCTGGAATCCGAGGCGCTCGATCGCCTTGCCTTGATCGTGCGCGCCGCCGACACCGCGAGACTCGACCTGGTACCCCAGGCTGCCGGCTTTCTGGCCGCTTCGCTTGGCCTGTCGCGCATGTTTCGGGACGATCTGGAACAGCTGGAAGCAGGCATGCCTTTCTACGATGCGTTCTTTCGTTGGTGTCGCGACGCCACCGAGGAGACGCACAACTGGCCCGGTGCAGGCGCGGACAAACAAACGGGGACGAGCCGATGAACAAGGCCGAGAGCATCAAGGCGACGCCGGCGAGACTTTCCGGCACGCCGGCTCATGGCATTCCGTTCAGCGAAGCCGTCCGCGTTTGGGCGCGGGTCGCGGCACTAAGTTTTGGCGGTCCGGCGGGGCAGATCGCAGTGATGCACCGTATCCTCGTCGAGGAGAAACGCTGGATCGGCGAGATGCGGTTCCTGCATGCGCTGAACTACTGCATGCTGCTGCCAGGCCCCGAGGCTCAGCAACTTGCGATCTATATCGGCTGGCTGCTGCACAAGACCAAGGGCGGGCTCATCGCTGGTATCCTGTTCGTGCTGCCTGGCGTCGTTGCCATCATGGCGCTGAGCTGGATCTACGCAATCTTCGGCAATATCGGCGTGGTCCAGGCTCTGTTCTTTGGATTGAAAGCCGCTGTGCTGGCCATCGTACTTGAAGCTGTGGTCCGGGTCGGCAAGCGGGCGCTCAGGAACAACGTCATGGTGGCGCTCGCCGCCGCCGCCTTTATCGCGATCTTCTTCTTCCGCATGCCGTTTCCGCTGATCATATTGACGGCCGCGGTGATTGGCTTCATCGGCGGGCGGTCGGAACTGGCGCCGTTCATGGCCGGCAACGGGCATGGCAAGGTCAGCGGCCAGCAGGTTGCCGATGCCGGCACGGCGCTGGGCGAAGACACACCAGTCCATTCCAGGCCGACCCTTGGCTGGTCGCTCAAAATCGCCGCCGTGTTTCTGGTGCTGTGGTTCACGCCCGTCCTCGGCCTGTTGGCGGCGTTCGGGCCCGGGAACGTCTTTACCGCCATCGCCATCTTCTTCTCGAAGATGGCCGTGGTGACCTTCGGCGGCGCCTATGCGGTGCTCGCCTATGTCGCGCAGCAGGCCGTCACGACCTATGGCTGGCTCAAGCCTGGCGAGATGCTCGATGGCCTCGGCATGGCCGAGACCACGCCTGGCCCTTTGATCATGGTTACGCAGTTCGTCGGTTTCATGGGTGCGTTTCGCGCGCCCGGCACGCTTCATCCGCTCGTTGCCGGAACCCTGGCTGGCCTTTTGACGACGTGGGTCACCTTTACGCCGTGCTTTCTCTGGATCTTTCTCGGCGCCCCCTACATCGAGAAATTGCGAAGCAACAAGGCGTTGTCCGCCTCGCTCGCGACGATCACCGCCGCCGTCGTCGGCGTGATCCTGAACCTGGCGGTGTGGTTTGGGCTCCACGTGCTGTTTCGCGAGCTGCATGAAAGGCAAGGTTTCGGCATGAACGTCGACGTGCCGGTGCTGAGTTCAATCAACATCCCCTCGCTGGTCCTGACGCTGGGGGCATTGCTGGCCGTCTTCCGCTTCAAGGTTGGCATGCTGCCGGTATTGGCTGTCTGCTCGGTGCTTGGAGTGCTCTACGGCTTCGCCAGCGGCGCGATATAGGCGGAGCGATCTCAGCCGCGCCGCAGGCTTGGTCCGTGCCGTGCGCTGACTTTGTATTCCTTTGGCCAACCACCTAAATGGTTGGGAGCGGATTGGACAATCATGGCGCAACGACGCTCTTCCCTCGGCTTCCTCGGAATGTTCGGACGGTCGGGAGACCTGAGGCAGCTCGATGCGGCCTTGCGCGGCGCCGACCTCCACCCCGCCCTCGTGCCGGAGGGTGTGAAACTCACCCTCGTCAATCTGATGAAGGATCGCTGGTCCGACGAACCGCCGCCACAGGCCTACCCAGAAGTGGCGCGGCTGTTCAGCTATTGCATTGCCGGGCCGGAAGCATTCGAGCGCTCCCATGGCCCTCAACTGCGGGACGAGGTAGAGCGCCGGATCGAGGCGGCGGTCGAGGCCGGCGACAGTTTCGATGCCCAGATCGTGCTGATGACGCTGCACGCCAAGCTGATCAACGCCGAGGTAATCGAGCGCTATGGGCTGGGTGCGGATTGATTTGGACTATTGGGCGAGCGGAGGCGCTACCCGCCCATATTGGCGCGCGGCAGCTTGATCATGTCGCCGAAGCGGGCGCGTAGTCTGTCGTCGAGCATCTTCGGCACATGGCGCGGGAAACGCTCGGCAAGGACGCGCTTCTTCTCGATGATCGCCCGCTGCAGGATGTCGGGCCGGCCCTTCTCGTTCCATTCCTTCGGCGAAAACCGGTCGCCGACGGCTGGATAGAAATATTCGGTCTGCATCAGCCGCAGCGTCTGTTCGTTGCCGAGATAGTGGCCTGGACCCCTGAGGCAGACATCAGCGATGGTGTCGATCGACAGCGCCTCGTCGGTCACCTCGATGCCGCGCACGCAGCGCAGGCAATGGCCGAGCATGTCATTGTCGATGATCAGGCTTTCCAGGCAGAAGCCGAGCAGCGAGGCGTGCATGCCGGCCGATTCATAGACGAGGTTGAGCCCGGCAAGGCCGGCCATCACATCGGTGATGCCCTTTTCATAGCCGGACTGGATATCGGGCAGTTTCGAATCCGTCATGCCGGCCGCCGAACCGCCCGGCAGGTCATAGAACTGCGCCATCTGCGCGCAAGCAGCAGTCAAGACCGCCTGTTCGGCAGAGCCGCCCGACATGGCGCCTGTCCTCAGATCCGATACGAACGGCCAGGTGCCGAAGATCGCCGGATGCCCCGGCTTGATGGCGTTGACATAGACAAGGCCTGCCAGCACTTCGGCCACCGCCTGCACCACGGCGCCCGCGATCGCCGCCGGCGCGGTGGCGCCTGCCTGTCCGGCCGACAGCAGCAGGATCGGGATGCCGCCCTCGACACAGGCTTCGAGCACGCCGCAGGCGTCCTCGGCGAACTTCATCGGCGGCACGACGAAGCAGTTGGAGTTCGACACGAACGGCCTGGCGCGGAAATTCTCCTCGCCGCCGGCGATGGCATAAAGCATTTCCAGTGCCGGCTGGACGTTCTCGCGCACGGTGAACGAGGTGCCGACATGCTTGGATGTGCCCATCACGCAGGCATAGAGCGTGTTGAAATCCATCTCGAGCGGATCGGGAATGTCGCGCGGCACCATCGGCCGCTGGAAGAAATGGATGTTGTCGAGCCCCTCGACGATGCGGGCTGCGTCATAGATGTCCTGCAGCAGCGACTCGCGATATTCGCGCTTCTCGACATCGACCAGATGGACGGCGGCACCCGCCGTGCCGTAGTGCACGCGCTTGCCCTGGATCACCATGTCGTGTTTTGGGTCCTGGCCGTGCAAGGTGAAATTCCGTGCCGCCTTCTTGATCGTATCGAGCACCAGCGCGCGGGGGAAACGGATGCGGCCATCGTCGCCATAGGTGGCGCCTGCCGTGGTCAGCGCCTCGATGCAGGAGGGAATGGCATTGGCGAAGCCGACCGTCTCCAGCAGCGTCAGCACAGCCTCGTGGATACGCTCGCGGTCATTGCCGCGCAGGGGGCCGTAGCTGCCGCCCTCGAGGCCGGCGCGCACCGGCCTGATGTCGTCGGCCAAGGGCGCCGCCCGCATGGCGCGGCGCGCTTCGCGTCCGCCGGAACGGCGCGACCGTTGATCCGCCGCGTCCTGCTTTTCAAGAACCACTGACATGGAGCACTCCACCTTTCCTGGAAGCAGGGCAGCGGTTGGTCCACCATCGGCTGCTTCTTCCCCTTTGTGCCACGACTATGCCGCCGGCATTGGCACAGCCTATGAGCCAGCCAATCCGGTTGAGTATGCCAGGGCTAAAGGGAGCCGAAGCCGCCGCTAGCGGTTCCCGTAGGAGGGGATCAGGCGGCGGCGGGCCTGCGTCCGGCGGCCGTGGCGAGTTCACGGATGCCGGGCTCGATGTGCTGCAGTGCGATTGAGGAGATGCCCAACCGCATGAAGCGCGAAGGCTTTTCGGTGCGGTCGAAGAAGCGGTCGCCCGGCTCGATGATGACGCTGCGCGAGGCGGCGGCCTCGGCCAGGCCGCGGGAATCGGTACCCCGCGGCCCCTCCAGCCAAAGCGACGTGCCGCCGGCCGAGTCGGTCGAACGCCATTCCGGCAGGAAAGCGGAAATCGCATGGACCAGACGCTTGCGCCGTTCGTCGAAGGCGGAGGACAGCCGCCGCACCAGCGCTTCGTGATGGCCGAGCGACAGGAACAGTGCCACGGCGCGCTGGTTGTTGGCCGGCGGATGGCGCAGCATGAAGCGGCGCAACGCCCTGAGTTCCGCGATCAGTCCAGCCGAGGCCACGATGTAGCCAAGCCGCAGGCCCGGAGCCAGTGTCTTCGACATCGAGCCGACATAGACGACGCGGCCGGAACGATCGAGGCTCTTCAGCGCCTGCTGCGGCGCCTCATCGAGAAGCTGGCTGTCATAGCCGTCCTCGATGATGATCTGGTTGTGCCGGTTGGCGCGCGCCAGAAGGTCCTGCCGGCGCTCCGCCGACAACGGCACCATGGTCGGGCAGTGATGGCTGGGCGTGACGAACACGAACCCGGAATCATTGGGAATAGAAGAGGTTACGATACCGGACTGGTCGACCGGCACCGGCTGGATATCGGCCCCGGCAAGCCTGAAGATCGAGCGCGCGTCGGGGTAGCCAGGATCTTCCATCGCCACTTTCGATCCCTTGGTCATCAAAAGCGACGCCAGCATGTAGAGCGCGTTCTGGGCGCCGAGCGTGACGATGATCTCGTCGGGATTGGCGAAGATGCCGCGCCTGGGCAGCAGCCGCGCCTGGATCTGCTCGATCAGCAGCGGATCGTCGCGATCGACCATGTCGGACGCCCAGTTGCGGATCTCGAGCACGGCCAGCGCCATGCGGTTGCATTCGCGCCATTCGGCGGTCGGGAACAGCGCCGGGTCGAACTGGCCGTAGACGAAGGGGTAGGACGACTTGATCCAGTTCTCGTGCTTGGCCGGCGGCGGCATGTCGCTGGCCGCGATTTGCCGGCGTGCCTTCCAGTCGATCTCGTTGGCCTGGTCGGGCGCCTTCTGGTGCGGCTTGGCGGGGGTCGCCAGCACGTCGGGATTGACGAAATGGCCGCGCCGCTCGCGCGCCACCAGGAAACCCTGGTCGACGAGCTGCTGGAAGGCCAGCACCACGGTTCCGCGCGCCACGCCGAGTTTCTCGGCCAGGATCCGGCAGGAAGGAAGCGGCATCGAAGCGGCGATCTGACGGTCGAGAATGGCGGCCACGATGGCTTGGCGGATCTGCGCCTGCAGGGTCTGGCCGGATTCAGCCGAAATCCGGAACAAGCCGGACCATATCGCCGTGTCGTTTCTCTGTGGCATGGGAGATGTTCCTCGATGGCCAGCTTTTTTCACTTGGCTGGACCAGTCGAATGTAACGGTGGCACAAGGGGTTGCGCCAATCAATTTTTCTGATCTTTGGGATTTATGCCAGTGATCCTTCGGCCGAAGGAGGTGCTGTCACGTGGCTGGTGACACATTATGTCCTCACCGCGTGACAGAAAGTGTCGTCGCCGCGTATTGACCGGATTGAATTCGGCTCAATAGTTTTGCCGCGACGACACGCGCCGGAAACATCCGGTCTGATATGGTGCGTCGAAAAACGCCAGGAGCCTCCGCCAGTGGATCAGTCAGCCTTCCAGAAACAGCTCGCCGCCTTGCGCGATCATCGCGCCGCGGCGCCTTCCTCGATGCGCCAGGCCTTCGCCTCCGATCCCCAGCGATTCGCGACATTTTCCGCCACCGACGGCGACCTGCTGCTCGACTGGTCGAAATGCGCCGTCGACGCCACCACCATGGATCTGCTGGAAAAACTCGCCGGCGCCGCCGATCTCGAAGGCCGCCGCGCAGCCATGTTCGCCGGCAAGAAGATCAACATCACCGAGGACCGCGCCGTGCTGCATACGGCGCTACGCAACCTCAGCGGCAAGGGCGTTACGGTGGATGGCCAGGACGTCAAGGCGGATGTTATTTCCGTGCTCGATGCGATGGG
This sequence comes from Mesorhizobium sp. B2-4-17, assembly GCF_006441275.1. NCBI lineage: Bacteria > Pseudomonadati > Pseudomonadota > Alphaproteobacteria > Hyphomicrobiales > Phyllobacteriaceae > Mesorhizobium > Mesorhizobium sp. B2-4-17. Next base: position 55,413 of record NZ_VFUX01000015.1, on the reverse strand, counting down.
AGCCTTCGCCGATGCCGTCCGCTCCGGCAAGGCGACCGGCGCCACCGGCAAGAAGATCACCGACATCGTCAACATCGGCATCGGCGGCTCCGACCTCGGCCCGGCCATGGCGACGCTGGCGCTCGCCCCCTATCATGACGGTCCGCGCGCGCATTATGTCTCCAACATCGACGGCGCCCACATTCATGACACGCTGAAGGGTCTGTCAGCCGAAACCACGCTGTTCATCATCGCCTCCAAGACCTTCACCACCGTCGAGACGATGACCAATGCGCAGACGGCGCGCGACTGGGTGCAGAAGGCACTTGGCAAGGAAGCGGTCGGCAAGCATTTCGCCGCCGTTTCGACGGCGCTCGACCTGGTGGCCAAGTTCGGTATCGAATCGGATCGCGTCTTCGGCTTCTGGGATTGGGTCGGCGGCCGCTATTCGGTCTGGGGCGCCATCGGCCTGCCGGTCATGATCGCCATCGGTCCGACAAATTTTCGCGCCTTCCTCGACGGCGCGCACGAGATGGACGAGCACTTCCGCACCGCGCCGCTGGCCAGCAACCTGCCGGCGCTTCTGGGGCTGGTCGGCTGGTGGCATCGCGTGATCTGCGGCTATCCGGCCCGCGCGGTCATCCCCTACGACCAGCGCCTGTCCAGGCTGCCAGCCTATCTGCAGCAACTCGATATGGAATCGAACGGCAAGGGCGTCACCCTTGACGGCACTCCAGTGCCGACGCCGACCGGGCCGCTGGTCTGGGGCGAGCCCGGCACCAATGGCCAGCACGCTTTCTTCCAACTCCTGCATCAGGGCACCGACTTCATCCCGGTCGAGTTCCTCGCCGCGGCCGTCGGTCACGAGCCTGACCTCAAGCATCAGCATGACCTGCTGCTCGCCAATTGCTTGGCGCAGTCGGAGGCTCTGATGAAGGGCCGCACCCTGGAGGAGGCGCGCGCGCAGATGCTGGCCAAGGGCATGAAACCGGCCGATGTCGACAGAATAGCGCCGCATCGCGTCTTCTCCGGCAACCGGCCTTCGGTGACCATTCTCTATCGCAAGCTCGACCCGCGCACTTTCGGCCGGCTGATCGCGCTCTACGAGCACCGGGTCTTCGTCGAGGGCACGCTCTTCAACATCAACTCCTTCGACCAGTGGGGCGTCGAACTCGGCAAGGAACTGGCCACCGGCCTGCTGCCTGTCGTGGAAGGCAAGGAAAGCGCCGCGAATCGGGACGCCTCGACCAGGGGCCTTGTGGAACGCATCCACCAATTGCGTGGTTCGGAGTGACTGACTTGGCAGACATCAAGGGGATATTGTTCGACAAGGACGGGACACTTGTCGACTTCAATGCGACCTGGCTCGGCGTCGCCGATTTCATGGCCATGGATGCATCCGACGGCGATCGCTGGAAGGCCGACAGGCTGCTCGCGGCGGCCGGCTTCGATTTCACCAACCGGCGCTTCAAGCCCGACTCGATCTTTGCCTCCGGCACCAATCTCGACGTCGTCGAACTCTGGTTTCCGCGCCTGTCCAACGAGGACCAGATGCTGGCCGTTGCCCGTTTCAACGAGATCACATCGGTACAGGGTTCGGCGATGGCCGTGGCGCTGCCGGGCATCGTCGAGACGCTCGGCGTTCTGCACGGGAGGTCCTACAGGCTTGGGGTCGCCACCAATGATTCGACCAGCGGCGCGGAAAAGACTCTGGTCACGCTCGGTGTCGCCCAGCTTTTCGACGCCGCCTATGGCTATGACGCTGTGGCCAGTCCCAAGCCCGCGCCCGACACCATCCAGGCTTTTTGCGACCTCACCGGCCTGAAGCCGGCGGAAATCGCCATGGTCGGCGACAACAGGCACGATCTCGAAATGGCACGCGCCGGTGCCTGTGGTCTGGCGGTCGGCGTGCTCTCCGGCACCGGCACACGCGAGTCGCTCGCCGAGATTGCCGACATCATCCTGGATTCGGTTGCCGATCTGCCGGACTTCCTTTCGGCGCGGGTCAGGGAGACTGTTTGATCGGTAGGCGGGGCAAAGCGCAATCAATCTGGGATTTGTCACCAATGGCCGAACGGGTATAAGTAGTTTCTCCTAGGCACTAGTCGACTATCAGGCGGACGCAATCGATGGTCGCATTCTCGATCGCGGCCAGTTTGGTCAATAGATCGAGGCGGATTATTTCGACGGTCTGGTCTGGAAGAACACCTTCGACCGTCAACCGGATATCGTGCCAGCCCTCGACATAGCGCACTGCGACGCCCTCGACACACAGACGATGGACGCCATGCTGGTCCGCGATTTCAGGGATATTCAAGTGTGGAAGCTCGGGCGCGTACAATGTTTCAATCAGGTCTATCCGAGGGTTAGGGCCAAGTTCGCTAAGGCGCTCGGCTAGAAAGCTGCTTCTGTTTTCGCTTTTCCCCCATTTTTGATCCGAAAGAAGGCGGCGAAGCCAATGGAGATGGTTAGGCAAGCCATCAGCCCGAACGAATGAAAATCGCGGCCAGCGCCGCTTGGTGAGGCGTTCCCAGCGGCCCGCAGTGATATCCAGGCGCCAGTCGTCGATGTTCTCGATCACAGCAGGCCACCTTGGCCCGATGAGGAGGCCGCCGCGAACCAGGATCGCACCACCATTTTCAACAAGCTGTGAAGAGTGCTTGTGTATCCATGGCGGAGCCTCGCCCGTGGTTTCGAGGCGGCTGATGCCATAGCTTGTTGTGTCCAACACGAGCACTTGCGCCTTGTCAGCCCGAATATACGGATAGGACAGGTTGCCGATTACAATTATTCGGGCGTCGATGAGATTTGCCGTGTGAAAATCGGTGGGCGGAAAGATCTTATCCGAATAGCCGAAAATCTCGATGCGTCCGTCGGCATCACTCACGATCACATCATTGTAAATGTAGAAATCTGGGTCGTAAGAATCTTCATATTCGCCGCCGATCCTGACAAGGCGGCCGTCTGGCAGCCGTGTTTCAGTGCGTCCGTACCGGCTGAAGCTCCAGCATGGCCCTACATCTTCTGAGCGTGGGCCGAGGAACGCTTTGTTCAGACCGTAACCGGTTAGACGGTGCTCAACGGCCCGTACCCAGACAGGGTTGGTCATAAGCTCCGGATTGCCGGAACCTCGACTGGGCGAGCGAAACTTCGAAAACAGATTGCGGTCGATCGGGGGTGTTTTTATCAAGCTCAAACGGGGCTAGCAAGGCTTCAACATCGAGCCGATACCCCATGATTGGACTATAGCTTGTATAGAATCGTCTGCAAGGGGGTGGAACTTATTCACTCGGGCGATTGTATTCGAGTTGGGGTTTCAGCGACATTCCGCCTCGAAGGAAAACACCCCACTCGGCTTGGCGGCAGTGGCCCTCGCGTCACCGAAATCCGGCACTTGATATTCGGCGAGCAATCGCAGCCGGTGCCGCGGCAGGTCGATGCGGCGGGGGTCGCCGACCAGCACATTGATGCCGGCTTCCAGACAGCGGTCGAGAAAAGGCGTCACCCGCAGGGCGACCTCACGGCCGTAAAACACGTCGCCTGCGAGCACGAGGTCGACGGTCGGTGGCGGACCCCTGGTGATATCGTTGTCGACGATGGTGATCTCGACACCGTTCGCCGCGGCATTGAGGCCGATCGCGGCAACGCCGTTGCGGTCGATCTCGGTGGCGATCACCGCGCTGGCACCGGCCTTCGCGGCGGCGATGCCGACAAGGCCCGAGCCGGCACCGAGGTCGAGCACACGGTGTCCGGCCACGCTCTGCGGATGATTGAGTATATGGCGCGCCAGCACCGTGCCGCCGGCCCAGGCATAGGCCCAATAGGGCGCCTGTGATTCCGGCGCGTCCTCATCCAGATCGTCGTGCGGCCCTACGAGCCGCCTAAGCCCGCTGCCTGGATGGGGCGTGTAAAGCCGGATTTCGGGAAGAGCGCGGACAGGGGCGAGGCGCAAATTGGCCTTGATGAACTCTGCCGGATCGAGGGTTGAGGCCGGCGTTGTCTCTTCGGAGGGTTCGTCCCCCACTAGCCGCGCAGCGCCCGTCGCAGGATCTTGCCGACCGGCGTCTTCGGCAATTCGGTCCTGAACTCGATATATTTGGGCCGCTTGTAGCCGGTCAGGTTCTCGCGGCAATAAGCGGTGATGGCTTCGACGGTCAGGGCAGGATCCTTCTTGACGATGAACAGCTTCGGCACTTCGCCGGAATGCTCGTCCGGCACGCCGATCGCCGCCACCTCGAGCACGCCTGGATGCAGCGCAACGACCTCCTCGAGTTCCGTCGGATAGACGTTGAAGCCGGAGACGAGGATCATATCCTTCTTGCGGTCGACGATCTTGGTATAGCCGCGCTCATCCATGAAGCCCATGTCGCCCGACTTGAAGAAACCGTCCTTGGTCATCACTCTGGCGGTCTCGTCCGGCCGGTTCCAGTAGCCGGCCATCACTTGCGGTCCCCGTATGCAGATTTCGCCGACCTCGACCAGCGGCACGTTGTTGCCGTCATCGTCGCGGATGGCGATCTCGGTCGAGGGCAGCGGCAGGCCGATGGTGCCGGTGAAGTCGCCGGAACTGAACTTGTTGGCCGTGGCCACGGGGGAGGTCTCCGAGAGACCATAGCCTTCGCTGACCGGACAGCCGGTCAGCGCCTTCCAGCGTTCGGCGACGCCCTTCTGGACCGCCATGCCGCCGCCCAGCGTCAGGATCAGCGGCTTGAAGTCGAGCTTGCGGAAATCCTCATTGTTGAGCAGCGCGTTGAACAGCGTGTTGAGGCCGGGAAAGATATGCACCGGATATTTCCGGAGTTCCTTGACGAAACCCGGTATGTCGCGCGGGTTGGGAATGAGGATGTTCTGGGCGCCTTGCTGCATGCCCATCAGCGCGTTCACCGTCAGCGCGAAGATATGGTAGAGCGGCAGGGCGCAGACGAAGTTGAGATGCGCGGGCTTCGGCTTGATCGTGTAGGCGTCCTCCACCCACAGCGAATTCTGCGCGACATTAGCCAGCACATTGCTGTGCAGCAGGATCGCGCCTTTCGAGATTCCCGTGGTGCCGCCGGTATATTGCAGGAAGGCAATATCATTGGCGGCCACCGTGGCCGGTTTGAAATTCATGCCGCTGCCAGCCTTGAGGGCGGCGTTGAACTTGACATGGCCAGGCAGCGACCAGGCCGGCACCATTTTCTTGACGCGGCGTACGACCAGATTGACGATCGTGCCTTTCAGCCCGCCGAGCATGTCGCCCATGGCGGCGACGACGACGTGCTTGACCGCCGTCCGCGTGACCACGGCCTGCAAGGTGCCGGCGAAGTTTTCGAGGATGACCATGGCCTGCGCCCCGGAATCCTTGAGCTGATGTTCCAGTTCACGCGGCGTGTAGAGCGGATTGATGTTCACCACCGTGTAACCGGCGCGGGCCACGGCCATCATCGCCACCGGATACTGCAGCACGTTCGGCATCATCAGCGCGACGCGCGCGCCCTTCTGCAGTCCCGTCGACTGCAGATAGGCGCCGAAAGCCGCCGAAAGCCGCTCGAGTTCCGCATAGGTGATGGACTTGCCCATGCAGGTGAAAGCCGGCTGGCCGGCAAACTGCTTGCAGGCGGCGACAAGGAAGTCGCCGATGGAGCTGTAGGGAAGGGGGCCGATCTCGGCCGGCATGTTCTTCGGATAGCTTTTCAGCCACGGTTTGTCCGGCAGGCCGGCGGCGAGCTCGGTGAGTGCCTTTGGCAGCCGCTGGCCGGCTGCCGGCGCCGGGATCGATGCCTCTGCCGGCGGTGCAGCCTTCGACGATCCGGACTTGTTCGCCGCGGTCTTTGCGAGAGAAGCCTTTGTCGAAGAGGTCTTCGCCGGAGCGGGTTTCACCGCCGGTTTGGTGGCGCGCTTGGCCGTCGCCGCCGTTTTCGCCGCTGGTGCCTTCCTGGCAGGCTTTGCTACCGTCTCGGCGGGCGCGGCTTTGGCGGCGGCTTTACCTTGCCCCTCGGCGCCGGTTGGTTTCGCGGCTGCCTTGGCCGACGCTTTCACCGGCGCCTTCGATGCTTTTGCCACCCGTTCCTCCTCGACAGTTCTTGTTCGCCCGTCTCTTGCCAGCTGCGCCGCGCTGGCCTCCGAATTGACAGAGACATCCTCCGCTGCCGCCAGCATATCCATCTATGTATTGCCTCTATCGGCGGCGGTGCAAGTCTTGCCCTTGCGGCAGGGCGCCCGAAAGATTTGCCGCCGAAAATCTTTCCCGCGGGCGACACTCGGACCCGCTATCTTTCCACATCCGGGTCGGGCGAAGGCGCACACGGCGCCGATATCACGGGAGACCGCCGATCAATAAAAAAATGCGGTCGTTAATAATATCGTGAATGGAAAGAACTGCTAATTTTTTCTGCCGTTTAGCGAAATCGCGGATTTTTTTCCTGCTTCCCGCCGGGTAAGCAAGCGGGGTGTTCCAAAGCCGGAAAAACGGTGCTTATATGCGCGCTTCGCGAGCCTGATAGAGGGGCTTGGAAGAACATCTAGGGAGTGCTCAATGAAGAAGAAATTGACTTTTGCAGCCGCGTTGCTGGCTGCAAGCGTCCTGGGGGGCGTGGCCAACGCGAAAACCTTGGTCTATTGCGCTGAAGCTTCGCCGGAAGGTTTTGACCCGGCGCCGTACACCGCTGGACAGACGTTCGATGCGTCCTCGCGTACCGTTTTCAACCGTCTCGTCGAATTCGATCATGGCAAGACCACGATCTCGCCCGGCCTGGCCGAGAGCTGGACGATCTCCGACGACGGCAAGGAATACACCTTCAAGCTGCGCAAGGGCGTCAAGTTCGCCCCCACCGACTATTTCACGCCGACGCGCGACCTGAACGCCGACGATGTGGTGTTCTCCTTCCAGCGTCAGGTCGACAAGAACGGTCCCTGGTTCCAGTACATTCCGGGCATCGCCTACCAGTACTACAATGACCAGTTCGGCGATAACATCTCCAAGGTGGAGAAGGTCGACGACCTGACGGTGAAGTTCAGCCTGAAGGAGCCGGCGATCACCTTCATCCCAACGCTGGGCATGGATTTCGCCTCCATCGTCTCGAAGGAATATGCCGACAAGCTGCAGGCGGACAAGACGCCTGAATTGTTCAACCAGAAGCCCGTCGGCACCGGTCCGTTCATCTTCGTCGACTATCAGACCGATGCGGCCATCCGCTACAAGGCCAATCCGGATTACTGGGGCGGCAAGCAGAAGATCGACGATCTGGTCTTCGCCATCACCACCGATCCGGCGGTGCGCGCGCAGAAGCTCAAGGCCGGCGAATGCAACATCATGTCCTACCCGGCACCGGCGGACATCAAAGGTCTGCAGGCTGATCCGAACCTGACGGTCGCGGAGCAGGAAGGCCTCAACGTTGGCGCGTTGATGTACAACACCCAGCAGAAGCCGTTCGATGATGTGCGCGTCCGCAAGGCGCTCAACATGGCCATCAACAAGAAGGCCATTATCGACGCCGTGTTCCAGGGCGCCGGCCAGGTGGCTATCAACCCGATTCCGCCGACCATGTGGTCCTACAACAAGGAAGTGAAGGACGATCCGTACGATCCGGATGCGGCCAAGAAGCTGCTCGCGGAAGCCGGCGTCAAGGACCTCAAGATGAACGTCTGGGCGATGCCCGTGTCGCGCCCATATATGCCGAACGCGCGCCGCACCGCCGAGCTGATCCAGGCCGACTTCGCCAAGGTCGGCGTCACCGTCAACATCGTCAGCTATGACTGGGGCGAATACCTCAAGCGCGCTTCCGCCGTCGATCACGACGGCGCCGTCATCGTTGGCTGGACCGGCGACAATGGCGATCCGGACAACTTCCTCGGCGTGCTCCTGAGCTGCGCTTCCGTCGGTTCGAACAACCGCGCGGAATGGTGCAACAAGGACTTCGACGCGCTCATCAACAAGGCCAAGACGGTTTCCGACCAGGCCGAGCGCACCAAGCTCTACGAAAAGGCACAAGTCATCTTCAAGGAGCAGGCACCTTGGGCGACGCTCGCCCACTCGAAGGTGTTCATGCCGATGCAGAAGACCGTCACCGGCTTTGCGATGGATCCGCTCGGCATCCATCGCTTTGACGGCGTCGATATCGCCGAATAAGGTTCGCGAAACGGGGCGGCGCCACAGGGTGCCGCCCCACCTCGCCCGCCATGCTGCGTTATATCCTCGGCAAGCTCGCCCTCATCATCCCGACCTTCATCGGGATAACCATCCTCGCCTTCGGCTTCGTGCGCATCCTGCCCGGTGATCCGGTGCTGGTGCTTGCGGGCGAACGTGGCCTGTCGCCCGAACGTCACACGGCGCTGATGCACCAGTTCGGTTTCGACCAGCCGATCTGGCAACAATATCTGACCTATCTGACCAACATCCTCGGCGGTGATTTCGGCACTTCGTTCTCCACCAAGACGCCGGTGCTCAAGGATTTCCTGGTGCGGTTTCCGGCAACGGTCGAACTCGCCATCTTCGCGATGATCTTTGCCGTCGTCTTCGGTGTCGCCTTCGGCATCTTCGCCGCGATCCGCCGTGGCTCCTGGTTCGACCAGCTGACCATGGGCACGGCCCTTGCGGGCTACTCCATGCCGATCTTCTGGTGGGGGTTGCTGCTGATCATCGTCTTCTCCGGCATGCTGCACTGGACGCCGGTCTCCGGCCGCATCGACCTTCTCTACTTCTTCAAGCCGGTGACCGGCTTCATGACCATCGATTCTCTGATTTCCGGACAGAAGGGCGCCTTCCGCTCGGCGCTGTCGCACCTCGTCCTGCCGACCATCGTGCTCGGCACCATACCGCTCGCCGTCATCGCCCGGCAGACGCGCTCGGCGATGCTCGAAGTGCTGGGTGAAGACTATGTGCGCACCGCGCGCGCCAAGGGCCTGGCGCCACGCCGCGTCATCGGCCTGCATGCCTTCCGCAACGCGCTGATCCCGGTCGTCACCACCATCGGCCTCCAAGTCGGCACGCTGCTCACCGGTGCCATCCTGACCGAGAGCATCTTCTCCTGGCCCGGCATCGGCAAATGGATGATCGACGCCATTTCCAAGCGCGACTATTTCACCGTGCAGGGCGGGTTGCTTTTGATCGCGCTGATCGTCATGTCGGTGAATCTCATCGTCGACGTGCTCTACGCCGTCATCAACCCGCGCATACGGGCGAATTGACATGACCAATGAAGGCCCCATCGAAGCCGCGACCGTCGTCAAACCGCAGGACGCGCGACTGCAGATGTTCGCCGAGTTCTGGCATTACTTCTCCATCAACAAGGGCGCGGTGATAGGTCTCGTCGTCTTCGCGCTGCTGATCCTGATCGCCATCTTCGCGCCGCTGCTCGCCCCGCATTCGCCGGACGACCAGTTCCGCGATTTCTTCCTGACGCCGCCGGCCTGGCAGGCGGGCGGCAACGCCCAGTTCCTGCTTGGCACCGATGCCGTTGGCCGCGACATCCTCTCGCGCCTGGTCTACGGTTCGCGCTTCTCGCTTGCCATCGGCTTCGTCGTCGTCACCACCGCGCTGATCTCCGGCGTCATCCTCGGTCTGCTTGCCGGCTATTGCCGGGGCTGGGTCGACACGCTGATCATGCGCGTCATGGACATCATCCTGGCCTTCCCGTCACTGCTTCTGGCACTGGTGCTGGTCGCGGTGCTTGGCCCCGGCCTCGTCAATGCCATGATCGCCATCGCCTTCGTGCTGCAGCCGCATTTCGCGCGCCTGACCCGCGCCGCCGTGATGGCGGAGAAGAACCGTGAGTATGTGATCTCGGCCAAGGTCGCCGGCGCCAGCCATCTCAGGCTGATGCTGGTCACCATCCTGCCCAACTGCATTGCGCCGCTGATCGTGCAGGCGACTTTGTCCTTCTCCAATGCCATCCTCGAGGCGGCCGCGCTTGGCTTCCTCGGCATGGGCGCGCAGCCGCCGACTCCGGAATGGGGCACCATGCTTGCCGAAGCGCGCGAGTTCATCCTGCGCGCCTGGTGGGTGGTGACCTTCCCGGGCCTCGCCATCCTCATCACCGTCTTCGCCATCAACCTGATCGGCGACGGCCTGCGCGACGCGCTCGACCCCAAGCTGAAGAGGTCGTGAGCATGCCTTTGCTCGAGATCAAGAACCTCACCGTTTCCTTCGACACCGCTGCCGGCCCGTTCATGGCCGTGCAAGGCATCGACCTTTCGATCGAGCCGCGCGAGGTGCTGGCGATCGTCGGCGAATCCGGTTCGGGCAAGTCGGTGTCGATGCTGGCCGTGATGGGGCTTCTTCCCAACACCGCGACGGTCAAGGCGGACCGCATGGCCTTCGACGGTGTCGACCTCTTGAAGCTCAGCCCGTCCGAGCGGCGCAAGATCATTGGCAAGGACATCTCGATGATCTTCCAGGAGCCGATCGCCAGCCTCAATCCGTGCTTTACCGCCGGTTTCCAGATCGAGGAAGTGCTGCGCTTCCACATGGGTATGGACCGCGCCCAGCGCCGCGCACGCGCCATAGAACTGATGAAGCTGGTCGGCATCGCCGATCCGGAATTGCGGTTGAGTTCCTTCCCGCATCAGATGTCGGGCGGCCAGTGCCAGCGCATCATGATCGCGATCGCCATTGCCTGCAATCCGAAGCTTTTGATCGCCGACGAGCCGACCACCGCGCTCGATGTCACCATCCAGAAGCAGATACTGGACCTGCTGGTCTCGCTGCAGGCCAAGTACGGCATGGGCCTGATAATGATCACCCACAATATGGGCGTGGTTGCCGAGACAGCCGACCGCGTCATCGTCCAGTACAAGGGCCGCAAGATGGAAGAGGCCGACGTGCTGTCGCTGTTTGAATCGCCGAAAAGCAATTACACGCGCGCGCTGCTGTCGGCGCTGCCGGAAAACGCCGTCGGCGACCGGCTGCCGACCGTCTCCGAGGTGATGTTCGAGCCGGCCCCGTCGGGAGCCAGAGCATGACCAGGGTCGTCGAAGGCAACAACATCGTGCGCGACTACCATGTCGGCGGCGGCCTGTTCACCGGACCACGCACCGTGCATGCGGTCAAGGGCGTCTCCTTCAACGTGGACAAGGGCAAGACACTGGCCATCGTCGGCGAAAGCGGCAGCGGCAAGTCGACGCTTGCCCGTATCATCACCTTGATCGATCCGGCGACAGCGGGCGAGTTGTTCATCGACGGCAAGAAGGTCGACATCGCCAAAGGTGGATTGACCCGGGAGATGCGCCGCAAGGTCCAGATCGTCTTCCAGAATCCTTACGGCTCTCTCAATCCGCGCCAGAAGATCGGCGACGTGTTGGGCGAACCGCTGCTGATCAACACCGACAGATCGGCGGCGGAGCGGCGCGACCTCGCCATGAAGATGCTGAAGAAGGTCGGTCTCGGTCACGAGCACTACAACCGCTATCCGCACATGTTCTCGGGTGGCCAGCGCCAGCGCATCGCCATTGCCCGCGCGCTGATGCTCAATCCAAGCCTGCTGGTGCTGGACGAGCCGGTCTCGGCGCTAGACTTGTCGGTGCAGGCGCAGGTGCTCAATCTGCTCGCCGACCTGCAGGACGAATTCCAGCTGACCTATGTCTTCATCAGCCACGACCTGTCCGTCGTGCGCTACATCGCCGACGATGTCATGGTGATGTATCTGGGCGAGGCGGTCGAATACGGCTCGCGCGACGAAGTCTTCGCCGACCCCAAGCACAGCTACACCAAGACCCTGTTCGCCGCGACCCCGCGCGCCGACGTGGCCAGCATCAAGGCGAGGCTAGCGAAGAAGAAGGCTGCCTGAGGTCTGTTCGTCGTCGTCATCCTAGGGCGGAGCGCTGCGAAGCAGCGCGGAGACCCTAGGATCCATGCCGTTACTTACGTCCCAACGTGCAACTGAGCAGAACTGCACCGTTGCATCGCTCGCATGTTACGGCATGGATCCTCGGGTCTGCGCCGCGTCGCTTCGCTCCTTGCTTCGCCCGTGGATGACGACCTCAAGGAGAGCCCGATTTCCCGGGATTACGACAGCTTGGCGATAATGGCGCGCAGCGCCTCGCCGAAACGGTGGATTTCCTCGACCGTGTTGTAATGGACCAGCGAGGCGCGGATCGCGCCGCTGTCCATCGACAGGTTGAGGCGCTTCATCAGCCGTGGCGCGTACATGTGGCCGTCGCGGATGCCGATCTGCATGTCGGCCATTTCCTCGACGATTTTCTGCGGTGACAGCCTGCCGATATTGAAGCAGAAGGTCGGCACGCGTTCGTTGATGCGGGCCTCGTCGGCAACGCCATAGATGGTTGCGCCGCAGCCCTTGAGCACGGCGAGCATTTCGCGCGCCAACACCAATTCGTAGTCGCGGATGGCGCCCATGCCAGCAACGATGTTTTCGCGCCGCGAGCGGCTGTTCGAGGGCTCAAGGTTGCGTCCGATCAGTTCCAGATACTGCACGGCCGCGTCCATGCCGGAGACGTTCTCGTATATGAAGGTGCCGGCCTCGACCTTGTAGGGCGGTTCGTCCGGAATGAAGTCCTCCCGGAAGGTCGGCAACCGCTTCAGCGTCTCGAAGCGACCCCACAGGAAGCCCATATGCGGCGAGAAATTCTTGTAGCCCGAGCAGACGAGATAATCGCAGTCCCAGGCCTGAACGTCGATCAGCCCATGCGGCCCGTAATGCACGCTGTCGAGGAACACCTCGGCGCCGGCAGCGTGGGCGATCTTGGCCACCGAGGCGACATCGACAATCGAACCGATCGAATGCGCCGTCACCGTGCAGGCGACAAGGCGGGTGCGATCGGAAACCAGCGGCTTGAGGTCGTCGACATGCAGATTGCCATCCTCGCGCATGCGCCACCACTTGAACTTTGCGCCGGCGGATTCCAGCGCCAGCCAGGTGGCGATGTTGGCGTCATGGTCCATATCGGTGACGACGATCTCGTCGCGCTCCTGCAGCATCTGGCCGATGCCGAGGCTGACGAGGCGGATGAACGAGGTGGCGTTCATGCCGAAGCAGATTTCCGCCGGGCTGTAGGCGTTGATCAGCAGCGCAACGCTTGTCCGTGCATCGGCGACCGACTGGTCGACCGTGACGCTGCGGCCATAGCGGCCGCCGCGCTGTACATTGTGCGAAACCAAGTGGTTGGTCACCGCGTCGAGCACGCTTTGCGGGATCTGCGCGCCGGCGGCGTTGTCCAGGAAGATGAAGTCGCCAGCTCTTTGCAATGCCGGGAACATCGCGCGGATGGTGTCGACGGGAAAGCCGCCGCTGGCGGATTGGGAATTGCTCAAGGTTATCTCCTGCGAATGTTCTTTGCAGATGGGATTGGGGCGATTAGCGCGACTTTTCGGTCTTGAAGCGGCGCTCGAGCAGGCTGACGAGGCGCACCATCGGCCAGAGGAAAATAAGATAGACGAGCGCCGCGCCGATCAGCGGTGAGGGGTTGGCGTAGAGCGATTGCGCGTTGGTCGCTTCCTTCAACAGCTCCGGCAGCGCCACGGTCGAGGCGAGCGAAGTGTCCTTGAACATCGAGACGCAGTTGCTGGTCATCGGCGGGATGACTACGCGCACCGCCTGCGGCAGCACCACCTTGCGCAAGGTCAAAAGGAACGGCAGGCCGAGCGCCTGCGACGCCTCGAACTGGCCGCGCGGAATGCTCTCTATGCCGGACCGGAACACTTCCGCCGAATAGGCCGACATGATGATGGCGAACGCCGTCACGGCGGATGCCCAGGACGAAAGCCGGATGCCGAGGAAAGGCAGCGCGTAATAGATCAGGATCAGCACGACCAGCACCGGCAAGGCGCGGAAGATGTCGGTATAGCCAACCGCCAGCCACTGCAGCGGCTTTGGCGCATAGAGCCGCAACAGGCTGATCACCAGGCCGATCGGGATGCCGATGCCGATGCTGAGCAGTCCCAGCAGCAGCGTGTTCAGGAAGCCGCGCAGCAGCGCCGGCAGGCTGGACGCAATGACATCGGCGTTGAAGAAGGTGTCGATCAGCGACATGGGAGCGTTTCCGAACTGTTTTGCGTCCCCTGATGCCAGCAATTCCAGGAAAGGGATGAGACGGTTTTCCGCCTGGAATTGCATCAAAGGGAGATGGCCCGGAACATCAAATCGGTTACTGCACCGAACGCGATCCCGGGGGACGATCGAATGCAGGAGCCGTGCCGCCTGCGAGCCGGCACGGTCCCTTTTTGTCAATCGCCGATCAGGCCTTCGGCAGCGGCATTTCCTTGACCGTCGAAGAGTCCGCCGGCGCGTCGCTGCCGAACCACTTCTTGTGGATCGCCGCCAGCGTGCCGTCCTTCTTCATCGCGCTCAGCGCATCGTTCAGATTGCCGAGCAGCGGATGGTCCTTGCTCATCATCAAGCCGTACTGCTCGCCGGTCTTGATGCGCTGCTTGACGGTCAGGTCCTTCATCTTGGTGAAGGAGTACTGCATGCCCGGAATGTCGCTGACGGCGGCATCGATGCGGCCCGCGCTGAGATCGAGCAGAAGGTTCTGCTGCGTGTCATAGCCCTTCACATCGCTGAAGCCGTCGGCTTCCTGATGCGCCTTGACCCAGGTTTCGCCGGTCGAGCCGGACAGCACGCCGACGATCTTGCCCTTGAGGTCGGCCTCGGCATTGATCGGGCTGTCGGTCTTGGTCGCGATGCCCATGTCTGAATCATAATAGGGCTGCGTGAAGGACTGCGACTTCAGCCGCTCCGGCGTGATGGTGATCGACGAAATGGCGACGTCGATGCGCTTCGAGGTGGTGGCGGCGAACAGCGCCTGGAAGCCGAGGTCGGCGATATCGGTGGTCATGCCGACGCGCTTGGCCGCTTCGTTGACGATGTCGACTTCAAAACCCTCGAAGGTGCCGCTCTCGTTCTTGTACTCGAAGGGCGGGTTGGTGGGGTAGGCGCCGACATTGAGCACATCGGCGGCATAGGCGGTGGCTGGTCCGGCGGCGATGCCGATGGCGGCGGCGAGCAGGATGAGATTGCGACGGGTGAGCTTCATTGGTGTTCCCTCTAGGGTGTCCCCTCTGGTTGTTGATCGGGCGGGGCTGGCCCCGCACGGTTTCTTGCCGTCCCACCTCCCAGCGGGGCGTCAATTCATGGCGACGACCATGCGGTCGAGCGCGGTCGCTATCTGATCGCGATCGCGACAGACGCACATGCGCAGGAATGCCGCCGAGGAGCTTCCGAACAAATGGCCGGGCGCCAGCCCGACCCGCGCTGTTTCGAGGATCCTGGCGCAGGCCTGCCGGGCATCGTTTTCGCCCTCAAGGGCAAAAAAGGCATACATGCCGCCGCGCGGTTTCTTAGACAGCACAATCCCGGGAATCCGTGCCAATCGGTCATAAGCAAGATCGAGGCCGGTCCTGATCCGCTGCCGGATCTCCTCGACCAGCGGCTCGCCCTGGCGGATGGCGGCAACCGCGCCGGCCTGGATCGGCGCGGCGGTGCCGCTGTTGATGTACTGGGTCATGGCGCCAAGCTGGTCGGCGACACCCGATGGATGGGTCAGCCAGCCAATGCGCCAGCCGGTCATTGCCCAGGCTTTCGAAAAGCTGTTGACCGACAGCACGCGGTCGCCGTCCTCGGCGATCTGCAGGATGGAGGGCGCGACGTCGCCGT
The DNA here is from genome assembly GCF_006441275.1 of Mesorhizobium sp. B2-4-17. NCBI lineage: Bacteria > Pseudomonadati > Pseudomonadota > Alphaproteobacteria > Hyphomicrobiales > Phyllobacteriaceae > Mesorhizobium > Mesorhizobium sp. B2-4-17. Next base: position 39,847 of record NZ_VFUX01000015.1, on the reverse strand, counting down.
CGAAATAGAGCCGGCCATAGACCTCGTCTGATATGATCCAGATGCCGGTGCGCCGGCTGAAGTCGAGCAGCGCCTGCATTTCCTCGCGCGACGCGGTCCAGCCGGTCGGATTGGACGGCGTCGACAGGAAGATGGCGCGGGTGCGTGCGTCGCAGGTGGTGAACAGCCGGTCGAGGTCGAGGTGCCAGTCGCCCTTGAAATCGAGCGAAAATGGACGCGGCTCGCCGCCGATCAGGTGGATGGCGTTATGGATGTTGGGCCATTGCGGCGCGACATAGATGACGTTGGTGCCGGTATCGACCAGCAGTTCCAGCGCAAGATACAGCGCCTGCATGCCGCCCGGTGTGACCGTGGTGCGTGGGATCGGGATCGGCCGGCCATGGATGCGCGACTGGTACTCCGACAGCGCTTCATTCAACGGGCCATGGCCGCGCATGTTGGAAACGTAGAAGGTCAGGCCTTCGTCGAAAGCCGCCTTGGCGGCGTCGCGGATGAAGGACGGCGTCACCATGTCGCCTTCGCCGTACCAGAGCGCGATCACATCACCCAGTTCCCGCGCGCGCACGGCGAGGTTGGCGATGTTTTCAGTATGAAGGTCGCGGATCTGGGCGCGCACGCCATCGAAAGCATAGCGCGCGCTGGACGATGACTGGGGCAGCACGAACGACAAGGACTGAACCCCTCCACCCTAAGCACCATGATGGACTGGCCGGCAACCTCCTCGGCACGGCAGCCACCATCGACTTCGAATGCTTATCCAAAGTGGGGCGCTTTTCAAGGCGAAAGTTTTAAGCTTAAAAAGTTTGACCGGCCTGTTGCCTCGCCGAGACCCCTGTTTGCCTAGCTGCGCCCGTTTTGCGCCAGTTCGGCGCGCGCGGCAGCACAGTTGGCCGCGGCGCCAGCACCAAGAAACATCGTGTCGCTGGCCAGCACGAAGAAACTCGCGCCGATGGCTGCCCATCGGCTGATATTCTGTGGGCTGGCGCAAAATATGCCTGCGGTCCTGCCGTGTGCGATCGTCGCGCCGATGATTGTGCCGATCGCCTCGTTGAGCTTGTCCGTGCCTTTCGATCCCATCGCATCGATCGACACCGAAAGATCGCCGGGACCGACGAAGATCATGTCGACGCCGTCGACGGCCGCGATCGCTTCGATGTTGGTGAGCCCCTCCGATGTCTCGACCTGGACCGCGACGACGATCCGTTCATTGGCGCCGGCAAGATATTCGGGAATGCGATAGCCATAGCCGGCGGCCCGGCCGGGTCCGACGCCGCGTTCGCCCAGCGGCGGATAACGCGAGGCTTTCACCGCCATCGCGGCCTGGGCTGATGTCGAGACACGCGGGATCAGCACGCCCTGTGCGCCGCTGTCGAGCGCTGCCTGGATGGCTTCCGGCGCATGGCCGGGAACGCGCACCATCGCCGGCACGCGATGCACGTCGGCCGCGCGAACCATGGTCTCGATCATGTCGCGCGAAATCTGGGCGTGCTCCCAGTCGATGCAGACGAAGTCGAGGCCGGCGAGCGCCATCACCTCGACCACGACGGGATGCGGAATGGCGGCGAAGGAGCCGACCAGCCTCGTCTTGCCGATGCATTTCTGGTGGAATTCGCTCATGCCGATCCCCTTTTTGTGCTGCCCAATCCATATCCGCAAACGATGGCAAGGCGAAGCTATTTCAGGCTTGAAATATTTTCGCGCGGGCCTAGCGTGTGGTCTCCCGCCGCGAGTTTCCCGAGATGACCAAAGCCCATCCCTTGCACGGCCAAAACAAACTGAAGCTCGGCGTCTTCTCGACCAACGCCGATGGCGGCCTTGCCATCACCGATGTGCCGGAGCGTTGGACGGCAAGCTGGCAGGACAATCTGACCGCGGCCCAGATCGCCGACCGCGCCGGGCTCGAGTTCCTGCTGCCGATCGCGCGCTGGCGCGGTTTTGGCGGCCGCAACAAGGTGCGCGAATGGTCATTCGAAACCTTCACCTGGGCGGCGGCTCTTGCCGCGGCCACCGAGCAGATCGGCCTGTTCATGACCGTGCACGTGCCGCTGGTGCATCCGCTTTATGCCGCCAAGGCGCTGGCGACGGTCGACCATATCAGTGGGGGCCGAGCCGGCCTCAATATCGTCTGCGGCTGGAACCCGAAGGAATTCGGCATGTTCGGCACGCCGCTGGTGGAAAAGGGTTATGAGCAGGCTGCGGAATGGATTGAGATCCTGGAGCGACTTTATGCGTCGAACGAACCACTCGACTATGAAGGCGTCTACTATCGCCTGAAGGAAGCGGTCAGCCGACCGGCCAGCCTGCAGGTTCCGCGCCCGGTGACCATGAATGCCGCCTTCGGCGGCCCGGGCCGCGATTTCGCCGCCGCCCATTGCGACTATCTCTTCACGACCTTTTCCGAGATGGGCGATGCCGGCAAGCATGTCGCCGACATTCGTGAACGGGCCGGCAAGGTCGGCCGTGATGTCGGCGTCTACACCGTGGCGCATGTCGTCTGCCGCCCGACCATGGAGCAGGCGCAGGCCTACTATAACAGCTATGCGGTGACGATGGCCGACCATGACGCGGTCGATGCCCATATGGCCGGCAAGAAGGAATTCTCGCAGTCGCACGACCCGCATGCCTATGACCGCTACCGGCAGCGTTTTGCCGGTGGCGCCGGCACCTACCCCTTGGTTGGAACGCCGGAATCAATCGCTGCCGAGATGGCCGCTATTGCCGGGCATGGCTACCAGGGCATCGCACTGTCCTTCGTCAACTATACGCAGGAGCTGCCCTATTTTTGCGATCACGTGCTGCCGCTGCTGAGGCGGGCCGGACTTCGCGAATAGCAGCGACGCTTCCACAACTTCGTCATCCCTGGGCGGAGCAGGAGCGAAGCTCCGTCGCGGAGACCCTGGGATCCATGCCGCGATCTTGGCCATGGAGTGCAGCGGAGGAGAATTCTGGGCCGCTGCAACGCTTTGATTTCACGGAATGGATCCTGGGGTCTGCGCTGCGTCGCTGCGCTCCTTGCTTCGCCCCAGGATGACGAAGCGATGGTCGGTTATTCCGGGATAACGGCGGTCGCCTGGATTTCGATCTTGGCGCGATCCTCGACCAGCGCCATCACCTGCATGGCGGCCATTGCCGGAAAATGCCGGCCGATCACCGCGCGATAGGCTTCGCCTAGCCCTTTGAGGTTGGCCAGATACTCGGCTTTGTCGGTGAAATACCAGGTCATCGAGGTGATGTGCTGTGGGCCAGCGCCAGCCTCGGCCAGTACCGCCACGACGTTTTCCAGCGTCTGCTTCACCTGGCCGACGAAGTCGTCGGTCTCGAACTGGCAATGCCTGTTCCAACCGACCTGTCCACCGACGAAGACGAGACGCCCGCGCGCGGCCACGCCATTGGCGTAGCCGACCGGTTTTGCCCAGCCTTCCGGCTGCAGGATCTCGTGCATCTCAACTCTCCGTCTGTCCAATATCGGGTCCGCAATATCAGCGTTCGCAAACAATCCAGTCCGTCGACGCGACCTGTCTCAGGCCGCGCCCATCACTTGCCGCGCGATCACTACTTTCTGTACGTCGGATGCGCCCTCGTAGATGCGCAGCGCGCGGATCTCGCGATACAGGCTCTCGACGATATGGCCCTTGCGCACGCCGTCGCCGCCATGCAACTGCACCGCCTTGTCGATCACCTCCTGCGCCTTGTCGGTGGCGAACAGCTTGGCCATCGCCGCCTCGCGTGTTACCCGCGCGGCGCCCATGTCCTTGGTCCAAGCAGCGCGGTAGACCAGAAGCGCCGCGGCATCGACGTCGAGCGCCATGTCGGCGACATGACCTTGCACCATCTGCAGCTCGGCCATCGGCGCACCGAACAGCTTGCGCTCGGCTACCCGTTTGATGCTCTCGTCCAGCGCGCGGCGGGCGAAGCCGAGTGCTGCCGCGCCGACCGTCGAGCGGAACACGTCCAGCACCGACATGGCGATGCGGAACCCATCGCCAGGCTTGCCGATCAGCGACGAAGCAGGCAACCGTACCTGGTCGAAGGAAAGCCGCGCCAGCGGATGCGGCGCGATCACCTCCAGCCGCTCGGCAATGCCAAGCCCCTTGGCGTCGCCCGGCACGAGGAAGGCGGAAAGCCCCTTGGCGCCCGGCGCCTCGCCGGTGCGGGCGAAGACGACGTAGAGATCGGCTATGCCGCCATTGGAGATCCAGGTCTTCTCGCCGGTGAGAACATAATCATCGCCATCGCGGGTCGCCGTCATCTCGGTATTGGCGACATCGGATCCCGAGCGCGGCTCCGACAGGGCGAAGGCGGATATCGCCTTGCCGGCGCGTGTCTTTGCCAGCCATCGCTGCTGTTCCGGGGTGCCGAACAGGCTGAGCGCCCCAGTGCCGAGCCCCTGCATGGCGAAGGCGAAATCGGCGAGCCCGTCATGGCGCGCCAGCGTCTCGCGCGCGATGCACAAGGTGCGGACATCGAGCGGCCCCGGATTGTTGGTGTCGAGCGCCGTCGGCTGCAGCCAGCCGTCCTTGCCGAGCCTGGCCACCAACTCGCGACAGGCCGCATCGACATCGTGATGGTCGACGGGGAGGTTTTTTGCGCACCAGAGTTCGAGGCGTTCGGCGAGTTCGCGATGGCGGTCTTCGAAGAAGGGCCAGTTGAGGAAGGAACGGTCAGGCATTTCGGCCTCCGCGATGTTGCGGGCCTTGCGCCCTACGGTGCCCCCCTCTGTCCTGCCGGACATCTCCCCCACTTGGGGGGAGATTGGCAGCTTCGGCTGCGGCGCCTTCTTTGCAACGCTGGAGATTGGCGAAAGCAGAGATGACGTCCAATCTCCCCCCTAGTGGGGGAGATGTCCGGTAGGACAGAGGGGGGCGCTGTCCCGCCAACGTCTCCTTTGAAACGATCATCCTCAATTCCCCTCGAAAACCGGCTTTTGCTTGTCGACAAACGCCCTGTAAGCCCGCTCGAAATCGTGCGTCTGCATGCAGATCGCCTGCGCCTGCGCTTCCGCCTCGATCGCCTGGTCGAGACCCATCGACCATTCCTGGTTCAACTGCGTCTTGGTGATGCCATGGGCGAAGGTCGGGCCGGAGACGATGCGGGCCGCCATGTCGAGTGCGTCGGTTTCGAGCGCCGCGGCATCGACGAGCCTGTTGTAGAACCCCCAGCGTTCGCCTTCGGCGGCCGTCATGGTGCGGCCGGTGTAGAGCAGTTCGGCGGCTCGGCCCTGGCCGATGATGCGCGGCAGGATCGCACAGGCGCCCATGTCGCAGCCGGCAAGGCCGACGCGGGTGAACAGGAACGCGGTCTTGGCTTCCGGCGTGGCGATGCGGATGTCGGAGCTCATGGCGATGATGGCGCCGGCGCCGACCGCCACGCCGTCGACCGCCGCGATGACCGGCTTGCCGCAATTCAGCATCGCCTTGACGAAATCGCCGGTCATGCGGGTGAAGGCGAGCAGTTCCTTCATGTCCATCCTGACCAGCGGGCCGATAATGTCGTGGACATCGCCGCCGGAGCAGAAATTGCCGCCATTGGGCAGGAACACCACGGCGTCGACGTCTTCTGCGTAGACGAGGTCGCGGAAAGTGTCGCGAAGTTCGGCATAGCTGTCGAAGGTCAACGGATTCTTGCGCTCGGGACGGTCAAGCCGGACCTTCGCGATCCTGCCTTCGACCTGCCAGAGGAAATGCTGCGGCTTGAGACCGGCCATCTTTGTCATTCGCGTCCCTCCCAGTTGCTGCGGAACGAGGTCAGCATGCCGGTCAGCCGGCGTGCGTCCTCCTCGCTGACCTTGCCCAGCAATTCACCGATCCAACCCTCATGCGCCGCTGCGATGGTGGCAAAGGACTTGGAGCCTTCCTCGGTCAGCCGCACCATCGAGGTGCGCCGATCGCCATTGCGGCGGGCGCGGGTAACAAGTCCCTCCGACACGAGCCGATCGACGATGCCGGTGACATTGCCGTTGGACACCAGCAGGAAACGCGAAAGATCGCTCATCAGCATGCCTTCGGGCGCGCGATAGAGTGCCGCCATCACGTCGAAGCGGGGCAGCGTCGTATCGAACTCCTTCTTCAGCCGCTCGCGCAGCTCGGCCTCGATCGTGCGCGAGGCGCGCAGCAGCCTGATCCACAGCCGCAGCCGGTCCTTGCCGGGTCCCGATGGCGCGGGCAGGGGGCCGGCTACCATGTTTCGCCTCCTGAGATGGAAATGGTCTGTCCGGTGATCGATGCCGCCGCATCGTCGCACAACCACAACACCGAGGCGGCAATCTCCTGCGGCTGGATGAAGCGGCCTTGCGGGTTGGTCGAGACGAGGCTCGATCGTGCCTCGCCGGCCGAGCGGCCGGTCTTTTCGACAATGCGCTGGATGGACTCCTCCAACATCTCCGTTTCGACAAAGCCTGGGCAAACCGCGTTCACGGTGACGCCGGACTTCGCCGTCTCGGCGGCGAGCGCCCGCATCAAACCGACGACGCCATGCTTGGCGGCGACATAAGGCGCGACATAGGCGTAGCCTTTCAGCCCTGCCGTCGAAGCGATGAAGACGATCCGGCCCGCCTTGCGCGCGGCCATGCCGGCCAGCGCCGGTTTCACCGTCAGGAAGGCGCCGGTCAGGTTGACGTCGAGCGTTCGCCGCCAGTCGGCAAGCGTGGTGTTGTGCGCCGGCGTGCTGCCGGCCATGCCGGCATTGGCAACGACGATGTCGAAGGGCCCGCGCGCGGCTTCCGCTGTCTGGTAAAGCGATGCCATCGCCGCCGCATCGGTGACGTCGGCGGCGATGCCGAAAATGCGATCGCTTTCGCTGGCCACCCTGGCAAGTTCGGCTTCGCGCCGGCCGCAGATGGTCACGTCGATGCCCGCACCCGCAAGCGCCAGCGCGATGGCCCGGCCAACGCCGGAGCCGCCACCGGTGACCAGCGCATGCTTGCCGGCGATCATGCGCCCGTCCTCGAAACATCGCGCTGCCCCTCACCCTTACTCTCTCCCCGTGAAGAACGGGGAGAGGGGGTCGCCAGCGCCGGAACTTGACCCTTCTCCCCGTTTTCCACGGGGAGAAGGTGCCGGCAGGCGGATGAGGGGCGGCGCCAACTCGGGAAGCGTGAAGCACTCATACTTTGAGCCCCGCGGCGGCATCGCGCTCGGCCAGACGGTAGAGCTGGTCGCGTCCGGGCAGATAGGGATCCGGCCATTTCACGTCACGGTCGCCGAGCGTCACCGCCGCATGCAGCGTCCAATAGGGATCGGCAATATGCGGCCGGGCCAGCGCCACCAGGTCGGCGCGGCCCGCCATCAGGATCGAGTTGACGTGGTCCGGTTCGTAGATGTTGCCGACCGCCATCGTCGCCATGCCGACCTCGTTGCGGATGCGGTCGGAAAACGGCGTCTGGAACATGCGGCCGTAGACCGGCTTTGCCAACACCGAGGTCTGGCCGGCAGAGACGTCGCAGATGTCGACGCCGGCCTCGTGCAGCAGCCGCGCGATCTCGACGGCGTCGGCTGGCGTGACACCTTCGATGCCGACCCAGTCATTGGCCGAAATACGCATCGAGATCGGCTTTTCCGCCGGCCATGCGGCGCGCACCGCATGGAAGATTTCGAGGGGATAGCGCATGCGGTTTTCCAGCGAACCGCCATATTCATCCGTGCGCCGGTTGGTGACCGGGGTGATGAAGGACGACAGGAGATAACCATGCGCGGCGTGGATTTCGAGCATGTCGAAGCCGCAACGATGCGCCATCTCAGCGGAGGCCACGAACTGGTCGCGCACCCTGTCCATGTCGGCGCGGTCCATCGCCTTCGGCGCCTGATTCTCAGGTGACCACGCCACCGCCGAGGCTGCCATCACAGGCCAGTTGCCGAAGGCCAGCGGTACGTCGGTGCCTTCCCAGCCGACACGGGTCGAACCCTTGGCGCCGGAATGGCCGATCTGGGCGCAGATCTTCGCCTCTGTCTCGGTGTGGACGAAATCGACCAGCCGCTTCCACGCCACCTCGTGCTCGGGCGCGTAGAAGCCGGGGCAGCCGGGTGTGATGCGCCCTTCGGGGCTGACGCAGGTCATCTCGATATAGACAAGGCCGGCACCACCCTTGGCCCGCTCGGCGTAGTGGGTGAAGTGCCAGTCGGTCGGGCAGCCGTCGACAGCCTTGTACTGCGCCATCGGCGAGACCACGACACGGTTGTTGAGCCTGAGGTCGCGCAGCTTGAAGGGAGCGAACATCGGGGCGCGGCGCAGCCTGTTGTCTCCGGCGCCTGCCTGGCGCTGGAACCATTCCTCCGCGCCGCTCAGCCACTCGGCATCGCGCAGCCGCAAATTCTCGTGGCTGATGCGTTGCGAGCGGGTCAGCAGCGAATAGTTGAACTGCACCGGATCGAGGCCGAGATAGCGCTCGACCTCCTCGAACCATTCGAGCGAATTGCGCGCCGCCGACTGCAGCTTCAGCACTTCGGTGCGGCGGGCATCCTCATATTTGCGGAAAGCGGCATCGAGGTTCGGCTCGGTTTCGACATAGTCGGCAAGCGCCACGGCACTTTCCAGCGCGAGTTTGGTCCCGGAGCCGATCGAGAAATGCGCCGAGGCGGCCGCGTCGCCCATCAGCGCCAGGTTCTTGTACGACCAGCGCTCGCACAGCACGCGCGGGAAATTGATCCAGGCCGAACCACGGATATGGTTGGCGTTGGTCATCAGCGCATGGCCGCCAAGGTGCTTTTCAAAGATGCGCTCGCAGACGGCGATGGACTCCTGCTGCGTCATCGAGCCGAAGCCGAAGGCAGCCCAGGTCGGTTCGCTGCACTCGACGATGAAGGTCGCGGTGTCGCTGTCGAACTGGTAGGCATGCGCCCACACCCAGCCGTGCTCGGTCTTCTCGAAGATGAAGGTGAAGGCGTCGTCGAATTTCTGCTTGGTGCCCAGCCACACGAACTTGCATTTGCGGGTGTCGATGTCGGGCTTGAAGATGTCGACGAAGGTGTTGCGTGCCTTGGAGTTCAGCCCGTCGGCGGCGACGACCAGATCATGCGTCTCCATATAGGGGCGGGGATCGGCGATATCGGTCTCGAACACCAGTTTGACGCCGAGCTCGCGGGCGCGGCGCTGCAGCAGGATCAACAGCCGCTTGCGGCCGATGCCGCAGAAACCATGGCCTGACGAGACCGTGCGCACGCCGTCATGGATGACGGCAATGTCGTCCCAATAGGCAAAATGCTTCTTGATCCACACGGCGCTGACCGGATCGTTCTTGGCCAGGTTGTCGAGCGTTTCGGCCGACAGCACCACGCCCCAGCCGAACGTATCGTCCGGCCGGTTGCGCTCGAACACGGTCACATCGTGCCCGGCGTCCCTGAGCTTCATCGAAATGGCAAAGTAGAGGCCGGCTGGTCCGCCGCCGAGAACCGCAACCTTCATCCGTGCGATCTCCTCTTCGCTTTCTTGCTGGCACGAATATCGCGCTTGAGGCGAGATATTTCAAGCTTAAAATTTCATATCGAAATGATCAGACCCTGTGCGCCTCGATGCTTTCATTTCGGGGCCTTGGACGTAGGGATGTCCAGCCAGTTCGCGTCGATTTCGGGCAGCGGAATGGCCGCAAGCAGATCGCGCGTGTAGGTTTCCCTGGGATTTTCGAACAGGGCATCGGTGGCACTGGCTTCGACGATCCTGCCTTCGCGCATGACGATCACCTGCCGGCACAGCCGCCGGATGACGGACAAATCGTGGCTGATGAAGGCGATCGTCAGGCCCATCTCCACTGCCAACTTCTCCAACAAAGTGAGGATCTGCGCCTGCGTCGACACGTCGAGACCGGAGACGATCTCGTCGGCCAGGACGAATTTCGGCGACAGCGCCAGCGCGCGCGCAATGCCGACGCGCTGGCGCTGGCCGCCCGACAGTTCGTGGCGGTAGCGGCTGGCGAAACTCTGCGGCAGGCCGACCCGCTGCAGCGCCTCGGTGACGCGGCTCTTCAGATTATCGCCAAGGCCATTCTGCCTCAACGGCGCGGCGATGATGCTGGCGATAGTGCGGCGCGGGTTGAGCGAGGACATCGGGTCCTGGAAGATCATCTGCAGGTCGCGCCGCAACGGTCGCAGCTCCGCTTCCGACAAATGGGCGATATCGCGGCCGTCGAAGCTGATGCTGCCGGCGTTGGGTTCCAGCAGCCTGACCAGCGCCCGGCCGAGCGTCGACTTGCCGGAACCGGATTCGCCGACGATACCGGTCACCGATCCCCTGGGCAGGTCGAAATCCAGGCCTTTCAGGATCTCGGCCAAAGGCGCGCGGCCGATCAGCGGCTTGCGGGTCATGTCGGGCAGCGCCGCCTTCAGCCCGCGCACGGAAAACAGCGGCTCAGCCACGCGGACGCCTCCAGGCCTGGTCCGCCGCGGCGATCTCGGCGGCAAGTCCTGCCAGCACCGTCTCGTCCACCGGCTTCAACGAAGCGAGCGGATCGGTGTAGCGCGGCGTCGCCGCCATCAGCGCGCGCGTATAGGGGTGCCGTGGTGCGGCGAAGAGGTCGGCGGTGTCGGCCTCTTCCACCACCTTGCCGGCGTAAAGCACCGAGACCTTCTGGCTGATCTTGGCGACGACCCCGAGATCATGGGTGACGAACAGGATCGCGGTGCCATGCTCGCGCTGCAATTGGGCGATCAGCCGCAGGATCTGTTTCTGCACGGTGACGTCGAGCGCCGTGGTCGGCTCGTCGGCGACGATCAGACGGGGCTCGGCGGCGAAGGCGGCGGCGATCAGAACGCGCTGGCGCATGCCGCCGGAAAGCTCGTGCGGATAGCTTCTCAGCACGCGCTCGGGGTCGCGGATCTGCACCTCGTCAAGCAATTGCCGGGTGCGGCTGTCGGCCCTCTCGCCGCTCCAGCCGAGGATGCGCACCAGCCGGTCGGTCATCTGCGGGCCGATGCGGCGCGACGGGTTAAGCGCGGTCAGCGGATCCTGTGGGATCAGCGCCGTGCGCGCGCCGATCAGCGTGCGCCGCGCCTTGGGCTGGAGCCTTCCGAGGTCTTCGCCCTCGAGCCTCATATCGCCTTCGACAATGCGCACGCTCGATGGCAGGACGCCAAGCACTGCCTTGCCGATCATGGTCTTGCCGGCGCCGCTCTCGCCGACCAATGCACGCACCTCGCCGGGTTGCACGGCAAGCGACACCGAGCGCAGCACGCGCTGGCCGTTCGGCAGCACCGCGCTCAGATCGGCGATGTCGAGGCAGGCGCTCATCGCAGCACCGGATCGAACCGCGTCTTCAGCGCTTCGCCGAACTGGCTGAACGACAGCACGGTGAGGATCAGCGTGATCAGCGGAAACACCAGCACCCACCAGGCCTGATGGATCGACAGCCTGCCCTCGGCGATGATGCCGCCCCAGGTCGGATCGTCGGTCGAGATCGACAAATTGACGAAGGACAGGATCGCCTCGACGATCACGGCGATACCCATTTCCAGCGACAGCAGCGCGACGATCGACGGCACGACATTGGGCAGCACTTCGCGCAGCATGATGCCGACGCGGCCATAGCCGGCGATGCGGGCGTTCTCGACATAATCCATGCGCGACTGGCCCATGGCCTCGGCGCGGATCACCCGGCAGAAGCGCGTCCAGTCGATGATGGCGATGGCGAGGATGACGGAACCGAGGCCTGTGCCCAGCACCGCGACCAGCAGGATGGCGAAGAGCACCGGCGGAAACGCCATCCAGACATCCACGATGCGCGAGATGATGCGGTCGGCCCAACCACCGAAATAGCCCGCGATCAGTCCAAGCGTCGAGCCGACTAGGCAGGCGGCGATCGCGGCGACGAAGGCGACGACGAAGGCGATGCGGCCGCCGAAAATCAACCGGGAAAGCAGGTCGCGGCCGAGGCTGTCGGTACCCAGCCAATAGCCGGGCTCGGCGCCGTCCAGCCAGAAGGGCGGCAGCCGCTCCAGCATCAGGTCCTGCGCCAGCGGGTCCTGCGGCGCGACCAATGGTGCGAAGATCGCTGCCAGCAGCGCCAGCAGCAGCCAACCGCCGGCGAGCCACAGCCGAGGGCTTACGCGGCGTCGCGACATGCGTGCCCTATCCATGGCGCAGCCTCGGATTGAGCAGCGCGTACATCAAGTCGACGGCAAGGTTGATCAGCACGAACAGCAGCGCGAAGACCAGCACGATACCCTGGATCAGCGGCAGGTCGCGGTTGATGACGGCATTGATCGCCATATTGCCGAGGCCCTCATAGGAGAACAGCCGCTCGACGATGACGGTGCCGCCGATGAGGAAAGTGAATTGCACGCCGACCAGGGTCAGCGTCGGCAAAGCGGCGTTCTTCAGCGCCTCGCGCAGGATGACCTGCGTTTCCGAAAATCCCTTGACCCGCGCCAGCACGACATAATCGAGGTCGAGCACTTCCTTCAGCGACTGTTTCAACAGCTGCGAGATGATCGCGGCCAGCGGCAGTGCCAGCGCAACCGCCGGCATCAGCATGTGCTTCAAGAGATCCCAGGTCAGGTCGAAACGCAGCCGCAGCAGGCTTTCGAAGAAATAGAACTGGGTGACGAAGGGCAGGTCGAGCTGTGGGGACACGCGGCCGGAAATGTCGAAGATCGGCACCAGCACGCCGAACAGCAGGATCAGCACCAAGCCCCACAGGAAATCGGGAATGGACAACGCAGCACCGCTGGCGATGTCGATGCCGGCCTCGACCGCCGTGCCGCGTTCGCGCGCGCCGAGGATCGCCGTCGTGCCGCCGATCGCAACCGCCATGACAAGCGCGACGATGGCGAGCTCCAGCGTCGCCGGCAGCCGGTTGAAGATCAGGCCGAGCACATCTTGCCTGAGCGAGATCGAGGTGCCGAAATCGCCCCTGACAACACCGGACAACCAGATGAAGAATTGCTCGACGATGGACTTGTCGAGCCCGTAGAGCGCGCGCAGCCGGGCGATGTCGGCATCCGTCGCGCCGGGCGGCAGCATCATGGCAATCGGATCGCCGGGCGCGACGCGGATCACGACGAAGACGACGACGGCCACGCCGAACAGCGTGATCAGCATCGTCGCAAGACGGATCAGGAATCTTTGCAGGAGCATGTAAATCTTTGCAGGAGCCCGTGGCTCGCATTCCCGATGGAAAATGCGCGCCGTCATTGGTGACGGCGCGCGGTAATTTCAGGGCTGATGTCAAGCCGGGGTCATCAGCGCCGGCAGCAGCGCGCCGGAAATGTGCTGGACGACATTGACGCCCTTGGCATGCACGATCGGCTGCGCGTACTGCATCAGCGGCAGCACATAGGCCTGCTCGGCGATGTACTTGTCGACCGCTTTCCAGCCGGCGATGCGCTTGGCCTCGTCCTTTTCGCCCCACAGCGGGTTGATCATGTCGATCAGGTCCTGGCTGTCCCAAACCGAATGCGGGCTCGGGCCATACATGGCAAAGCCGGTCGACGTGGTCGGGTCGCCGATGGCGTTGCCCCAATTGTAGAAGGCGGCCGGCGCCAGCTTGTCGGCGGCGCGCAGTTCGTAGTGCTTGGCGATCTCGTAGACCTCGATCGTCGCCTCAATGCCGACCTTGCGCCACATGCCGACGATCGCCTGGATCATCTCATAGTCCTTGGGCTTGAAGCCCTTGGTGGTCTGGATCGTGAACTTGACCGGCTTGTCCGGCGAATAGCCGGAAGCGGCCAGCAGTTCCTTGGCCTTGTCCGGATTGTGCTCGACCTTGATCGACGGATCGAAGGCTGCGTATTCCGGCGTTTCCAGCGTGGCGAGCGGCTGGCCGTAGCCGCGCAGCAACCGCTTGACCAGAAGCTCCTTGTCCACCGCCATCACGGCCGCCTGGCGGACATTCTTGTCCAGCATCGCTTCGATGTCGTTGAAGAAGATCATGCCGATGTCGGAAACGTTCTTGATCGAGCCGGCGAGCCCGTCCTTGGCGATCAGCCGATCGTATTCCTCATAGGGGATTTCGAGCGTCACCTGCGAAGAGCCGGACTCGATTTCGGCGACGCGGCTCGCCGCGTCGGTGACGAACTTGATCGTCACATTCTCGAAGGCCGGCTTGGCGCCCCAATAGTTCGGATTGGCTTTGAGCCGCAGGAAGGCGTTGCGTTCGAACTTGTCGACCATGTAGGGCCCGGTGCCGATCGGCGCCTTCTCGAAGCCTTCCGCGCCGACCTTCTCGTAGTAGGCCTTCGGCATGATGTAGCCGGTCAGGAACGACATCCATTTGAAATACACCGGGTCGAACTGCACGACGTCGCCGGTGATCTTGTTGCCGTCGATCTTGAAGTTGTTGACGTTCTTCCAGACGAACTGGATCGGGTTGCCGGTCTTCTCATCGCCGGCCCGCTGCAGCGACCACACAACGTCTTCAGGTGTGAATGGCGAGCCGTCGTGCCATCTCACGCCCTCGCGCACCGTCATCATCACCTTGGTTCGGTCGTCGTTCCAGCCCCATTCGGTCAGCAGGCCGGGCGCGAAGGACAGCTCCGGCTTCTGCGGGATGAACTGGTCGAACACCGACTGGTAGAGGCCCTGGATCGTCGGATTGACGGCCGACGGTCCGGTGGTCGGATCCCAGGAGGGCAGGTTGACGTTGTAGGCAATGGTCAATTCGCCGGCCGCGGCCTTGGCGATGTTTGGCAGGCCGACTGCGGCAACACCAAGTGCCGCGGCACTGTATCCGAGCAATTCGCGTCTGTTGATTGTCATGGTCGCTCCCCTTGTTGGTTATTGTCTTCGCGCGGCAGTGTCAGTTCGTTGGTTCAGGCTTCGTGGGCAGCAGCGCCTTGCATTTCGTCGCCTCTATGAAATCGTCGAGCCTACCTCCCGCCAAGCTGTTGCGCGAGCATGAAGCCCGACGCCGCGCCCGTGCCTGCACCTGGCCACGTCGCGGCGCCCGTGAGATGCAGATTGGCGACGGGCGTGTTCCAGCCGGAATAGCCGCGCGCCGGGCGAAACAGGAAATTCTGCGCCAGATGATGGCTGCCGCAGATCTGGTCGCCGCCAACGAGGTTCGGGTTTTCGCGCTCGAGGTCGATGGGCGAGAATACCGCCCGGCCAAGGATTTTCGCGCGCAGGCCAGGCGCATAGGTCTCGATGATGTCGAGCACGCGGTCAGCATAGGCTTCCTTGACCTCATCCCAATGCGCGGCCGCGATCGTGGCCGAAGCATCGCCGAGGATGTCGGCGGGCAGCATGCGCACCTGCACCCACAGCACATGCCTGCCCGCGGGCGCGCGCGACGGGTCGATCGCCGTCGGCTGGCCGACGACCAGCACCGGCTCGTCCGGCAGCATGCCCGCCATCGCCTGCTGATAGGTGCGCGACATGGCGTCAGGCGAGGGCGACAGATGGACATAGGCGAACTGGCGAAGCTCGGCCCCCGCGCTCCAGTCCGGCAGATCGTCGAGCGCCAGGTGGATCATCATCGTGCCCGGCGCATGGCGGAATTTCTGCATCGCCGTGTCGAAGCCGGCGTCGCCCGAACCATTGGGCAGCAGCTTGCCGGTCAGCGCCCTGGGCGCGACGCCGGCAATGACCGCCCTGGTCGCCCTATGGGTCTCACCGGAAGCCAGCCGCACGCCGATTGCCCTGCCGCCGGAAACCGTGATCTCGGCCACCTCGGCCCTGGTGACGATCTTGCCGCCGGCTGACGTCACCATGCCCGACAAGGCGCGGACGATGGTGTCGGCGCCGCCCTTGCCCAGCACCATGCCGAAGCTCTGGTTGGCCATCGATTCCAGATAGGGGAACACGGCGCCGCCTGCGATGTCGGGCGCGAAGTCGAGATGCATCCCCCAGGTGGCGAGTGTTGCACGCACATGCGGCGACTCGAAATTTTCCTCGAGCCAGGCGCGCGGCGATGACAGCAGCAGGCGACCCGTATCGAGCGCGCCGGACATGCCTTTCCTGCGCCACAGGTTCCAGGCCGTACCGGCAAGCGCGCGGGCACTCATCGGCGAGCCCAGCAGGCGAAACAGATGCTCGGCTTCCGCCGGAAACCCCGCGACCAGCCTGCGCCATGTCGCGGCATCGGCGGCGGAGAAGGCAGCCATGCGCGCGGCTGTTTTCTCCAGGTCGTTGCTGACGCCGAACCAGCGTCCGTCCGGGAAGGCGCTGGCGAAACAGTCGGCGACCGGCGCGAACTCCAACCCTTGCGCTTTCAATTCATTTGCATATTTCCGGTGGAAGGCCGAGCCGGCAAACAGGCTCAGATTCATCGCCCCGAAATCGTGGCGGAAACCGGGAAGGGTGAATTCGCCGGTCTGGACGGCGCCGCCGACCGCCGCGTTGCGTTCGAAAACGCCGGTTTTCCAGCCTTTGAGCGCCAGATGCGCGGCGCATGCCAGACTGTTGTGGCCCGCCCCGACAAAGATGGCGTCGAACTCGCTCACGCCCCGGTCCCATTTCCTTTATGCTTAAAGATAATTGCAGATGCATATGTTTTCGTCTAGTAGGATAATAAGGGCCGAGACGAGCCTTGATCATCACCGGAAAGAGGGAACAGAGACCATGGACACGCAAAAACTCCTCGGCGAGGTCGCCGGCCAGCTGCTTTCAGGCGCCATCAAGGTGGTCGACCTGTCGGCGCCGCTCGGACCCGACACGCCGTTGATCAAGCTGCCGCCGGAACTCGCCGTCGACACGCCGAAGGTCGAGATCCACACCATCTCCGCTTATGACAAGAACGGCCCGTGGTGGGCCTGGAACTGGCTGAAGCTCGGCGAGCATTCGGGCACGCATTTCGATGCGCCCAAGCACTGGATCACCGGCAAGGATTATTCCGACGGCGCCACTGACACCATTCCGGCGCAGAACTTCGTCGGCCCGGTCAATGTCATCGACTGCTCCAAGGAGGCCGCGGCCGATCACGACTTCCTGCTCACGGTCGACCACATCAAGGCGTGGGAAGCCGAGCATGGCGCCATCAACTCCGGCGAATGGGTGGTGATGCGCACCGACTGGTACAAGCGCAACGGCTCGGAAGCCGAATTCCTCAACGCCGACGAGACCGGTCCGCACACGCCCGGCCCGACGGCTGAAGCCATCCAGTATCTGATCAGCAAGGACATCAAGGGCTGGGGCTCGGAGACCATCGGCACCGATGCCGGCAAGGCCGGCGGAATGGAGCCGCCATTCCCGGCGCACAGCCTCATGCATAAGGCCAACCGCTATGGGCTCGCCAGCCTCTGCAATCTCGATCAGTTGCCGCCGAAGGGCGCGATCCTGATCGCCGCGCCCCTCAAGATCGAGCACGGCACCGGCAGCCCGATCCGCGCTCTGGCGCTGGTATCGGGAAAGTAGAGCGAGCGGTCTTCGGGAGAAGATCATGCGCGCGGGTGATGTCACGATGAGGGGCAGCAGGGGATGGCAGGCTGGTGGCGACGCCACTCTACGGCGCCGCCCTCTGTCCTGCCGGACATCTCCCCCTCAAGGGGGGAGATTGGCAGCTTTGGCGCCTCACTTGTCCCTGCGACGTTGGAGATTGGCGAAAGCGGTCGCGACGTCCAATCTCCCCCCTCGTGGGGGAGATGTCCGGCAGGACAGAGGGGGGCGCGAAGGAACGCTACCTTGCCCTCCTAAATCCCGCTCCCCAGAGAACCGTCGATGACCTCCCCCGATCACATCATCGTCGGCAGTGGCATCAACGCGCTGGTGTGCGCGGCGATGCTTGGCGGCAAGGGGGCGAAGGTGCTCGTGCTGGAACGCAACGACCGCATCGGCGGCTGCATGCGCACCGAGGAGATCACCGCGCCCGGCTTCACCCACGATGTGATGGCGACGACCTTCGTGCTGTTCATCACCTCGCCGGCTTTCGCAGCGCTTGGCGCCGACCTTGCGCGGCACGGTCTGGAGTTCTGCCACACCGCCACGCCGACCGGCGTGCTACGGCCGGACGGCAGTCATGCGGTGCTCAGCACCGACCGCGCCGCCAATGTCGCAGCACTCAACGCAATAGCTTCGGGTGATGGCGACCGGCATGCCGAGGATGTCGGCGGCATCGAGCGCAATGCCGGCCTGTTGTTTGGCCTGCTCGGCGGCAGCTTGTGGTCCTATCCGACGGCAAAGCTGCTGGCGGGCGACGCCTGGCGGCGCGGTCCGCGCGGCCTTGCCGCCTTCCTTGGTGAGGCCCTGGTGCCGGCGCGCGGCTGGCTGGAAAGCACTTACCGGTCCGAAACCATCCGTGCGTTCTGGGCGCCCTGGGTGCTGCATGCCGGGCTCGGCCCGGAAGATGCCTTTTCCGGTCAGATCGCCAAGGTAATCGCCTTCGCGCTGGAGGCGGCAGGCGCGCCGATCGTCAAAGGTGGGGCGAAGAACCTGCTGTCGGCTTTCGAGGCGCTTATCATCGAGCGCGGCGGCGTCATTTCCACAGAATCCGACGTTGCCTCCATCATCCTGGCCGGCGGCCGCGCCACCGGCGTGCGGCTGGCCTCGGGCGAGACGGTCCATGCGAAAAAGAGCGTCATCTGCTCGGTCACGCCGACGCAGCTCTATGGCCGCCTGCTCGGCACGGATGCTCCCAAAGCCGATACCGAGGCGACGAAGAAATACCGCTACGGCAAAGGCAATTTCCAGATCCATTACGCCCTCGACAAGCCGCCGGCGTGGCGCGGCGAAGGGCTGGACAAGGTGGCGCTGCTGCATCTGACACCCGGGCTGGATGGCGTCTCGAAAGCCTGCAACGAAGCGGCGCGCGGCATGCTGCCCGAGGTGCCGACCATCTGTGTCGGCCAGCCGCACGCGCTCGACCCGTCACGTTGCCCGGAGGGCAAGGCGATCCTGTGGCTGCAGCTGCCCGAGGCGCCACGCCATATCAAGGGCGATGCCGCCGGCAAACTGCAGGCGCCGGCCGACGGGCAGTGGACGACCGAGTTGCGCGAGGCCTATGCCGATCGCGCCGAGGTGTTTCTCGCCAGCCATATTGACGGCTTCAGGGACAGCATCATCGCGCGCCGTGCCTATTCGCCGGCCGATCTCGAAGCGATGAACATCAATCTGGTCGGCGGCGACCCTTATGGCGGTTCCTCGACCATCGACCAGTCGTTCCTGTGGCGGCCGTTCAAGACCAGCCGCAACCACCAGACCGGCATCAAGGATCTCTACCATATCGGCGCCTCGACCCATCCGGGTGCCGGCCTTGGCGGCGGCTCCGGCTTTCTCCTGGCGGGGAGGCTGTGATGGAACAGAAGCTTGGCGAAAAGCGCCAGCGCATTTCGACCCTCGGTCAGATCGGCCTGCAGCAATTCGCGCCCTATCTCATGAACCGCATCATGGGCCGCTACAACGCCACTTTGCGCGACGATTTCCGCAAGCAGGGCCTGACCATTTCGCAGGTGCGCACGCTTGCGGTGCTGTCGGTGGCCGACGGCGTCACCGTCAACGACCTCTCGGTCTACACCGTCATCGAGCAATCGACCTTGAGCCGCACGCTCGACACGCTGGAGGGCCAGGGGTTCGTACGGCGCGAGCAGGGGGTCGCCGACAGCCGTATCCGCCACGTGTTCCTGACCGACGAAGGCCGGGCCGAGTTTACCCGCGCCTGGCCGGCCATGCATGACGCGTTCGAGGCGATGTTCGACGATGTCGACGATGCCGAATACGCAGCACTGATCGCGACGCTGCAGAAGATGCTGAAGAACATTCGCAAGCACGACATCTGATGCATGTCGCCCAAAAGTGGACCCGGTTTTGGGGAAACGACATGCATAAACAGGGACTCTAGATTACGCGCCGCCGGCTGTCGGCGGCAACGGAAGGAGGCAGAGATGGCCGAACGGTCTTTTGCCAAGGAAGTCGAAAAACTCAGGCTCGGCGCCGGCGAGGAATTCGCTGGCGAGGGCATCCTCGCCATCACCAAGGCGCTGCTGCAATGCGGCGTCGGCTATGTCGGCGGCTACCAGGGCGCGCCGATCAGCCATCTGATGGACGTGCTGGCCGATGCGCAGGACATTCTGGGCGAGCTCGGCGTGCATTTCGAGGCCAGTGCGTCGGAAGCGACCGCCACCGCCATGCTGGCAGCATCCGTACATTATCCGATCCGGGGTGCCGCGACCTTCAAGTCGACGGTCGGCACCAATGTCGCCTCCGACGCGCTCGCCAACCTCGCCTCCGGCGGCGTCACCGGCGGCGCGCTGATCATCGTCGGCGAGGACTATGGCGAGGGCTCCTCGATCATGCAGGAACGCAGCCACGCCTTCGCCATGAAGAGCCAGGTCTGGCTGCTCGACCCGCGTCCCAACCTGCCGTCGATCGTCAAGGCGGTGGAAGACGGCTTCGAACTGTCCGAGGTCTCCAACACGCCGGTCATGCTGCAGGTGCGCATCCGCTGCTGCCATGTCCATGGCCATTTCATCGCCAAGGACAACAAGCGCCCGCCGATGAGCGTGGCCGATGCGCTTTCGGCACCGCGCCGCGACACGGGCCGCATCGTTCTGCCGCCCGCCTCGTTCCTGCACGAGAAGGAGAAGGTGGCGAAGCGCTGGCCGGCGGCGGTGGAGTTCATCGCCAAGAACAAGATCAACGAATTCTTCGGCTCGGATCATGGTTCGGTCGGCATCGTCATGCAGGGCGGCATGTATAATTCCGTCGTCCGCGCCCTGCAGCGTTTCGGCCTCGCGGATACCTATGGCGAGACGGACGTGCCGCTCTATGTGCTCAATGCAGTCTATCCGCTGATCGACGATGAGTTCCTGTCCTTCTGCGAAGGCAAGCAGGCCGTGCTGGTCGTCGAGGAAGGCCAGCCCAACTACATCGAACAGGCGTTTGCCGCGATGCTGCATAAGGCCGAGCGCGGCACCAGGCTGGTCGGCAAGGAGCATCTGCCGATGGCCGGCGAGTATACCGGCCAGGTCATGCTCGACGGCATCGGCGCCTTCCTGCGCGCCGAGGCGCCGCATTTGCTGCCGGGTGAGGTGCGTGCGCCCAACAAGGTCGGCGAGGGGGTCGACACCGCTGATCTGATCAACGTCGTGCCGGGTCGTCCGCCGGGCTTCTGCATCGGCTGCCCGGAGCGGCCGATCTTTGCCGCCACCAAGCTGGTCGAGCAGGAACTCGGCAAGCATCACATCGCCTCCGACATCGGCTGCCATTTGTTCTCGATCATGCCGCCCTTTGAACTCGGCGCCACCACCATGGGCTATGGGCTGGGGCCGGCCTCGGCCTCGGCGTTCAATTCGCCCGATGCCAAGCGCCGCTCGATCTCCTTCGTCGGCGACGGCGGCTTCTGGCACAACGGCCTGACCTCCTCGATCGGCAATGCGGTCTTCAACAAGAATGACGGCGTGATCGTCATCGTCGACAATTTCTATTCCGCCGCGACCGGCGGGCAGGACATTCTGTCATCGCGCGCCGGCAACAAGACCAAGTCGACCAAGCATCCGATCACCGAGGCGGTGAAGGGGATGGGCGTCAAATGGCTGCGCCATGTCGACCGCACCTACGATGTCGGCAAGATGCAGGACACGTTGCGCGAAGCGCTGACGACGGAGGAGAAGGGGCCGAAGGTCATCGTCGCTTCCTCCGAATGCATGCTCAATCGGCAGCGCCGCGAAAAGCCGCTGGTCGACAAGGCGATCAAGGGCGGCGAGCGCGTGGTGAAGCCGAAGTTCGGCGTCGACGAGGACATCTGCACCGGCGACCATGCCTGCATGCGGCTGTCCGGTTGCCCGTCGCTGTCGGTGAAGTCGCTCGATGATCCGCTGCGCGACGATCCGGTCGCCAGCATCGACCAGAACTGCGTCGGCTGCGGCAATTGCGGCGAGGTCGCGGACGCCGCGGTGCTGTGCCCATCCTTCTACCGCGCTGATGTCGTGCACAACCCCAGCCGCTGGGACCGGTTCGTGGAATCCGCGCGCCGTGCCGCGATCAATCTGTTGCAGCGCCGCCGCGAAAGCCGGCGCCTGACCTTCGCCGATGCTTGACCAGGCCCCACCCCTGCGCCCGAAGGCGGGCGCCACCGAAGACGAACGCGTCATCAAGCTGGCCGTGCTGGCGGTTGGCGGGCAGGGCGGCGGCGTGCTGGCCGACTGGATCACCGACGTTGCCGAACGCAATGGCTACGTCGCGCAATCGACTTCGGTCGCCGGCGTCGCCCAGCGCACCGGCGCCACGATCTATTATATCGAAATGGCTCGCGACACTGGCCGGCTGCCGGTGTTCGCGCTGTCGCCTTCGCAGGGCGATGTCGACATCCTGATCGCCGCCGAACTGATGGAAGCCGGCCGCGCCATCATCAGGGGCTTCGTCACGCCCGAGCGCACGACGCTGATCGCCTCGTCGCACCGCATCGCAGCCGTATCGGAAAAGATCGAGCCGGGCGACGGCCGGGCTTCTTCGTCCAAGGTGCACGCGACGGCCGAGGCCGCGTCCAAACGCTTCATCGCCTTCGACATGGAAGAGATCGCCGCCGACAACGGCTCGATGATCTCGGCCAGCCTGCTTGGCGCGCTGGCCGGATCCGACGCGCTGCCGTTCGCGCGCGAAAGCTATGAACAGGCGATCGGTGCCGGTGGTCGCGGCGTCAAGGCGAGCCTCGCCGCCTTCGGTGTCGCCTTTGATCGTGCGCGCGGCACGGCGGCGCCGGCGCCAAAGCCGGCTGAGCCGGCGATTGTCGAATCCGCCTTGGGGGCTGGGCGGGTCAGTGGCCCGCGAAACCTGCTGCAGGGCTGGCAGGCGCTCGCCGCCCGTATCGACCTGAAGCCCCTGGCGGTGCGCGACATGGCGCTCAGGGGACTCAGGAAGGTCGTCGACTATCAGGACATCGCCTATGGTGGCGAGTATCTTGACCGGCTGGACAAGGCCGTCGCGCTGGACAGCGCCGACCATGCCCACGCGCTGTCCATCGCCGCCGCCAAGCATCTGGCCAATGCAATGTGCTACGACGACATGATCCGCGTCGCCGACCTGAAAACACGCTCGACGCGTGACAGGCGTGTGCGCCGCGAGGTCGGCGTCAAGGGCGGCTCGATCCTGCAGGTGACCGAATATTTCCATCCCCGCATCGAGGAGTTCTGCGGCACACTGCCGGCGGGGCTGGGCAGCTACATCGAGAACCGGCCGAAACTCGCCGTCTTCCTCGACCGTCGCATCAATCTTGGCCGGCGCATCCGCACCGACAGCTTTGCCGGCTTTGCCGCGCTGTGGTTCATCGGCGGCCTGCGCCGCTGGCGCCGCCGGCTGCTGCGCCACAAGGTCGAGACCGCGCATCTTGAACGCTGGTACACGCTGGCGATTGGCTACGTGCAGGCCGACTACGCACTGGCCGTCGAAATCCTCAACTGCCGCCGGCTGATCAAGGGCTACAGCGACACCCATCTCCGCGCCCAGTCGAAATTCGACCGCGTGCTGTCGGCGCTCGACATGCTCGAGGGCCGTACCGACGCCGCCGACTGGATCCGCCTTTTGCGTGAGGCCGCCTTGAAGGACGAAAAAGGCGACATGCTCGACGGCGCACTGAAGACGGTGGCGACGTTGGATCAAAATCCCGTCGATTGAGGCGTGCCAACAGTGCCGTACGGCTCTGCACCGATGTGCGCAGCGCGCCAAGGCTTAAGCCTTGGCTGCGCTTCCAGTTCTCCGGGTAGCCGGGATTCTCCAATCCACAATCCGCCATCGGGCCTCACTGAACGATTTTGAACGTCGTTCACTTTCCCCTTGAACAATGTTCATGATATGGTAGAGTCCGATCGTGAACATCGTTCATCTCAGGGAGGTCGAAATGTGGAAGCAGCCTCGTATATATGCCGGCCAATCAACGGCCCGGTCAAATGCCGGGGGCCGAAAGCCACGGATGTGAATTGAGCGCAGCAAGGAAGTTTAACCAGCTCACTGATATTGCTGGGATCGAAACAGCGCCTGCAACCCGCAGGGCCCTCTGGCGAACAGCCACCGGGTTCCGCCAAATGGACATCGCCATGAACACTCATCTCATGTTGTCGCGGCGCTTCGCGCCTCTGTTCTGGACGCAGTTCCTGTCCGCGTTCAACGACAATTTCCTCAAGAACACGCTGGTGTTTCTGATTCTCTTCACCTTGGCCGCCGACCAGGCGGCCTCGCTGGTCACGCTCGCCGGGGCCGTCTTCATGGCTCCTTTCCTGCTCCTGTCGGCCCTGGGCGGCGAGATCGCCGACCGGTTCGACAAGGCCCTGATCGCCCGCCGGCTGAAATTCGCGGAGACCGCCGCCGCTGCAGTCGCCGTCATTGGCATCGCGCTGTCGTCGATCCCGGTGCTGATGACGGCATTGCTCATGTTCGGCATCATCTCGGCGCTGTTCGGACCGATCAAGTATGGCATCCTACCGGATCATCTCGAGCGCAAGGAATTGCCACGCGCCAATGCCTGGATCGAGTCGGCGACCTTCGCCGCCATCCTCGGCGGCACCATCGCCGGCGGCGTCGTCTCGGCCGATGGCATCGGCGTCTGGATCTTCGGGCCGATCATGATGATCCTGTCAGTCGGCTGCTGGTTCGTCAGCCGCTACATCCCTTCGACGGGTTCGGCTGCTCCCAGCCTTGTCATCGACAGGAACATCTTTCGCTCGACCTGGCGCCAGGTCAGCGAATTGCGCACCGATACACGCATCTGGCGCGCCGGCCTGATGACCTCCTGGTTCTGGCTGATCGGATCCATCATCCTTTCGATCCTGCCGACGCTGGTCAAGGATTCGCTCGGCGGCGGAGAAATCGCCGTCACCGCCTACCTCGCCGTGTTCGCCGTCTCGATCGCTATCGGTTCGGCCATTGCCGCATGGATGTCGCAGGGACGTGTCGTGCTCTTGCCGGCCCCGGTCGGCACGGCGCTGCTTGCACTGTTCGGCCTCGATCTGGCCCGGGTCATCTGGAGCATGCAGCCGTCGCCGAGGGCCGAGACACTTGCCCTGTTCTTCGCCGGGCCAAACACTATCCATGTCGCCATCGACCTCGCCGGCATGGCCATCTCAGCAGCCTTTCTCGTGGTGCCGACCTTCGCCGCCGTGCAAGCCTGGGCGCCCGAGGCGCGCCGCGCCCGCGTCGTCGCCGCCGTCAGCATCGTCAATGCCGGCTTCATGACTGTGGGCGGCATACTGGTCGCCGCGATCCAGGCCGCGGGCGTTTCCACTGGAGGCATTCTGTTCGGCCTCGTCGCGGCCAACGCGGTCGCTGCCTGGCTGATGCTGAAATTCTTGCCGACGAATCCGTTTCGCGACTTCGTCTCCATCCTCTTCCGCGCCTTCCACCGCCTGGAGATCGAGGGGATGGAAAACCTCAAGGCGGCCGGCAAGGCACCCATCCTGGCGCTCAACCATGTCAGCTTCCTCGATGGCCCGTTGGCGTTGACGCTGACGGATGAAGAACCGGTCTTCGCCATCGACTACACCATCGCGCAGGCCTGGTGGATGAAGCCTTTCCTGAAACTGACCCGCGCGCTGCCGCTCAATCCGGCCAAGCCGATGTCGACCCGCACGCTGATCAAGATCGTGCAGAATGGCGATCCGCTGGTCATCTTCCCCGAAGGCCGTATCACCGTCACCGGCAGCTTGATGAAGGTCTATGACGGCGCCGCCATGGTGGCCGATAAGACCGGCTCGATGGTGGTGCCGATCCGCATTGAAGGGCTGGAGAAAAGCCCGTTCTCGCGGCTGACGTCGCAGCACGTGCGCCGTCGCCTGTTCCCGAAGGTCAAGGTAACCATACTGGAGCCGGTCAAGCTTGAAGTGCCGCCGGAACTGAAAGGCCGCCAGCGCCGCGCCGCGGCCGGTGCGGCACTTTATCAGGTCATGTCGGATCTCGTCTTTCGTACCCAGGATATCGACAGGACGGTGCTGGAAAAGATCATTTTGACGGCGAACGAACGCGGCATGAAACGGCTCGCCGTGCAGGACCCCGTCACCGGCTCGCTGAGCTATGGCAAGCTGCTGACGGCGGCGGCCGTGCTTGGCGAGAAATTCGAGACGCTCTATGCCGGCCAGCGGACGCTCGGCATCATGCTGCCCAACGCCAACGGCTCTTGCGCCACGCTGCTTGGCGTGATTTCGGCGGGCAAGGTGGCGGCGATGATCAACTTCACCGCCGGTGCGGCCAACATCCTGTCGGCCTGCAAGGCGGCCGAGGTGCGCACCGTGCTGACCTCGCGTGCCTTCGTCGAACAGGCCAAGCTTGGCGCCGTGGTCGAGGAGATGGGCCGGTCGGTCGACATTGTCTGGCTGGATGACCTGCGCGCCACCATCGGCCTCAAGGAAAAACTGCTCGGCCTTTTGCGCAAGAGCACGCCGCGCGTTGCCCGCAAGGCCACCGACCCGGCGGTGATCCTGTTCACCTCCGGGTCGGAAGGCACGCCAAAGGGCGTGGTGCTCACCCACCGCAACATCCTGGCCAATGCCGCGCAGGCCGCATCCCGTATCGATTTCCACTCGGGCGACAAGGTGTTCAACGTCCTGCCGATCTTCCATTCCTTCGGCATGACGGCCGGCACGGTGCTGCCGCTGATCTCGGGCGTGCCGATCTTTTTCTATCCGTCGCCGCTGCACTACCGCATCGTGCCGGAACTGATTTACGCATCGAACGCAACGATCATCTTCGGCACCGATACGTTCCTCAGCGGCTATGCCCGCACCGCGCACCCGTACGATTTCCGTTCGATACGCTATTGCTTTGCCGGCGCAGAACCGGTCAAGGCGTCGACGCGCATGACCTATATGGAAAAGTTCGGCGTGCGTATTCTCGAAGGCTATGGCGTTACCGAGACCGCGCCGGTGATCTCCATCAACACGCCGATGTACAACCGTTCCGGCACCGTCGGCAAAATCATGCCTGGTATGGAGTATCGTCTTGATCCGGTGCCTGGAGTCGACGATGGCGGGCGGCTCTATGTACGTGGACCAAACGTCATGGCGGGCTATCTGCGCGCCGAGAAGCCGGGCGTGCTCGAACCTCTCCCGGACGGCTGGCATGATACCGGCGACGTCGTCTCCATCGACGAGGGGGGCTTCATCACCATTCGCGGCCGCGCCAAGCGTTTCGCCAAAATCGGCGGCGAGATGATCTCGCTCGCCGCCGTGGAGGCGCTGGCGGGTGAATTGTGGAAAGGCTCGCTGTCGGCGGTCACTTCCGTGCCGGATGCACGAAAGGGCGAGAAGCTCATTCTCATCACCGAGGCTCCCGGCGCCACGCGCGCCGAGTTCCTGAACTTCGCCAAGGCGAATGGCGCCATGGACCTGATGGTGCCCGCCGAGGTGCGCGTGGTCCAGAAAGTGCCGGTACTCGGCTCCGGCAAGCTCGACTTCGCCGGCGTGACCAAAATGGTGCGTGGAGAAGATATACCTATCGTCGACGTCGAGGCCGCCTGACCGCCAGTGACGCGAGACTACGCCGCGCGGGATCGCGGCGTCGCTCGACGCCGATCGTTGACGAAAATGTGATCGGCCATGCTGCGAACCGCTCCGGGAACGGAGCGGGATTTTATGCAGCGATCACGTAACGAGATCCCGCATTGGCTTCACTGCCGACGACTCCGGAAACACCTTGTCAGAAAGCAAGGCGGCGGAAAGACCGAATTGGTCGGCGAGCAGGCCCTTCAGGACCTCTCTGACATCGCTAGTCGGTGCAAGATCGCGTTGCTCATAGAGCTGAGCCGGCTTCAATCCCGGCCAGTCGGCGATGACGCGACCGCCCTTGATCGCGCCGCCCGCGAGCAGCACCACCGTGCCGGTGCCGTGATCGGTGCCGACCGTGCCGTTAATCTGCGCCGTGCGCCCGAACTCGGTGATGGCGACGATCGCAGTGTCCTTCCAGCGCTCGCCAAGCCCCTTCTCGAATTCCTCGAACGCGCCGTCGAGGCCACCGAGCAAGGTGGCAAGCCGGCCGGTCGCGCCGCCCTCATTGACATGCGTGTCCCAGCCGTCGAAGGCCAGGGCGGCGACCCGCGGTCCGTCATCGGCCGCGATCAGCTTGGCGGCACCTTGTGCGGCCTGCCGCATGCCGGCGGCGCTGTCGAGGCCGCCCTTCGGGTTTATCGCCTTGGCACCCATCTGGTCGTCGAGCGCCATGCGGTCGGCATCAAGACCTTTTTGCAAGGCCACCGCCAGCGCGGGATCGCGATGCTGATAGAGGTCGAGCACCCGTGCCGCTAGGTCATGGGCCGGAGCCGGCAAGGATTGCGGCGCCCAACCGAGCACCGGAGCCGCACCGCGGATCACCAGCGGTGTCGAAGGCCCGACGGCCAACCCGCCGAGCGTCGCGACGCGGTCGCCGGCCGGCAGGCTCTCGAGCGCCCGGTTGAGCCATCCGGTGGCGACATGGCCTGGACCGGCATAGCCGCTTTCCAGCACATCCTGCCCGTCGAAATGCGAGCGTTCGCGGTAGCCTGTCGCGGCCGCATGCACCACCGCAGCCTGCTTATCCCTGAACAGCCGCGCGAACACCGGCATCGCCGGATTGACCGCGAAGAAACCATCGAGCGGCAGCGCCGCGTGCGGGCCGGTGAGCGACAGCGCGATGTCGCCGTGCAGGCCGGCATAGTCTGGATCGCCGACCGGGCCGACGGCCGACAGGCCGTCGAGCGCGCCGCGCAGCACGATGACGATCAGGCGCGGGTCGCGGTTGTCGGCGGCACGGGCGAAGCGGGGCAGATAGGCCCAGGCGAACAGCGCGCCGCCGGTCATCAGCACGGCGCGGCGGGAAGGATGAGGTGTTTCACACAGCAGGCTCATGACTTTGTCTCCATGGGAGTTGTCCGCGCTGGCGCTATCGTCGCTGGAATTCGGGCGCCATCAGCAGCAGCGCCAGGCCCTGTTGCCTGGATTCGGCGCGGGCGACCGCTTGCCGCGTCTCCGGCGAGGCGGAGGGCCCGATGATGGCGTCGAGCATGTCGTTGGGATTGCCGATGTTGTTGACCTGGCCGGCCGCCTGCCAGGCGATGTCGAGGCGGATCTTCATGCCTTCGGCCGACGCCCAGCTGTCTGTCTGGTCGGAGAAGCCGTTCGGTCCCGGCGGCTGCCAGAGCGGCTCGCCCAGCGCGCTCAGCCATCTGAGCGACTGGCCGGGAGCGTTCGCCGGACCGGGGCCGGCTGCTCTGCGGATAGCGGCGACGTAGTCGAAGGGCGAACGCATCTTGGTCAAGGGCATCGACCACGCCTCGGGCATGTCGATGAGCGTCGCCGCCAATGCCCTGAGATTGCCATCGCTCCTGGTGAACACCTTGGCGAGACGCGCGACCGCCGCCGGTGGCGGCTCGTCCGATATGAAGTGTCGGGCGAGGTTGGTGGCGATGTGCTGCGCCGTCGCCGGATGGCGGGCGATGTCGCTGAGCGCGGCCTCGGCCTGGCCCATGCCGGCGGCCGGATAGGTCTTGCCCAACAGCACCGCGTCGCCAGGCTCATGTGCGTTGGCGTTGAAGACCGAACTGCCGGGCTCGCCAAGCCGTCCTTCCCGTCCGGCCATCATCCAGCCGGTCAGGATGCGGGCGAAGCTGGTGACATCGGCTTGCGTGTAACCGCTGCCGACACCCAGCGTGTGCAGTTCCAGGATTTCGCGGGCGAGGTTCTCGTTGAGACCGCGCTGGCGCTTCCTGCCGGCGCGGGAGTCCGGGCCGATCGACTGCTGGTTGTCGAGATAGAACAGCATCGCCGGATGCCGCTCGACCGCCATCAGCATATCGGCGAAACGGCCGAGCACGAAGGGACGGATCGCTTCCCGCTCGAAGGCGCCGGCGCTGGCCCGCACGATCGGCCCCTTTGCCGCCGAGACACAGAAATGGTTAGACCAGAAATAGACAAGACGTTCGACGAAGCCGACCTCGGCTTGCAGAGCTTTGTCGAGTCGCGCCTTGGCCTCGGCCCGGAACAGTTCAGCCTCGACCCTCGGCACCGCCGGCTTTGCGGAGGGCTGTGCTGGTGGCATCTGCGATGCATCGGTCATCTGCGATGCATCGGCTTTGGCCGTCCGCTCTGCCATGAGATTGCGCTCGAGCTTGCGCTGCATCGTTGCCGCCATGCTGGCCTGGATGGCTGAGGTGCTTCCCTTCAGTCCCGCATGGGCAGGATCGTCGAGCGATATCAGGGCAATGTCGGGCGCCTTGAGTTCAGCCCTCAAGGCGGCGCGGGGATCGCCGGCAAGTTTGTCACGGCCTCCCGGTCGCGCGCCCAGTCCAAAACGATTGAACGCAACCAGGATCTCGTCTTGCGTGGTTTCTGGGCCCGGAACAGCCAAGCTGAACCCTCCATTTTTCGGAGCGCATGTGGCCATGCGGGCTCCGGTCAAACCCATCCGGCGTCACCGGTGGAGGGGGCCAGGCATTTGCGCCTGGCCCAGAACCGCCTACCAGCGGTGCCAGCGATGCCAGTGGCGATGCGGGTGCCAGACGTAGAATGGGCCATGCACATAGTGCGGCCGCACCACGACACGGTTCGGAACGCAACGGCCCCAGCGGTTCGGGTGCCAGCCGATCCCGCAGCCCCAGCGGACACGCTCTACCAGTGCGGGCGTCCCCGGTTGGGTGACGGATACGATCGGCATGGCGTTGGAGGTGGCGGCGGTAGCGAATGTCCCGCTAACGGCAAGGCCGGCGGCGGCGGCATATTTTATCAGACGGTTCATCATTGAACTCCGAGTGCTTCGAGTTGAAGATGTCCGGCCCGCAACAAGCGGCCGGACAGGCTTGACCCTTCAATTCGTTAAACGGCGCCGGAGGCTTTTTCCGTCGGTCTTCATGGCGATTTTTTTGGCGCGCTGGCCGCCCGTTGCACGTGGCGCAGCAGCGCTGTCGCCAGGAGGCTTCGATTTTGCGGCGATGTATTCGCCGCAAAATCGACGATGGCCTGTTCAAGTCGCGTACGTACCGTCAAGTCGGCGTTGCGCGCCCGCTCCAGGGCGGCGGACAAAGCCGCCGTATTCACGACGGGCTGCTGCAACAGGTCGGCAGCCTCCTGCCTGGCCTGCTGACCGTCCAGAATGACCTGGCGGGATTCCATGCGGACCTGGCGCAGCGCCTTGCGGAATGCCTTGCGGTCCTGTTCCGGAAGCCTTCCGCCGGCCGTTTCCAGCGAGTAGCCCGCGCCTGCCCTGGCATTTCTCAGCCACGCCGCACCGCTGATAAATGCGCCTGCAAGAAAGACGTTCAGCACAACCGAGACGATGACAAGGCGGCGGACCCAACGCGTACTCATAGATTTTCCTCGCCATTGTCGGCATCCGCGCCCGCATCGCCGAAGGCCGTCGCATTGGCGTCGAGCACGTAGTGGTCGGGCTGGGCTTCGGGTGTGACGACGGTCACCAGGGCCAATCCGGCCACCGCACCGGCCAGGCCGATGCCGGTAAGTCCCAAGCCCAGCCACCAGAACCGCTGACGCCGCCGCTGGACGAGGTGCCGGTCGGCGACGCGCAGGATGCTGCCGTGCAGCGCCTTGCCGGGGGGCTGGACGCTGTAGCTGTCGAGCAGGGTGTCGAGTGTGCCGGCATGTCGCGAAATGGCTTGGCCCGCCTCGCTTGGAGCAAAGGCCGCGGCGGCTTCGCGCTCCGCTTCCGGCCAGCGACGCAAATCGCCGCCATAGGCTTCGGCCAGCGCCGCGAAGCGCTTGGCATCCATTGCCGGGCCGTCTTCGATGTCTTCAGTCATTTGCTTTCCCCTTGCCCCTTGGCGCCGCGTGCTCACGCGGGTTGGAAACGACAGCGACCCGCCCCCACCGGACGCCCGCAAAGCGCGATGAATGTTCGGCATCCATGGTCGCGCCTTTGTCAGTCATGGACGCTATCCTTGGCCAGAATCGTCTGTAGGGCCCGCCGGCCGCGCGAAAGCAGGCTCTCCAGGGCATCGATGCTGATCTCCAGGGTCGCGGCCGCCTCGATATTGGACATCTCCTGATAGTAGACCAGGATAATCGCTTCGCGCTGGCGTGGCGCGATCGCCTGCAAGGCGTGCTCGACCCGATGCGTCTCTTCCCGGGAATCGGGAAGCGGGGCCGGATCCGCCACGTCCGGCAAATCGTCGGTCACCCATTCGCGGCGCCGGCGCAGCCGGTCGTAGCAAAGGTTGAGCGTCACCCGGTGGATCCAGGTATCGAAGCGCGCACCGCCGCGCCGCCAGCTCGAGGCATGACGCCAGATCCGCACGAAGGTTTCCTGGGCGAC
The DNA here is from genome assembly GCF_006441275.1 of Mesorhizobium sp. B2-4-17. Lineage (NCBI taxonomy): Bacteria > Pseudomonadati > Pseudomonadota > Alphaproteobacteria > Hyphomicrobiales > Phyllobacteriaceae > Mesorhizobium > Mesorhizobium sp. B2-4-17. The sequence goes on along the minus strand of NZ_VFUX01000015.1, from coordinate 7,777 downwards.
ATCCTCGGCCTCCGCCGTGTCGCCCAGCATGCGGGCGGCCAGCGACAGGATGCGCGGCAGCTTGCGCGCGACAAGCGTCCGCACCGCCGCGGGATCGCCGGCCCCGACCCGACGGACCAACTCCTCGTCCGGATCGGGGCTCATCTGCCGGCGTACTCCCGATGTTCATCACGCGTCATGGCCTCTTGGTCATTGCTCCGGCTTGGGAGCGGATTTGTGGCCTGGCATCTCGTCGGCCTTGAGGACGCCGTCGCCATTCTTGTCCAGTCTGGCGAAGCGCTTGGCGAAGAACGCGTCGAGCTCGGCGCGATCGATGAACCCGTCATGGTTCGAATCGATGCGCGAGAAGGATTTGGCGGGGTCGCCCTTGATGTTGCGCTTGGCCTGGAAGGCCTCCCACTCCAGCAGGCTGATCTTGCCGTCACCATCCGTGTCGGCGGCCATGATCGCCTTCTCCCGCCGCTTCTGGAACTTGGCCAGCGTAAGGTCGGACTTGGCCTTGGGCGCGACAGCCGGCGGTATGGCAGGAGCGGGAGCAGGGGGCTGCGTCGCCGTCTGGGCAAAAGCTGCCACGGTCGACAGGCTCAAGGCAGCGGCAAGGATCGAACGGCGTATCATGCTCTGGCGTCTCCGGTTGGGGCGTCGGCCACGGCCCGTGCCATGGTCACGCTTCAAGCGTTAAACGCCGCGGCGAGAGAAATCCGTCGGTCGCCTGTGCCGCCTGTTCCGATTTGTCGGCAGTGGCGGTCGGTGTTGGAACGGTCGCCGTAACACGGCGCCCGACGCGATCTGAATCCACGCCAGGCAAGGCCACTATTGTTGGTGGCGGTCGGGCTGGGATTATGTGGATTGGTCGGCGGCCACCAGCTGGTCCGATTTGAAGCCCGCATGTTGCGGGGTCCAGACATCGCCCTCACGGTTGAACCAATGGCACATATACGTGCCGGAAGCCGCGCCGTCGCTGACCGTCATCTTCGGACCTCCCGACTTCAGCCTGACGACGTCTCCGGTCTTGAAAGTGTTGGACATTTTGGGCCTCCATGCTGACGCCGGGAGTTTCACATCAAACATGAGTCTCGACAATGGCGGATATGCGTGGCGGGGCGTCGCGATCCTTCGCGCTCGATCCTGATCCTCAGGGGGTAGCCGGCCCCGCTCGCAGGCCCTGTCGTCGTATCGCGCTCAGTTGAGTTCTTGGGCGAGTCCGATGAGAAGCCCTTCGGGCCCACGAATGTAGCAGAGCCGATAGACGTCTTTGTACTGGACGACTTCGCCTACGAGCTGCGCGCCGCGTTTGCGGAGCCGTTCAAGCGTGTCGTCGATGTCATCCACGGCGAACATGACGCGGAGGTAGCCGAGAGCGTTGACCGGGGCGTTGCGATGATCCGCGACGGCAGGCGGCGTGAGGAAGCGGGAGAGCTCAAGCCGGCCGTGGCCGTCCGGCGTGCGCATCATGGCAACCTCGACGTGCTGATCGCTCAGCCCAGTGACACGTCCGGACCATTCTCCTTCGATCGTGGCCCGCCCTTCGAGCTCAAGGCCGAGCTCGAGAAAGAAAGCAATCGTCTCTTCGAGGTCATCGACGACGATGCCTATGTTGTCCATACGTCGGAGCGCCATGTGTTCAATCTACAAGGCGTGGTCTGGGCCGTAAACTCATAAAACCGCTTGCCAGATGAGCAAATGGTGATTCATGGCTCCGGCGGGCAGCCTTTTGATGCGTCGCCGGTTTGAGCCGACGGATTTTGAGTGGTCGCTAATCGAGCCATTGCCGCCGCAAAGGAGCCGGGCATGTATTCGCGGCTCTTCGCGGCTCTTCGCGGCTCTTCGCGGCTCGATGGCTATGCGCTCCTCAGCGGACAGGTCCGCGCGGTCCGGTGCGCGAGTGTCGTCGTCGATGAGGTTGGAAAACTCGGTCTCTTGGGCAGAAGGCGCAGGCTGGAGTCTTTTCCGTTGCGGTACAAATCCGGCGAGGCGATCAGCCAAGGTGAGTTTTGGTGCCGCTTAGGTGACTCGAACACCTGACCCCATCATTACGAATTAGCTCCACACACGAATAACGTGTTTTAGAAATAAGGCGGACATCCGATCAACTACGTTGATTTCACTAGCTTTTGTGGCGAGGTCCATATAACTTTCCCTGATTGTAAAACAACCTAGGGTAGTGCAAATAAGGTGGTTTTCCTTATTTGCAAATCGACCCGGAGGTCCAACCAGGGAGAATGTCATGTCGCGTATCAAGCTTACGGAACGGGTTATCGATCGTTTGGCGGCACCCGATCCGAGTGGCAAACAAGTGCTGCATTGGGATGCAGATCTAAAGGGCTTCGGCGTCTTGTGCTCGGGCGTCACCAACACAAAAACATACGTGGTCCAGCGCACGCTCCCTGACGGACGGACGCGCCGCGTTACCGTCGCAGCTGCGAACGAGATGACTCTGGCAAAGGCCCGTGAAGAAGCTGCCGACGCGCTCGTTGAACTGCGCAAAGGTCGGGATCCGAAAGTTCGGTCAGTCACGCTGCAATCCGCTCTCGACACTTATATCAAAAGGTACAAGGCAAGCCTCAGCGAAAATACCCAAGCCAACTATAAGACAATGATCGAGCGGCACTTGGCAAAGTGGCTGGACAAGCCGCTTACCTTCATCACGCGGGAAGCAGTCGAAAAACGCCATGCGGAGATTGCTAGCGAAGTCGCTGCGTCGCGCCCCGGACGAAAAGGCGAGACCAGTGCCAACGCCGTTATGCGAACGCTCAAGCTGCTATGGAATGATGCTCGCCACCAAGACAAGACCCTGCCCGAAAACCCGGTGCTGTTAAAGAAGCTGTGGTTTGAAGAAAAACGGCGCGAACGAATTGTCGAAGCTGCCAAGCTGTCCGACTTTCACAACGCAGTTATCGCGCTGCCCAACCCCATTGCGAGGGACTATATTCTCTTCGTCCTGTTCACCGGCCTGCGGCGGCGCGAAGCGGCCATGCTCAAGTGGGAGCATGTCGATTTCGATCTCAAGCTGATCCGGATTCCAGCTGCCAATACCAAGGCAAAGCGGAAGCTCGACCTGCCCATGACGGACTTCGTTCGAAATCTTCTTGTCGCGCGCCGAAGCGTCGGCAAGGAACCAAGCGGCTTCGTCTTCCCATCCCACGGCAAGAAAACCGGGTACATCGCTGAGCCGAAGTTTCCGCTTGATGCTGTCGGAAAAGCCTGCGGCGTCACCGTCTCCGTGCACGATCTACGCCGCACGTTCATCACCGTGGCAGAGGAGACTGAGATCAGCCCTATGGCACTGAAGGCACTGGTCAATCACTCACTCGGAAAGGACGTGACCGAAGGCTATGTCCAGATGAGGGTTGAACGCCTCCGCGCGCCCGCTCAAAAAGTTGCGGACAGCCTAAAACAGCTATGTGGCATCATCCCGATCGATGAAGAAAACGTCGTGGCGATGGCGTGAGTAAAGGTTCTGCTTGTGGGTTTTATTTTGCGCCCCTATTGTAGCGGTGTCCGTAGGCTACCTGCTGAGGTGGCATAGGGCCTTCGGGGTCGTTCCCGTATATACGACCCATCCAAACGACAGGCTCTCGTGTGCAACATGCGCGCGAGGGCTTTTTGTTTTGTGCCCCTCGCGTCCTTGGCGAAAGGATGCCCAATGGAAGTAAACCTGCATCTCGATAAACGAGCAGAAGATCTTGTCGCCGCCGTGGCTGGTGATGACGAGGATCTTTTGAATACGGCCCAAACAGCAAAGCTTCTGGGCGTCAGTGTGCAGTGGCTTGAGATCGGCCGCACGCGCGGCTATGGGCCGCCATTCATTCGCATCGGGCAGCGGAACATCCGCTATCGCCGCGACAGACTTCGCGATTGGCTCAAAGAGCGAGCCGAGTATCGTTCGACGCGCGACTACGCTTGAGCGCCAAAAAAGCCGGACCTGTTTGAGCAGGACCGGCGTTATAAATTTGGCACTGAAGCAAGAAGGAGCCAAGGTGTCGTGCGGATCGACCTTGGACCAACTCCCCCACAATATAGCCGCTCCAAAATAACCAGTAAATACTGAAGCCGGCTAATGAATTTTTCGAAGCTCCGCCCGGTTGGCGCTCTCAAATTCAGCTACGATTCAGATGGACTTGTGCGCGATGATCGCGACAACTTCATCACGCTTGTCGTAGCAGCGACGATTACCGCCCATCCAGAAGGAACTGATGATGGAAAGCTGCTTGGCCATGCAACGGCATGGGTCCGGGAGCAAGTTGACCTCAGCGCCACGCATAAGGGCAAATGGCAGCTAAGTGACGAGAGTCAGCTTCAGGCATTCTTGCGTCGCAAGATCGCCTACGCGCTCCGGAAAGAGACAAAAATCCGGGCCGGCAAAGGGAAGCGCGGTCTTGTTCCAGGGATTGCGCCCGACCGGCGCTCCGATCCAATGACGCCCTATGCGGCGACCGAGACGTTGCGACGCGAGTTGAGTGGCTATCTGAAAACTCTGCCTTTCTGGAATCCTGTCGAGCAGATGGACGCATTCCTAGCCGAAGGGCCTTCGACTGAAGCCACAGTTCCACGGCTTCTCGTGGCGGGCGCTGCTGGGCTTGGCAAGAGCACGATGCTGCTCGAATTGCTCGCCGACCTGTTCAGGGTCAGCACGGCCCGAGGCGACGTGAAGCGCCGTGTCTTTTACCTCTGCCCGACGATCGAGCTATGCGAGGAACTGGCCCTTAAGTACAGGGCAATGGGCGGGCGCAGTATTGTGATACGTGGCCGTACACACGGGCTGGCAAAAGACCCTGATAACACGCCCTGCCTCAAGCCGCGCGACGTTGAGACCGCCGCCAGCGCCGGCCTTTACATCCAAAGCTCGCTTTGCAAGAGGTACGATGAGGAAACCAAAGCGCTTCATCTGTGTGAGCACTACGAAAACGGTTGCCGCTACTACGCGCAGGCCGATGAAAGCGCAGACCTCGTTTTCATGACCCATGACATGGCAATGGTGACGCTTGACGAGGAACTGTCCGGCAAAGCCGACCTACTCATTATCGACGAATCCATCCTCAGCAAGCTGACCAGCATGGGCGGCGGCATTGCATTCGATGACATGCTGCACAGCAAGCATCTGACGCGCCTCCATGCAGCCCTCACAGCCGATCCAATAGCCGACCCGATCCAGACGCTCATTGCTATGGGCATCACGTGGCAAGACCTGCGTGACGAGCAAGTCGCGATGGAGGAATCCGACAAGGCGGCGAGGAGCAATGTCGCCTATCCGGGTATCGACAGCGCAAAGCTGACCAAAAATGCCGCGGCCTTCAAGAAGGAGCGCAGCAAAGCAACCACCATACGCATGCTGCGAAATCTCAAAAACGAGATGAAAGCAGGGCGAGCGGACGACACACGATCCTTCACCTACGCGCCGGAAGTGAAGGTTGCGGCGACCGATAAATCTCCGGCTCATACGACCAAGCTGGTATTCCTGCAGCACCGACCGAAGGTGAAGCTGCTTCGGCAGGATTTGCCAGTCCTGATGCTCGACGCAACCGGCGACGTTCGGTTGATGGCGTACAGCTTCCCTGGCATCGAAGCGGTCACGATAGAAGCCGAACGCAACGCGTATGTCATGCAGACCACCGGCAACAGTGGCGCGATGGGAAAGATCGGAAACACAGCGACCGACAAATATCGCGAGGAGGTGGCGCACGCCGCGCGCGAAATGACGGATAAGCGTGGGCCGCGCGGTCTTGTCGTCGCGACGAAGGAATCACTGGAACTTGGCTTGCAGCGGATGCTTCCCGAGGGAGTTGATGTCATCTACTTCGGCAACCTGCGGGGCATCGACAAATACAAGGATCGCGATTGGGTTCTGATTGCTGCTCGCATGCAGATCAGGGCGGCGGAGGCGGAGCGATATGCCAAAGCCTTGGCTTATGACGGAATGGAAGCTCTGTCGTGCCCGGGACACTACACGGAAGCCCTGATTGGCTACGATTTAGCTGATTATGAAGATAGGCAGGGCATCCATGCCGTCCGGCATATCGATCCGCTGGCTGAAGCAATACGTCGGCAGTTCACCGAGGCAGAAAGCGTTCAAGCAATTGATCGGCTTCGGCTGGTCTTCCGGGGTTACAGCGGTGACTTGGCCAGCCAGTCCGCGCAATGGCTGAGACCTGGCCCAAGCGCGTTCATTTGCATTCTGTCTGAGGTGCCGTTGCCGGGCATCATTGTTGATGAGCTGGCGCCATATAAAGAGGTTGTCGGGCGGACAGGCGAAAGAGGCGGTGGTGGAGGCCCCGGCAGCCGATTAAGAAAATGGTACAATGAGCTTGGCAATGTGCTCCCAATCCAGAAGCGGAAGTGGCTGGCGCAGCGCTTTGGCGTGAGTGTTCGCGCGGTAGACAACACCATCGATGACTTCAAGAAACGGGGCGATGGAGATTTCAAGAAGCTGCTCGGAGCGGTGCCCGTGTACGTGCAAGGCGTGACGCCGGGAACCGTGTGGGCCTCGTCGCGCCAAAGGGCGCTTGAATTCAGCGATGAGTGGCAGGAGCAGGCGCGGTAGTCCCGAGCCCGGGAAAACACTGCAAACCCTATAAGTGTACATATAGCTTTTGCAGTGTTTTTGCGCTGCTGGGATTATTGATCCGCATTCGCTTCTGGAACAGGGGAACACACGCGAAAAACTCAGGCGATGAAGAATTCCGAGCGGTAGCCCCTATTTTTATGCGCGCAGCCTCGCGCCGCATGCATAGCGGCAGCGCCCTCCGGCACCAGCGCCGAAAAGCCGCGTCACAGGTCGATTTTCATTATTACTAAAGCGTGTGGCACCATAACGCGCTGTAAATGTTCAGCTTTACGCATCACAGCAGCTAATATACAGTTAGCTTTATCAGTTGAATTGAAGCAAAACAAGCCCGGCGATAGCTAACCGATAGTCATAGGATAGCTACGGGGAAGCGAGTACTTCGTTCATAGAAAGCTAGCACTTCGCCAATGGACGATAATCATCCCACGCCGCGCCGCCACCGATCATCAAGGACCCGCGTCACCAACGGCAAGGAAATCCTGCCCGGCATCGATGGGCGGTCGCGATGGGCGCGGCGCTTGCATGACTTGATGGCAGCCCACGTTGCCGACCTCGGCGGCCCCGGCAAGGTCAGCCAGTCGCAGCTCAGCCTGATCCAGAACGCTGCAACCACGACGATTATCTTGGAAAAGGCGCAGCTTGCCTTCGCGGAAGCCGACACAATCAACTACGCCGACTTGATAGCCTTTCAAACGACGCTCAACTCCTTGCGCCGCACCTTCGAAGCGCTCGGCCTTGACCGCGTTGCACCACGACGCGCCGATCTCTCAACCCTGGACTTGAGTGAGCTCGATCCGACGGAGCAGCAACGCTTCAGGATGTTCCAACACAAGATGGAGGAGTTCGGGGCGCACAGTCTGAACGAGGATCAGGCCAAAGAGATGTATCGGCTGCTGGCGAAAATTGCGGGCAGGGGCGTCGGCCCTTCCTCTACGGATATCACTCCTATCGAGCGCCCCTACCATGAAATCGACTGGACAAGGCGATGACCCACGACATGCGAGCAGGCGACATCATAGCATCGCGGCGCGGGCACAATTGGATCGTTGTCGCGGTGATCGAGAATGGTGCTCCCATCGATCTCCCCGCCGGACGCCACCTGCTTCTAGTCAGGGCTCATGACACCGCAACCGGGACTGAATTGCTGCTGACGCTTCGGCCCGAATCTGACCTTCGGAAAGGCCATAGACGCAACGATTTCGAAGTCGGATA